>NZ_JAKKCR010000002.1:0-537042 GCF_021728015.1 Vibrio sp. G-C-1 | reverse complement strand
CACCTGCACACTGGAAGGGATAAACAACAAGATAAAGCTAATCAAGCGAATGGGGTATGGGTATCGAGATACAGACTACTTCTTCTTGAAAATAAAAGCGGCTTTCCCCGGAAAGCCGCGATGAACCAAAAAAAAGCGCCCAAGCTGGCTGGTGCTTGAGCGCCTTTAGTAAACTGAATAGGTGACTTAGAAGTTGTAGCCACCACCAATCATGAATACCCATGGGTCGATATCAACGTCTGTTGAGTATTGTGTTGTCGTCCCATTAACAGTCTGCTTGTACTTAGCTGTAGTACCAATATCTGCATACCAAACTGATGCGTTTAGGAACCAATCTTCATTGATCATGTAATCAATACCGATGTTAGCCGCCAAGCCCCAAGAATCGTCAAGAGATAGGTCACTTAAGCCTGCACTTTTACCCGTGCCATTCAAACTTTCATCGAAAAATACCGTGTAGTTGATACCCGCACCCACATAAGGACGGAAGTCGCTGTTCGCTTGACCAAAGTAATACTGAACCATAAATGTTGGTGGAAGGTGCTTAGTGTCAGCAACTTTGCCTAAGCCATTTACAGAAATATTGTGTGAGAATGGGCTCGCTGCTAATACTTCAAAACTGATGTTGTCAGTGAACATGTAGCCGAAAGTAAGGCCAAGCTGAGTATCTGAATCAACTGAAAACTCTAGGTCTGAATTGTCAAGAACAGCACCGCTGCTGTCGTTTGGAGAAACTGTTGCTGCACCTGCACGGATGATGAAATCACCTTCTTTATGAGCAAGAACGTTGGTTGACATAAGAGCCGCAATAACCGCAATACCACATACTGTTTTTTTCATTATAATTTCCTTTTGAGGGCTTAATTTTTATTGGTGAATGAGTAATCATTTCTTATTTTGCGTGCAAGGTAGCATATAATAACCCTACTTTATTGATGGAAATCAATTTGTGAAAAGTTGTGATTATTTATGTAAATTTATATCGACCTGATCACTTTATTCCTTCATTTTATTGACAGTTTTGTAATGCAACTTTCCCGTGCGTCATCTTGTTAATTCACCACCCTCACTTTGCCCAGGTCTCTTCGGATCAAAATAGAGCAAGCCAATATCTCGTACGCATCAATTTGGTGCAGATCTACAAGAATCAATCTCACCTCGTTTAATATTCAATGAGTTACATTTGGCTTAGTGCTTGCAAGTCTATGTTCATAATCATAAATACATTGAGGTTCTGACCATGCAAGACACTCTAACAATCGTTCTGGCCGGCGGTGTTGGCTCTCGGCTTTCTCCCCTCACCGATAACCGTGCAAAACCTGCGGTGCCCTTTGGTGGCAAATATCGAATCATCGATTTCACGCTCGCGAACTGCTTACATTCAGGGTTACGCCAAATTTTGGTGCTGACTCAGTACAAGTCTCACTCTTTGCAAAAACATTTAAGGGATGGTTGGTCGGTGCTTAACCCCGAGCTCGGCGAATACATCACCAATGTTCCCCCACAAATGCGAACAGGTGATAGCTGGTATAGCGGTACAGCCGATGCGATTTATCAAAATTTGTATCTGCTTTCTCGTAGTGAAGCTAAGCATGTGGTGGTGTTATCAGGCGACCATATCTATCGCATGGATTACGCGCCAATGCTCAAGCAGCACAAAAAGAACGAGGCCGATCTAACCGTAGCGTGCATGGAGGTTTCGATTGACGAAGCCAAAGAGTTTGGTGTGATGGAGATAGATGAATCTCTCGAGATCAATAATTTTACCGAGAAGCCACGCTACCCTGCATGTGTACCCGGTAGGCCAACTCGAAGCATGGCTTCAATGGGTATTTACGTCTTTGATAAAGAGGTGCTAACACAAGCGCTACTGGCGGACGCCGAAGACCCGAACTCAAGCCACGATTTTGGTAAAGACATCATTCCTAAATTGGTCGGCAACAACAGTGTTTACGCATACAAGTTTGGTGACGAAGAAGGGCGCGTAACACAAGATGCGTACTGGAGAGATGTTGGTACTATCGACTCTTATTACCAATCCAACATGGATCTGTTGAAGCCAGCCTCACCTATCGATTTATACCAACCAGATTGGGCGATTCGCACCTATGATCCGCAACTTCCACCTGCGCGAACCATTGCTTCTGTAGAAGGAAACCAAGGGATATTCATCAACTCGATGATCGCGAATGGAGTGGTGATTGAAGGGGGTTCGGCGCAAAACTCTATCTTCTTCCCTAAGGTCAAAGTCAGCAATGCCGCGATTGTGATTGATAGTATTCTGTTTGAAGACGTCGAGATTGGGCGAAACTGCCACATTCAGAACTGCATCATCGATAAAAACGTTAAGGTGCCAGATGGAACCCAAATAGGCATTGATAGACTTGCCGACGCTAAACGCTTTCACATATCGAAAAAAGGCGTCATTGTCGTGCCCTCTTCTTACCAATTTGAAAAGTAATCTTTGACGTTAGAATAGCTTTTCTTTAAACAAAAAAAGGCAGCGAATTCGCTGCCTTCTTATTTACTCACACGGCTTCAGTTAAGCCTTAACTGTCCATGCATTCGATTAAACAGAAACCTTAGAAAGGCCCTAGCTCAATCATTTGAGCAATCACAACTGAAATCAAAGCGCCCACTGACCAGAACAAGAACAGCGGTAAGAAGAAACGAACCCACTTGGTGTAAGGCACTTTTGCAATAGCCAATACCGCTAACAAGCCACCGTTGGTTGGGTAAATATAATTAGAAATACCATCACCCAATTGAGAAGCCAACGCCGCAACTTGGCGAGTCACTTGACCAATATCTGCCAATGGAATGATGATTGGCATAGTGATCACCGCTTGGCCACTGCCAGACGGAATGAATAAGTTGATCGCAGCCTGCGAGAAGTAGATCCCTGCTGCTGCCACAAGTTTAGAGCTACCAGAAATGATCTGTGCAAGATAGAAGATAATAGAATCAACAATCTTCGCATCTTCCATAATGGTCAACACTGAGCGAGCGAAGAAGATGATCAGTACTGCCACCAATACATCGCTAACACCTTTGGTCCAATACTCACAAATCTTGTTCGGAGATAAACCCGCCACCAAACCCGGAATGATCGCCATTGCCACAAATGCACCCGCAATCTCGGTAAAGCCGAACCCCATCGTCAACGTGCCGAAGATCATGTATGCGAATACGCCCAAGAACGCGATGCCCGCAAGCTTTTCACGAGTAGTCAGTGTTTTCGCTTCAACGCTAGATTCGTAGTGGTAACCCGTACCATGCAACAAACCTTTGGTTGGATCTTGCTTAACTTTGCGCGCGTAGTTAAGTACATACCAAGCACCCGTTAATAACATGAACATGCCAACAATAAAGCGGTACCACATGCCTGAATACATAGGCAGTTCAGCAATAGTGTGTGCGATACCTGTGAAGAATGGGTTAGCTAGCGCAGCTGCAAAACCAGCACAACTTGCCAGTAAAACAACACCAAGTGCCGTTATCGCGTCATAGCCAAGTTTGATACAGATAGGGATCATCAAAGAGATAAAAATGACATCAAGCTCACGCATACCGGTGAAGGTGACGTTGAAGAAGATCGCAGTCATGATCACAGGTGCAATCACGTACAAGCCTTGCTTCTTTAGCTTAGTCGTTAACGCAACGACGGATGCGTCTAACAAACCCATGTGTTTGATAATGCCGAAAGCACCACCCACAAATACCACAACACCCATCACACCAGAAGCGGATTTGAAGCCTTTAAAAAATGATTCGAAAAAAGAGGCTAATGTTGTTGGGTTACTGGCTAATAGTGTGTAACTGTCTGGGTCGATAACCGTGCGGCCATTCATGACCACTCGTTCAAACTCACCAGCAGGGATGAAGTAAGTTGCGATTGCAGCAACAATCACCATGATAACCAAAGAGAGGAACGGGTGGTTTACTTCTTTCTCTATCGGAGCTGTGTTACCAGCTTGAGATGTAGGTACGGACGTAGATACCGTAGTCGTCATATAGACTCCTTACTTGTCAGCAACTAAGGAGTACTTAGCCGCCGAGAGGGATTTTTGGAAAAACGAAACCCTTCACGCAGAACTAAGTTCGCGCTAATTTAGGCTGTTTCAAAAAGGCCTTTGATAGATGGTGCTCTCAAATGTACATAGTGAAGTAGTGAGTACTACTCTCTTTGCGTCCGAGCAAAATGCAGATGTTCAGCCAAGTCAGGCCAAACTGAATGAGGTCATTACGGCAGATAAACAAAGAAATCCGCTGAGTAATATGTTTTTTATCAATTACAAAGACAAGCCGCGCATGCTAACACAACGAGCGGTAAATTGTCAGAAAAGCGTGAGTTTCGTCATGTTTTGGTGGGCTTAAAAAAAGCGCCTAGCAAAAACTGGGCGCTTTTCTTACATGAACTTAATTACTTAGGCGCTAGCTCATAGTTTTCTTGCATCTCATGAGGGGCAATCCCGTACTCATAATCCGCTAAGTAACCATCCTTATAGACCTTCATTCCCTTCTCATCCCAGCTCACTTTGATCATCGCCGTGTTGCCATCTTCACTGCCTAACAGCTCAAGCATTTCAGCATCAATCTTAATGGCTTTGATGGTTTTAATACGCTTAAACGGCTTAAATTCAACGGTCGAGGTTGGCAAAGATCCGTAGCTGCTGATCCACGTCTCTTTAGGTACTAGCCATTGGTTGAAAACATCATCCACAATCGCTCTCGGCATACTTGCGATAACAACAGAATCTGTCATTACGTTATTTGTCTCGATGCTGTAACCGCCCTCACCGTCTGAAACATAGGTAGGGAAATCAATGCCAATTTCAGACTCTGTTGGCAAACGACCTAGAGTGACCGACTTTTTAACGTACAGTTCTGCAGTTTCAAACTGCTGCATGATCTCAGGGATCTTCTGAAATTCAACAGGGGCAGCAAAGGCATTGAAAGCGAAAGAAAGGGAAGCTGCAAATGCAGCGAATTTAACAGGCATTTTCATGATAACGGATCCAAATAGAAGATGGTTGTTAGAGTATCCCGTACTAACAAATACCTCAATAAACTGCAGCACCTTATATTTGTAATTGTGACACTGAGTGATGAAATCATAAATAGTCACTTTGTCCACTTCTCCTCAGCTCTGCCCTCCGATTTTCGTTGTTCTTCAGTTTCAACCTAAAAAATCTCAGTCATTTTTACCGTACTGTCAGCCTTATGTCAGTGGCGCAAAATGGTAAGTCCTGTCTTTGAACGAACTTAAAATGAGACCTCGATCATCATTTTGAGGTTCTCATGAAGGCTATTTACATCATTGCTGCCGCGTTGTTGCTGAGCAGTTCCTTAGCAAACGCAAATGTGCACAAGTGGAAAAATACCGAATTTCAGACCTATTCCGACAAAACACAGGTCAGGTTCTTATTGGTAAACCGTTATACCAAACAAGCCGACTACTACCTGCGAATTGATGACAATGAATTTCCAAACAAGATCCAATTGGATGCAAACCAAGAGATAGAGCTGGATATCAATGTGAAAACACCCGCGGCTCAAACAACCAAGAAAAAGATCTGTACACGCATGGTGACGGATTCTCCGAACAGCTACGAAGTGTGCACGAACCTTAGGTTCAAACGATATTAACCAAATTAAGACGGTACTAACTATGTACAAGATCATAACAACGCTACGCAGAGCTTTATTGACTGTCGTTGCACTGGCTATCGCTTCATTGGCCAGTTTTTCTCTCACGAGCCCTGTATTTTCGAACCCGATACCGAGTGTATCCAACCCATCAGGAACCGACCGAGTTCGTACCTCTGAGGGTGCGTCATGTGAGCAAGCGATTTCCACAGGTAAAACCGTTCAGTTCGGAACCTACGGATCAACCGGCAATGAAGATAGCGATAGCTATTACAACAATTATTACTACCAGAATCAGGATGAGGCGGGTGTTTACGCAGCTGTCACACTGCAGTTTGGTGGTGAGGATCGAGTTGACTGTCGTCGACTCTACGAGTTCGAGCTCCGTGAGCGAGAACGTTTAGAAGAGCTAGCTCAAGCGGAACACGAGCTAAAGCTATTACAAATCGAAGCAGAGAAATATCGCCTGCTGAAGATGAAACAAAGCAATACCACTTTTTCGGAGTAAAAAATGCTTAATAAAAAACCACTACTTGGCCTGGCTGCCATGTCTGTATTTGCCACTGGATCGGCGTTTGCCGTACCACCTAACCATCAAGATGACAAAACAGGTGATGTTGTATTCTCAGCGTCTGTCGAGTCTCAATGTGGCATAGAAGCAACAGAAGACCAAGCCGACCTAGCTTTTGGCGAAAGTTACAATGAATCTCACGCAACTGTAAAGTTAGTCAGCAACAGAAACGGAATCAAAGTGCGAGCAGAAGAGATCAAAATTGAATCGTTTGACGGACAAATTCAAAAGAGCGATGTGTTTTTCCAGTCAACGGGTACAACAGAGCTAGACCAATCTGCAGTTAGTTGGGAATCGGGTGTAGACATCACTCGAGATCAAATTCGTGAAGATAACAATATGAATCTTTTCGCTCGTGTTGCGGTTGATGAAAGCAATCTCGACGCAAGTGAAGATTACGAAGTAAAAACAAAATGGAAGATTGAGTGTAACTAATCCATCATCTCTCCCACGGTAAGCCCTCTAATCACGAGGGCTTACTGACCCAGAGGTACTATGAAAACTCTAGTTTTATTCTTGGCGATATTGTTTATCGCGCCCTATGCCGTGAGCACAGGGTTTGATAGGAAAGAAGTCGAACATTTCAATCAAATGTGCGTAGAAGGCTCAGACAACCACCAACGCCGAATCTTTGATGCGCTGTCGAATTCTGAATACATCGATTGGTCGAGTATCGAGTTAATCGACACCGAAAGTCGCGTTAACTACACCGATACTACCGTCGAAATTAAGCAAACCGACCGTGTCACGTGCGATCTTATTGTCGAATACAAATATCATCATGCCGATATTGTACTGAGCTCAAGCTATCAGGTATCTCTCAAAGATAAGCAAACCATCAGTAATGTGGCTGTTACTGAACAAGCGGTCACGGACTTTATTGTCCGCGTTATGGTGAACTAACATGCCACGATTTATTGTCGCGTTCATATTAATCAGCTTATCTAGCTGTACATTGGCATCCAACAATCACTCTACATTAAGCTTTAAAAAGCATGTTAGAGAACGCTGCGGTTTAGAAGTGATCAATAACCAAGGTGAAATGAGTTTTGGTCGAGAATACGATGGCAGAGCAATCACGCTCAAGTTGGAGTCCAATCGCAAAGATTCTCGATTGTTGCTCAAACTGCAACATATTGACCTAGGCTCAATTGATGAGTCTCGTATTTCAGAACTTGTGCGATTCAAAGTAGAAACACCCGTTCGCTATGAAGGGGACATTAATTATTGGCGTCAGGGAGTCGAGTTTCCTGTAGAGCAACTCGCATCCAATAAAGAAGTCGACATTCAAGCGCGTATTACCATACCCGAGTCTAAACTCACGGCTGGTGAGTTTCACTTCAATATGGAATGGGCAGTTGAGTGTCTATAAATTAGCAACTTAAGATGAGTTTTTTATCAAATAAGAAAAAAGTGAGTGAGCTGGCAAGAACATCAATGGAGTGACAAGTTCGGAATTATAAACCCGATAAAGAGAAATTCACTGGGATTAAGCTCTAGATTAGAGCAAATTATCAAGGATGGAGTTTTTTTGAACATGTATTGAAAACACGAAACATAATATGCGACCAGTTCATCGGACTTTCAAGGGAGTAATGGGAGATTATTTGATAACACTGAAGTGAATCACACATGTGCTATTTCGCAGTTGGTTAAACTCACCGATGTTTGCTACGTTTAAATGACACAGTCATTGGAAAGGTATGATTTATGAAAATAAATGTTCAAACACATCACGTATCAATTAACGACGAGTCACGCAAAGACATCGAAAGTAAATTCGAGAAGATATCGAACCATTTCCCATCACTGATCAGTTGCGACATCATCATTACTAAAGAACACGGTCAACATCAGGTAGAAGTATTCACCAACTACGAAGGTGTACGAGTAACAGCAAAATCTACAGACGATGTTATGTACCCAGCTATCGCTGCAGCACTCAAGAAACTTGAAGCAGGCCTAAGTAACCGTAAGGGACAATTGAAAGCAGACCTACACGAGAAACCAACGAGCACGAAGCCAGAAATCGCTTCGGACATCATCCAAGAGATGAAACTGGTATAACTCGATAAGTAGTTAAAGCGCACTAACGAATAGAAGCGCACAAGAATTTCAAAGCCAGCACATGTTGCTGGCTTTTTCGATCCCCCCTCAATCTCTTTATCAATCTATTACTTTGATTTTGACTATCGCGACGGCCTAACCCCTTCACTTCTCATCTTCGAACCAAGTCCAACTCTATATCGTTTTTAGCAAACTTATGTCACTGGCTGCTATAACAATCTCTAGTCGTATTTGGTACAGTTATAAGCAGAAATTTAGAGAATAAAGGAATGTTTATTATGAAAAAATCGCGCTAATTCTATTTCTAGCGACTCAACTGATGGCTTGTACAGAAGTGGGCAGTGAAGCTTGGTGTACTGATATGAAAGAAAAGCCGAAAGGCGACTGGACTGCCAATGAAGCCGGTGATTTTGCTAAACATTGTGTTTTCTAAACACGGTTAAGCGTTAATTAACGTCACTTAGTCAGACTGAGAGAAAGACGTTTAACGACGAACAGAGCACTCCACGCAACACAATAAACCCGAATAAGTGAGTTTGAGGATGGAACACCAACTAGGTAATGACTGGCAACACATCAACTGGGTATTAACCGACGTCGATGACACGCTCACTTGGCAAGGTTCACTCCCTCCAGAAACCCTGATTGCGTTACAAAAGCTGAGAGACAATGGAGTCAAAGTGGTCGCTGTAACGGGAGCCTGTGCTGGTTGGTGTGACCATATTGCGCAGCTTTGGCCTGTCGATGCCGTGCTAGGAGAGAACGGCGCCTTCTTACTAGAGAAGCAAGATGGTGCATTACAACTCTCATCTGAAACACCGCTAGAACAAGTGCGTCAGAACCAAGCAAAGCTAAAACAAGAAGTTGAAGCGTTCTTGTTGAGTTACCCCGACCTCTCGCTAACTTTGGATCAATCTTACCGCTTGTGTGAGGTCGCGATTGATATCGGCCAAAACCGTAAGCCTGTTGATCCTGAAACTGTTCAAGCGGTACTCGAAAGAATACACGCTTTAGGCGCACACGCGACGGCAAGTTCGATTCATATCAACGCTTGGTACGGCGAACACTCAAAGAAAAACGCCGTGCACCGTTTCCTTGCTAATAAAGGCTTATCGCTTGAGCAAATCCACAATCAAGCCTGCTATGTCGGCGATTCAATGAACGATCAACAGATGTTCGAATCACTACCACTCACCGTTGGCGTGGCAAACATTAAGCATTATTGGGATAAGTTAGATCATCATCCAAGTAAGGTGATGTCGCAGCCAGGTGGCTATGGGTTTGCAGAATTTGTGGATGCGCTGCTGGCAGTTAAAAGCTAGACACTTAAAAACGAGTCACGCCCTTCTACTTCTAACAAGGTCTTAGGTCACTCAATAGACATAAAAAAACGACCGCTAGGTAGACCGAAGTACCTAGGGTCGTTTGAGCTTCAAAATGCTAGATAAGCTCTTAACTTTGACACATCACACAAAACACGCTGCATTGCACAATATGTTTATATGAGTTTGTTACGGATGTGGATCACCACGGCTTCTGCAACGATAACCACTGCGAAGATACTCACTAATACCATCGAAACTTTTTGCCACTCAAAAAGGTTCTGCGCATCGTTGAGCACCACGCCAATACCACCAGCGCCCACTAACCCCAATACCGCAGATTCACGCACATTGATGTCCCAACGGAACAACACGATGGAGTAGAATGCGGGCATAACTTGTGGCCAATACCCTTTAAGCAAGATGCTCATCCAAGAAGCGCCAGTTGCGCGCAGAGCTTCGATAGGCCCCATGTTCACTTCGGCAATCGCTTCCGCTAACAGCTTCCCTACAAAGCCGATACTGCGAATGGCAATTGCCATAATGCCTGCGAGAACACCGGGGCCAAATAGTGCGATAAACAACAAAGCCCAAACCAATGAGTTCACAGAACGTGAAGACACCAGAAAGAATTGAGCCACCCAGTTCAGCGCTTTGTTAGGTGTGATATTTGGCGCGTTCAACAACGCCAATGGAATCGCAAATATCAAGGTAAACAAGGTACCTAACGTCGCAATGTGCAGTGTTTCAATCATCGCTGCGTGGATTGATTCAGGATAGAAAGCGTAGTCCACTGGCACCATACGCTCGAACATGTCAGCAAACTGCGCTGGCGCGTCGTATAGGAACTCAGGAATCACTTCAACCGTCTGCCAAGACCAAACAATCGCACACACTAAGCTAAGGTAAACGGCAAATCGAGCCACGCGTTCGTTGGGTGTAAAGCGCTGCCACTCTTTATCGATAGATGCAGTTGTCATTAGAAGATTCTCCTAACAATGTTGGAAAGAAATTCACCCACAAGAATCAATGCGATGATGGTGATCAAAATAGCGGCGACGAAGTCGTAGTCAAAGCGTTGGAATGCCGAAAATAACGTGCCGCCAAGGCCGCCTGCACCCACAATGCCAACCATGGTTGAGTTACGTAGATTTGAATCCAACTGGTAGCTAGCAAAGCCAATAAAACGAGTAAATACTTGAGGCATTACCGCATACAAAATGACGCTGATAAAACTGGCACCGGTTGCTTTAATCGCTTCAACCGGTTTAAAAGAGATCTCTTCAATCGCTTCTGCAAAAAGCTTGGCAATAAAACCAATCGATGCGAAGACCAAAGTCAGGATCCCAGCTAGGGCACCGAAGCCTACCGCTTTCACAAATAGGATTGCGATGATCACCGGGTGAAAAGAGCGACATAGTGCGATGAAACAACGTATTGGCGTCGATACGATTGAAGGCATCATATTTCTCGCAGCTAACAAGCCCAGAAACAATGAAATAACGATGCCAAAGAAGCTTGAGATAATCGCAATCTGTAAGCTTTCCGCTAAACCGCTCAATAAAAGGTTAGTACGCGAAAAATCAGGCGGAAACATTCTTGATAGTAACCGCTCACTTTCACCAAAACCGATGACCAAACGATCAAAAGTCAGTCCTAACGTCGCAAAGCTGTAAAACAGGTAGCCAATGATTGCAGCGATGATTGCTCGGTTAGTCCATGAGGTTTTGAACGGGTTTTCATGCTTCGCTGGCGACTGGTTTGACGGTACGCTTGGCGATGAACTTGGGGTTAATCCAGCCATGACTCACCCCCGTAAATGATTTTTAGATCTTCTTCTGAAATACCTTCAGGGCTACCGTCATAATGCACTTTACCGTTACACATGCCGATGATGCGCTTGGCATAACGCTTGGCTAAGTTCACATCGTGGATGTTAACCAACACGGGAATGTTTTTCTGTTCTGCGAATGTCTCCATCAACTCCATGATCTCAACCGCGGTTTTCGGGTCGAGTGATGACGTCGGTTCATCCGCCAATAAGATATATGGGTCTTGCATTACTGCGCGAGCGATACCGACACGCTGTCTTTGGCCGCCCGATAAACTGTCGGCACGTTGGTTAGCAAAGTCTTGCAGGCCAACAAATTCAAGTAACTCGAACGCTTTGGCGAGGTCTTGCGCAGAGTAGTTACGACGCCATGCATTCCAAGCGGTCATGTAACCCAAACGGCCACTCAACACGTTCTCGATAACCGTTAAACGTTCCACGAGGTTATATTCTTGAAACACCATGCCGATATGTCGACGCTGTTTACGTAGCGCTTGGCCTTTTAATTGAGTCAGGTCTGCGCCATCAAATATGATCTCACCTTGGCTTGGATCGTTGAGTCGGTTGATACAGCGCAGAAGCGTACTTTTACCAGTACCGGATGGGCCGATAATCGCGATGATACCCGGCTCATCGATATCAATATTGATGCCTTTAAGGATTGGCTTGCCTGCCACGTATTCGTGGAAAAGGTTGTTTATCTTTATTCCTTCATAGCTTGCTACGGCCATACTGCATTTCCTTGTGCGAATTTTCGAATGATCTATGCCCTACCCGCGAGGGCATAGATTTTTAGTTAAGGTAAGTATTTAAAGAACTAAGTCTTTCGAAAACTTAGTCTTCTAATAGAAAAAGAATTAGCCGTTGTTTGCTTGTTTTGCTAACTCAGCGGCTTTTTTCTTTGCGCGTTTAGCCGCATCTTTTTCAGCCAATTTCTTCAAGCCTGTTTTGGTGTAAGCCGTACCTGTCGCATGAGCGATATCACGAATTACATCCCACTCTTCTTTGTAGCTGATTGGCGAGAAACGGTCTGCACCTTTAAACGATGCGCTCATTTCTGGTGTAAAGCGGTAGCTAAAGAAAGCCTCGTTGATCTTCTCAACCAGTTCAGGTTTTAGGTTGTAAGCATAGCCAAACGCAGACGTTGGGAAGCGTGGGCTACGGTAGATGATCTTCAGTTCAGAATCGTCAACACGACCTGCTGCTACCATACGATCGTACACGTCCGATGCCACAGGTGCTGCGTCATAATCTCCATTGAAGACACCTAGAATCGATTGGTCATGCTTACCTGAGTAAAGCACTTTGTAATCTTCATCTGGCACTAGGCCTTTCGCTGGGAATAACGCACGTGGAGCTAGGTTGCCAGAGTTGGAAGATGCAGAAGTGTGTGCAACCTTTTTGCCTTTCAGATCAGACATTTTGTTAATGCCGCTGTCTTTACGCACAATCGTGATTAGGTTGTAGCCTTGGAAACCAGACTCATCGCCCTTCACCGCAATTGGAACGTAACCTGCTAAGTTAACTGCGTAGCCTGTTGGGCCCGTAGAGAAACCTGCAACGTGCAGTCGACCAGAACGCATCGCTTCTACTTGCGCAGAGTTCGAGTGAACTGTGTAGTAAATCACTCGCTTACCCGTGATTTTACTTAAGTGAGCTTGGAAATCCGCAAACGCATCTTTGTACAACGCAGGGTCTTCTACTGGCGTGTAAGTAAACACAAGCGTACTTGGGTCATTCCACTCATCTGGATTCTTTGGTGAGTCGGCCACCAAATCTTGGTTTTCATCACAGTATCGATCGTCTAACACACCACGGCTAGAGCAGTCGCTTGCCATAGCCATTGAAGGAAGCAGTAATGAGCTAGCGATTAACAGTCCTTTAACACTGATTTTCATATTCAAACCTTACTTTTACTTATTGTTGAAAGTCACCTTAGCTACTGCAGCCTTCGTGCCATATTTTTATTTACTAAATTTCAACAACTTACAAAAAACCTAAAACTAACCAAGATCTTTTGAGTCATTCGTGTCCAACTCAAAACCCATCATTTGGGTCATTTCTGTCCCGTCGATTTCAGTGGTAAAAAAAAGAGCCCGAAGGCTCTTTGGTTCACTGCTTTTTCTCTTATTATTCTTTGGCTAAGCGCTCTCTATACAAACGCTATAATTAGCGACGTAACAGCGCTCTCAGAATCGCCTATGCGTCACTGTCCATGCAGTTAGCGTAATAAGTTACCGTTGCAGGCCAATCGCTGAATACACCCATTACACCAACATCTTGTGCCAGCACATCAAGCATTTTCATCATATCGCCATCATTGTTGATGCCGTCTTTCACGCTCTTGTAGTACCAACCACCGCCTTGCGCTAGCGGGCCAGAACGTTCCAATGTCCATGCAATAATCTCAAGGTCTGCATCCTTAGCCAGTTTCGCGTAGTTAGACGCAACCAATTCGTTGTTCTTATCAAGTTCAACCAAAGCAAACAGAGGTGGTGCGATGATATTCACACCCGCATCGTGTAGCTCTTTCATGTTTTCAACAGACGCGACAAAGTCCGCTTGTTCGTAAACACGGTCATCAAGATAAACCGCTTGTTTGCCGAACTTCGGTGTTTCATTGATCCAATACTTCACATCATCCAAGTTGAATGACTGTAGGTAAGTCTCAGAAGGCTTGAAACCCGCTTCTTTCAGTTCATCCACCAACTTCTGTGCATACATCTCTTGGCTAAATCCATTGAAAGGCATATCTACCGCGGCTGATTTCAATTCAGGAGTCACTTTCACGCCGTGCTCTTTAAACAGTGCTGCACTTTCTGCGTGTGTCATCAGTGTGCCACTTTGGCTGTAAAGATCGGTTCTCCAACCAGGAGTCCCGTTCATGTACTCTTCGACAGTGGTTGCTTTTGGATTCGCACCATCCATCTTCCCTTTCAGGGTCTTAAACTCCGCTAACGTGAAATCAGAGGTACGACACTCAACCTGCGCATCTTCGCCTGTCGCTGGGTTGGCTGGCGTGAACGGTGTTGAACACTTCTTAGCGAGATCTGGATGCGCCAAAACATCGGTTGTGGTGTGCAGATCACTTTGCGAGTGACGGCATACCAACGCCTTATCTTTGGTGAAGGTCACATCACACTCGACAACGCCTGCGCCCATTTGAATCGCCGCTAAATAAGATTCCTTAGTGTGCTCAGGAAACTGCATCGCAGCTCCGCGATGCCCAATAGAAAAATCACTACGATGAAAAGGTCCTTCGCTGCAACTCAACAGCTTAGTTTTCAAAGGGCTCTCATCCATATTGTTGACTAAAAAGAGGGGACGAGGTCCTAAGTTTGCTGGTTCTGCAGCGGCCCATGCCGTTATTGAACTCATGCCTAATATCAGAGCAATCGAACCTTTCAGTATTTGCTTCATGTTTGTATCTCCTTGCAACAAGCAATTATTTTTCTAATGTCCTTTATTCGATCATTCGGTGTTGGATAGCTGTCATATATAGATAACCGTCATATTTTTTTTGACTCAACATCGAATAACCTCATGTGGGCTGACGCCACAATGTAGGGATTGCACGCTTTATGCCAGATGTTAAAGCTCTTTTATTACAATCACTTGAAACAGTCAGCCATTCGACTAAAAACCAAATGGGTCATTGTTGTCTTGTGCTTTTTCTTTTGGCTTTGGCTTTCGTTTTGCTTTTGGTTTTCGTTTTGCTTTTGGTTTTCCATTTAACAAACACCTGAACGAATTAGGCTTTGAAACTCTCTTTATCCAATTGATGTTTCTTCATTTTTCGATAAAGCGTTTTGCGTGGTAGGTTCAGCTTGCTAGAGACCTCATTGATATTGCCTGCGCTCTCAATCAACGCTTCAGTCAGTACATTCCTTTCGTACTGCTCCATCTGCTTTTCAAAAGCGAAATCTTCTCCGGACGCTTCACAAATTGGCGATTGAAGATCGAAGCCATCACCGACGATACCCAACACAAATCGATCAGCTACATTGCGTAATTCACGCACGTTACCAGGCCATTCGTGTCGACATAGCTGCTGAATCTGCTCAGGGTAAATCGTTGATGGGCGTGTCTTGTATTTGTGGCTCGCTTGAATCACAAAGTGACGGAACAACACCTGAATGTCCTCTTTGCGTTGACGCAGTGCCGGAAGATTTAAGCTCGCAATGTTCAAGCGATAGAAGAGATCGGCTCTGAATTCCCCAGACTCACTCAAGCTCACGAGATCTGCTTTGCTGGCTGCGACCACGACGATGTCGACAGGTATCAACTCATTACCACCAACACGCTCAATCATTCGCTCTTGAATCACGCGCAGCAGTTTTATTTGTACCGCAATCGGCATGCTCTCAATTTCATCGAGAAACAGAGTGCCGCCATTGGCTTGTTCTATTTTGCCAATGCGCTTCTTGTTCGCGCTAGTAAACGAACCCGCTTCATGGCCAAACAACTCACTTTCGATAATGCTCTCTGTCATGCCACCACAGTTAATCGCGACAAATGGCTTAGTCTTACGACGACTGAATTGATGCAGAGCTTGAGCTATCACCTCTTTGCCCGTTCCCGTTTCTCCGTTGATGATGGTATCTACGCCGGTATGTGCCAAAGCGAGCACTTGTTTACGTATGGTATCCATCGCTTTTGATTGGCCAATAACCACAGATTCAATCGGTAAATCCTCTTGCTCATCACCATCCGAGGTTGACGGGCAGCTGTGCTGACACTGGGTAATCGCCAAATCAAGCTTCTCCACCAGCTCACTCGAATTAAGCGGTTTTTCTAGGAAGTCGAAAGCGCCCAACTTCATCGCTTCGATCGCCATTGGAATATCGCCATGGCCACTCATCAATAAAACGGGCACATTCGGGGCACGGTGTTGGATTGAGCTCAACAACGTCAAACCGTCCACTTTCGGCATGCGCACGTCACACAGCACAACCGACTGACTGTTTGCTTTAAGCGACTTTAGGCCAAGGTTGGGATCAGTAAAGGTGGTGACACTAAACCCTTCTAGCTCTAACATTTCGCTCACGGCTTCGACGACATCTATTTCATCGTCGATAAGAACTATGTGTTTTTCTGAAATCATGAACCTGTGCCTTTTGGTAGAGTGACGATAAAGGTGGTGCCTTGGTGTTCAACCGATTCCACGTGAATCGAGCCGCCAAAATCTTTTATTATGTTGTATGCGATAGACAAGCCTAGCCCAAGCCCCTTACCTGTTGTTTTGCTGGAATAAAATGGGTCAAACAAATACGGGATATCTTCTTCAGGTATGCCCAGTCCGTTGTCCTTAACCAAAATCTGAGTGGTGTTCGAAAGCACTTGCGTAGCAATACTAAGTTGAGGCTGCTCTTTATGCTCAATGGCATCCAGAGCATTGCTGATGAGGTTCACCAGTACTTGTTCCAAGCGTATGCTGTTGGCTCGAACCATCTGGTAGCTTTGGGGCGAATATTGAATCGATACTGCGCTTTGTCTGGTTTCGAACAGATCAATCGCATCACCAATCACCTTCTCTAGTTCCACATTATCAATCTTGCCGTCGCTCTTACGTGAGAAGGCTTTTAAGTGACGAGTTATCGCAGCCACCTTTTCTAGCAGGACTTCGATCTTTTTAAGATTCTCTTGTGCTCTGTCTGGTCTATTTTTACCGAGCCAAAGCTGAGCACTTCGAACGTGGCTATTCACAGCCGTCAGAGGTTGATTGATCTCGTGCGTTATCCCAACACTGAGTTGTCCCAATGCAGCCAGTTTTCCGGCTTGGATCAACTCATCTTGAGTTACTCGTAGTTTGGCTTCGGCTAGGGTTCGCTCTTCCACTTCAGCTTCTAATTTTCGGTTGGTTTGCTTAACGACTTTGGCCGTGGTTTGGAATACCTTTAGGTACTTGGCCATTTGCGTCACTTCGTCTTTGCCACGAATGGACACTTCGGTATCTAAATGGCCGGTAGAAATCGCGAACATGTTGTCTTTAAGCTGTAAAAGTCTTTCCAAAATGCTCTTACGCACGTAGAACCATGAAATAGCAGCGGCAGCCAACACACTAAATAGAGAAAGGAAAAGAGAGAGACGCTGGTTAGATTGCAAAGATTGCTGTGCCTGCTGAATCGATTGGTCAATATTGCTATTCACCTTGCTGGTGTTGCTTTCGATCTGCACGGTTAATTGGTTCAAATGCTCGCGGCTGTTTTGCAGGAAGTATTGCTCTTGATAAAGATGATCGAGCGCTTTGTTTTTCATTCCATACAAGCTGCTATCGCTTGAGGCAAGGTTATAAATCACCGTGAGTTGATGATCTAATTGAGGAAAATCACTTCTTAAATCACCACTGACCCAGAGCTTCCACCACTCTTCCCCTACCTGCTCTAATCGCAAACTGGTGTAATCCAGTTCATTAAAACTGGAGTCGTTATACAGCTTTTCGACCAAGCCTAATTGGTAATAAAGCAGAGACTTGAGCTGTGTGTACTGGATTTGGTCTTTGGCAGGCTCAGGTAGGCTATCAAGTGAATCACTGGCCTGTTGCAATAGCGGATAAAAACCTTCGAGCAAATTACGAAGCTCTTGGTTGAGCTGTTCTGACTCAATTTCACTTTGATACAACAAGCTAAGGCTGTTATTAACTTGGGCGATAAGATCTTTAAAATAGGAGTGATAATCCGGAAATTGAACCATTACGCTATTCATCACAGAAATAGCGTCTTCGATTTTTAGCATCGCCTGTTTGCGCTCTAAATTCGATTCAGCGTCACTGAGCTGAGAAGATGTTGTGATAATCACTCGCACCATATCATTAAGGCGTGCGGCATTATCTAAGGCAGGGATTTCACTCTCCTTTAGCTCAACAAGACGTTGGTTTAAATCATCGAAGGTAAAGCTAGAGACAACCGAGAGGAAGATAGTGGTCATCGATAGCATGGCCAACGCAAGCACCAAGCGCAGCTCAATACCTTTCCAACCAAACCACTTACGACGTGGAATTTTGATCGAGAACGGGCGCTCGAAACTATCCTTATTTTCTACAACCTCGGAGACATGACTACTCACTCGCCCCACCTTCTTCTCATCAAATAATCAACAGGAACTGTCAATGATTCAATCAGTTAGGGTGTGAGCCTTACTTAGGTTTGCATCGAATAGCTTTAGTGAAGCTATTAAATGAAGAGTAATCATTAACATTTCACATAAGATATCATAACAATTGTTTTATAAAGCTTGAGCTGTCTGTTTTGCGATAATAGAAAGTGACCGCACCGACAGAAACGTGATTACTTTATCAATACGCCCGTAAATCATACGAATAGCGCGCTCAATCAAGCAGTAAAAACCTTTGATTATTTAATAAGTTAAGGACTATAGATCTAAAAAATCGCACAAGCGTTCACTCATGAGATTTCATTTATGTCATGTCCATCGGCTAACCCGAGGCTCAGCGAACTTAGAGAATAATCATCCCATCTCGATAAGTCAGCGAAGGCGAAACATCTTGGCCAAGTAAGACTGGGCCATCAAGGTCGACAATTTCAGATTGAACGGCGATAGGCAAAGCTGCACGCATCGCCAAAGAAGTTCCGAGCATACAACCAGACATCAGCGTAAATCCTAGCCTTTGGGCTTCTTCTGCAAGAACCAGTGCTTCAGTCAAACCGCCCGTTTTATCGAGTTTGATGTTGACCATTTCATACTTACCCAACAGCGATGAGAGCTGTGAAGTGGTATGACAGCTTTCATCAGCACACAGTGGGATCGGGTGATTGATGTGTGCCAGTGACGCATCGTGCTGCTGTGGAAGAGGTTGTTCGATCATCGCAATATCAAATTCTGTCAGTTGATTAAACAACTCTTCGAGATTCAGCCCCGTCCACGCTTCATTGGCATCCAGTACAATCTGAACATCTGCCGCCGCTTCCCGTACCGCGCGAACACGCTCTACCACTTGCTCGCCATCAAGCTTCACTTTTAAGAGTTTTGCTCCATTTACGACATAGTCTCGAGCCTGAGTCGCCATCGCTTCTGGAGTGCCAATCGAGACGGTCATTGCTGTCACGATTTGATTCGGTAACTCAAACAGGCTATTTGGGAAGACCTGGTCATGTTGTTTGGCTTCAAGCTCCCAAAGCGCACAATCGACCGCATTTCGCGCTGCCCCTCCGGTCAATAAAGACTGAAGATGATCTCTTAGCTCTGCCGGATCGGTAACGCCTCGCTCAAACATACCTTCAAGTGCGCTAGACGCTTGTTGGATTTGCGCTAACACAGACTCCGATGACTCGCCGTATCGTGGGTAAGGGGTGCACTCTCCCTGGGCTTGTTTGCCATCATGTTCAATATAAACACGAACAACGTGACACTCAGTTCGACTGCCACGAGAGATGCGAAAAGCCGTTTGCATCGCGATAGTAATGGGTTCTGCTGTAATCTTCATAATTTCACTCGGTTGATGTTCGCTTTAACAAATGGAAACGTAGAAATGATGAAGTCGTTAAAGTGAATGTCGCAAATGATCAGTAATGTGTTGTACACCAAAACGCACAGGGTCCGTCACGGGCACTTGATAGAGTGTGGTCCATTCTTGGCATAATGTCTCAGCGTCTTCAATGCTAATTGCCGACGTGTTCAAGCAGATGCCAACCAATTTCACATCTGGATTCGTCAGTCGTGCCGCTTGTAAATTGGCTTCAATCGTCTGTTCTATGCTTGGCAATTGAGCGTGAGGAAGGTTACGAATATGTGGTCGCCCGACTTCATGGCACAACACCAAAGCATCGGCTTGTGCGCCATGTAATAACCCCAAACTCACGCCTGCAAACGAAGGGTTGAACAAAGAACCCTGCCCTTCAATGATGTCCCACTCGTGGTCGGTAAAATCAGGGCTAATCGCTTCAACCGCGCCAGAAATAAAATCCGCAACCACCGCATCAATCGAAATCCCGCTGCCTTCAATCAAAATACCGGTCTGCCCTGTCGCTTTAAACTGAGCTGATGTTCCCGCTTGTTTAAGCGATTTTTCAATTGCTAATGCCGAGAACATTTTGCCTACTGAGCAATCTGTTCCGACAGTAAGCAGGCGCTTACCCTGACGAGGCTTACCGTTACCAACCTTTAGAGAACCATCAAAATGGCGTACATCATGAAGCTTAGTCAATCCTTGTTGCTGCATGTCAGCAAGCGGTGAAAATTCACTCAATCGTTGGTGCATGCCAGATGCAATCTCAAATCCCATTTCTGCAGCGGCCATTATGGTTGACTGCCAAGAATCAGGAATGACGCCCCCCGGATTTGCGGTGCCAATCACTAGCGTTTTCGCCCCCTGCGCTTGCGCCTCTTGCAAGGTCATATCCATTAAGCCCAGTGAAACGGTATCGCCCGTTAAACGCAGCTGGCCTAAGCAGATTTCTGGTCGCCATTGGTAAATACCACGAGCTGTTTTTGCGGAGAGTGGGTCAGTAACATCCCCAAGAAAAAGAAGGTAAGGTTGAGCGATAGACATAAGTGTTCCTAATTAATAAATCCTTGTATGGATTTACTTTAATTAGGAATTAGGTAGCTGCCGAATACCTATTTATGGCGAGCCTATAACCTTAAGTTATAGGGTGGGTATGGCTCTTCAATGAAGCGATAAATTGCTTAACGGAAATCGACTGAGGGGTGAGCTCTGCGCAAAGCATCGATACCGAGAATGGGATGTCTGGTTGAAGTGGCAACACACAAACCGCATCGTCATTTTGATACTGCTCTGCCGTCCACGGGTCAACGATCGCAAACCCTGCTTGGTGCTTCACCAGTTCCGCCGCAGCGCTGTATCCACGCACCGATATAGGGTTGTGATAATGCTCATCTAGCGCCACAAGGTTTTGATTTAGCAGTAAGCCTAATGGATCGCGGAGATCGAGCCCGATGATTGGCAGCGGATAATTGATAAGATCATCTAGCGTTAATTCTGCCGGTAACTGCTCAACCGTATTGGATGGAACCAAAACCTTGAGTGATTCAGTTAATAGCGTTTCACTTAATATAGCCGGCGGCGCTTCATCGCCAAACGCGATAGCAATATCAAGCTCATGCTTTAATAGCCCAGCACACAGTTCATCACGGTTTGCTGTCAGCAACTCAAAAGAGAGCTCTTGTTTACTGGAATATTGTTCGCGAGACATTTGGGCTATTACCGGAGTCAGCAATTTAGTCGCCAGAATCGGTGGCGCGCCAATGCGTAAATGCTGATTGCCTTGCTTGACTTTGTTGGTCAAAGAACGAAATTGACCCAGTTGTTGGTAGACCTTCTCCGCTTCCGGTAACAACGTTTTCGCTTCAACCGTTGGCACTAAACGCCCTTTAACTCTTTCAAATAAACCAAAACCGAGTTGTTGCTCTGTGTGCGCCAGAATACGAGTCACATTAGGTTGTGACACATGCAGATTACGTGCGGCTCCAGATACGGTGCCGGTTTGCATGATGGCGTAAAAGACTTCCAACTGTCTTAGGTTCACATTGATGTCCTTATGGTTCGCGAAACAAATCTAGGGTTTGGCTTTTCTTGTATTAGCTAAGCTAGTTAACGGTCTAGCTAGCTTTTTAGCTTTTTGCGTGAGTCTATTTTAGTAGCTCAGCTACCGTAGGTTGAAGTACCTCAGCCCAAACTTGGTAAGCCTTCGCATTCAAATGCAAATCATCACATGAGTACTCATTCGACAAAAGCTGATTAGGTGACAATACAGAATTCACATCTAAGAACGCAATGCCTTGCTGAGAACAGTACTCGCTTATCTTGCTATTGAGCAGTTCCACTGAAGGGTTCAAACCTTGCAGTTTAGAGCCAACATAAAGCGTTGATTGCACCAAGATTCGAATATCGTTTTCTTGCCACACCTTAAGCATATCAATGTAGTTCTGGTAGATATATTCGACATCATAACCCTGAGCTAAATCGTTTACCCCTGCCATAAAACATACAAGCTTTGGTTTCACATTCAACGTGGTATCAATGCGGCGCAACATACCTGTTGTGGTATCGCCTGCTAAGCCGCGATTGACCATCGAGACATCGCGGAAAATATCCGCCCACGGAGCCCATTCAGTGATCGAGTCACCAAACATCACTAGGTCTGAATTTGGGGAAAAATGGCGGTGGTTGTCTGATGTCATGATGTAACGGCTCATGCTGTGGCCTCGTTGTTGAATCTCAGACTGAAGAGCAACCGCTTTGAGAATATCACTATCCGGCGTAGTGCCATCAAATTGAGCCAGTAACCCTTCGATGTGTGGCTTAAAAGGGCTAAGACGAGTACTCAGTTGGTGGTGTTCTTTAAGGGAAGATAACCTCTCTAATAGTGCGTATAGAGAGCTATTTTGACCAACTTCTTGGAATAACTGATACAGATCGAGGACAGGGTGTTGTTGCAGCGCGGCAAGTAATTGCTTGTCTTCCATGGTGTTATCTAACCCTTCAATTATCTAATGATGAACCAAAGATAATATCCGATTGCTTACGGGATAGATAACACTAGAAGCAGATCGTTACTTTTCTTTGATTAATAGATGATTACGATTATCACGACTTTTCTTAATCAGCTCGTTGCTCTCATCCATTTCATCTGACTTTGCAAGGCGATCATAAAGCAGCACATTCACTGTCGCAGCCAAGTTCATACAGCCAACCGTTGGTACATACACAACGTGATCAGCTCTATCCGCAACATCTTGAGAAATTGAGCCATCTTCAGGGCCAAAGATATAGATAGCATTTTCGGGGTGTTTAAAACGAGGCAGTGGTGTCGCACCTTCTGCTAGTTCTACACACACAATCTGAGTTTCCGCGTCAAGATTATCTAAAAATGACTCAGCGGCAGTAAGCGGGATCGTGCGCGCAGCACTCTTGGTATCGGTGTGAAATTTAGCGGCTTTTTCGTAGCGTTGCCCTGTGTATTTAACTTCGTCGACTTGGTAACAACCAGCCGCACGCATAACAGCGCCAACATTCGTCGGGCTCTTTGGGTTAGTTAAACCAATAATCACATGGCTTTTGTTCATGAATATTTCTCACTTAACGAATAAACATAGCAAGGTGCTACAAAGGGCCGCATTCTACCAAAACAACGTCGAATTCAAAAGCATCGATACAAACTCGCTTTTTCGCTCTTAAGCCTTTAGTTGCAAGGCTTCTCACATTAAAAACTTAACCGCCATCATGTTTATCAAACAAAAACATTCTAGGGTAACAATTAGACAACAAGCCCATTTACATTTTGAAACCACATTAATAATGTGTTGAAAATTGTATGAGAAAATCGCACAGGAAGCGTGAAATGACCCTAACCATCAAAAACCGCCTTTATATTCTCTCTTTCATTCCTTTGCTACTAATGGCAATTGGCATGATGAGCGTGACGTATATGAAGAGCACCGAGCTAACCGCACAGCAAGTAGAATCGACGCGTAGCAATATGATGGCGATGAAAGAAAAGGAACTCAAAGCGTACCTGCAAATGGCCTATTCTTCGATCAGCCCATTTTTAGATAAAGGGGCAACACTAGAAGAGGCTTTACCAACATTGAAAACCCTAGAATATGGCGAATCGGGCTATATTTTTGGTTACGACTCTAAAGGTGTCCGAGTTGTGGTTGGGCAAAGTAACGATGGTATTGGTAAAAACTACTATGACCTGCAAGACAAGCAAGGTAATTACCTAATCCGAGACCTGATCAAGAACTCAAAACTGGGTGAATTTACGACTTACTATTTCCCGAAACCGGGCCAATCTGTCGCGTTACCAAAACTTAGCTACTCAGTATTTGTTCCGCAATGGGACTTAATGCTTGGTACTGGATTCTACACCGATGACATCGACGCTGTTATTGCCGAGATGAAAGAAAGTTCGAATGTCGCGCTACAAAGTTCCCTGACTGCTATCGCGATTTTCTGCGGATTGATTGCCCTAGTGGTAGCCGTTTTCGCTGTTGCAGTGAACCGCACCATCATGCAACCTCTTGAGCAGTTCGACCGTTCAATTAGTGCCTTTGCAAGTGGCGAGGCCGATTTAACCGCTCGAATGGAAAAATTCAAAGCCCCTGAGTTCACTAAGCTCAGCGAGAACTTCAACGCCTTCGTTGCTAGCCTACAAACCATCATCCGCAGCGTGAGTGATGTTGGCCAGCAAGTCGTCGCTGAAACCAGCAGTATGTCTTCTCGCGCCGCTCAGGTTGATGAAATTGCCACTGGTCAGCGTGAAGAGACTGAACAAGTTGCAACAGCAATGACCGAAATGACAACAACAGCACAAGAAATCTCCAGTAACGCAAGCCAGGCGGCTGACTCAGCGAAGCTTGCAGAGGGTAATGCCAAAGAAGCTCAACAAATAGTGAACGCTGCTGCCAACTCTGTTGCTGGTCTTGCTAGCGAAGTATCCGAAGCCAACACAGTGGTATCTAGATTAGAAGGTGATGTACAAAACATTTCGTCGTCACTGACGGTCATTCAAGATATTGCCGAACAAACAAACTTATTAGCACTGAATGCAGCAATTGAAGCCGCTCGTGCAGGTGAGCAAGGGCGTGGATTTGCAGTGGTTGCGGACGAGGTGCGTAAACTGGCAAGCCGAACTCAAGAAAGCACTGGTGACATTCATAAAATGATTCAGCAGCTAAAAGCCGCCTCAGATGCTGCCGTGAAAGCGATGGATTCGAGCCAAAATAAAAGTGCTCAAACGGTGGAAGAAGCGAATGCCGCAGCCGCAGCACTGGCGAAAATCCAAGAGTCGATTGATACGATCATGGACATGAACTCATTGATTGCTACCGCGACAGAGCAGCAAAACATTGTTGGCCAAGAGATATCTCAACGCATTGTGGTGATTTCCGATCAAAGCTCACAATCAGCATCATTAGCGAATCAAAACCGTGCGGGTAGCCAGAACCTCAACAGCCGCGCAAATGAGCTGTACCACTTGGTGGATCGCTTCACGGTCTAGGACATTTACGGTCTATTAAATAGTAAATAAACGCTACTTATAAATAGTAAGTAAACGCTGCTTATAAATAACAAGTAAGCGCTACTTAACGTTAAGACTTTTCACAATAAATAAGAACGGGCTTCAGAATCTCTACTCTGAAGTCCGTTTTTAATTAAATGGGGCATTGATATAAGGGAGCATATTGCACGGCTCTAAGACCCAAATTCAGCCTCAACACAACTTTGATTCAGAGGACAATGTTCACACTTGGGCTTAGGGTTACAAAACTGCTGACCATGTTCGACTAGCAAACCATGATAGTGGCCGTACTTTTTAGTATCTAGAGGGATCACGCTTTCCATCAAGGTTCGAAATTTTTCATACGATTTAGGCACATCGAGCCCATTGCGAGTGAAGATCCTTCTTGCGTACGCATCAATCACAAAAGATGGCTTACCTATCGCATACACCAGAATCGCGTCAGCCGTTTCACCACCGATTCCTTTGACTTCCAATAGCTCATTTCGCAGCTTATCTTTGTCCTGTTCTCGCACCACAGACATATCGTATTGATACTTCGAAAACCACTCTGTCACGGCCTTCAACTTAATGGCTTTTTGATTGTAGTAGCCACTCGAACGAATCTTTTGGGCAAGGCCATCAAGATCCATCCCGGCTACTGAGCTTGGATCGCATTTATCGCCTAAGTTGGTGAGCGCTTTCTCTGCGTTCTTCCAGTTGGTGTTTTGAACCAGAATAGCGCCCAAAACTATCTCGTAAGGGTCTTCCCTTTGCCACCAATCAAAATAGCCATAGTGCTGCTCAAGGGTATCGAACACGCTAAGGATCAGCTCGGCTTGACCCTTTGAATTGTTGTGGCTTTGGGTCATAGAACTAATCCAATTGCTCAGACAGGAAGTCCACCAGCAAGCGAACCTTTGAAGACAGGTTACGGTTCTGAGGATAAAGCGCCCATATCCCTTCTTTGTCGTCTCGATAATCGGATAACACTTCGACCAACTCTCCCGACTCTAGATCTTCACTCACGTAATATTCTGGCAGTTGAACCAAGCCAATGCTCTGTTTAGCGGCGTCCAATAAGGCTAAGCCACTGTTACACCTAATTCGTCCATTAACACGAACCGAGCGAGGGCGTTTATTCTCTTTGAAGCGCCAATGTTCAAAGCCACCGACCAAACATTGATGGTGACTCAATTCAGAGAGCGTATGCGGCTCACCATAGCGTTCAATGTATTCAGGGCTTGCACATACATAAAGCTGTCGCTGCGATAACTTCTTTGCGACCAAGCTTGAATCTTCTAAGCGGCCAAGACGAATCGCCACATCAACACCAGAATCGATAAGATCGAGCTTTTGATTGGTCAGCATCAGCTCAAGTTCTACTTGTGGGTGAAGCTTTAAAAATTGATGAAGTATTGGAGCGAGTTGGCGTTCACCATAAGTCACAGGCGCAGTGACTTTCAGTAAGCCTTTTGGTGTGGATTGCATCTGCGTGACCGCAAGCTCAGCAATTTCTAAGCCTTCAACCAGCAACTTACACTGCTGATAATAGAGTTGCCCGGCCTCTGTTAGAGACACCTTACGCGTCGTTCGATTGAGCAGTTTCACCGCGAGTCGTTCTTCGAGGTTTGCTACTCTACGACTGATTTGAGCCACCGACGTAGCGAGCTTCTGAGCCGCACCGGTAAAGCTTTCACGCTCTGCCACTGCAACAAACTCACTTACCCCTTCCCAATTGGCCATGCTTTTACCTTATGCTAAACGATGGTTACCCAGACAGTGTATTGAAGATAGATATCAGTGTCACCTTGCTTGATATGCGCTGTTCATAAATGGTCTGCATCTACAATCGTTCAAAATCAATACAACCAACACCTGACATTTCTCCATATTCCTTACCTAATACTAACAAAATTGGCTTTTCCCCTGACACTCATCTTACCACTTCATTGGTATGTTGGTTCTGTACCGGAACACAGGTATTCCAACAAAGTAAGGTAATCCTATGAAAAAATTAATCATACTTGCATCAACTCTTGTTCTCAGCACCACAGCGTTTGCAGCAACTAAAACAACGATTCAAGAAACAACGCTAAAGTCTGATACATTTGTTACTGAAGCGGAAGCATACGATGCAGGCACAAACCTTATGGATGAGTTAAGCGCAAAAACACCTTTTGAGCTTTCAAGAGAACTGCCACAGTTCCAACAGACAACCAAATACGATTCGTTCAAGATTGATGACGCGAATATGGAAGTGAAGAAAATCACTAACATGAGCGGTGACATTCATTACCAAGCGAACGTAAAAGTTGACTACCGTTACACATACAAAGACGGTCGCAGCAGCTAACACCGAATGATTGATCAGGTCGAAAAACTGATCACGTAGTCAAAAAACTGATCACCTAGTCAAAAAGAAAGCCCGCACTCATAGAATGCGGGCTTTTTTGTCGTTCAGCTATGGTCAATGGGAACCAGAGCGAACAAGCATTATCAGATCATACTTATCTGCTTATCTGCTTATCTGCTTATCTTTAAAGATTAAACCTCAAACTGAGACACAAGGCTATCAAGCGCTTCACACTGTTCGGCCAATGCCATGCAAGCATTCTCAGCGCTGCTCGCCATTTCAACCATTTGCATGGTGCTTTCTGCGATGCGTTGAACATTCTTGTTCACTTCTTCAGACACTTGAGACTGCTGAGAAGCTGCCGTCGCGATTTGTGTGTTCATGTCATTCATCTTGCCGATTGAGTTACGAATCTCACTCAGTGAAGATGCCGCCGTTCCTGCCTGAACAATGGTTTTCTCGCCACTCACTTTGCTTTCGGTCATCACACCAACCGCATGTTTAGCACCCACTTCTAAGCGTTCAATCATTGATTGGATTTCGCCAGTGCTGTCCTGGGTTTTACTCGCCAACGCTCTTACTTCATCTGCGACTACGGCAAAACCACGGCCTTGCTCACCGGCACGAGCGGCTTCAATTGCCGCATTCAATGCAAGCAGGTTCGTTTGCTCTGCAATGCCTTTGATCACGCCAAGAATTGAAGCAATGTTCTTCACATCGGTATCCAGCTCTTGAACCACCCCACCCGCGTTCTCGATATCTCGCGCAAGGCGTTCAATAGAAGTCACGGTTAAACCCAGCGTCGTATCAGCCGATTCCACTTCATGATTGGCAACGTTACTTGCAGTTGCGGCATCCAGTGCGTTACCACTGACCACTTCGCTAGTTGCTTGCATTTCATGAACCGCTGCCGCGACGACTTCACTTTCTCTCTGTTGGTTCGATGAAAACTCAGCAACACTTTGCGTGAGTGATTTGATGTTTTCCATCTCGCCACGTACTGCGTTCGATGTGAGAATAACTTGTTCCACGGTTACATGGATCTTGCCAACAAACTGGTTAAATGCGGAGCTTAAGCGAGCAATTTCGTCGTTGCCTTCAACCTTCATTCGTTGAGACAAGTTACCGTCGCCCGATGCGATCTCATTCATCGCTTTCTCTACGTTCTGGATTGGTTGGACGATAAAACGGTTAGATAACCACATCGCGAAAAGCGCAGCGAAAACAGCAACCGCCATACCCACTTCAATGATCAACTTACTTGATTCGATAGAGTCAGCCGCTTGCTGACGAAGCTCTTTCTGCTTTTGTTCAATCAGGGTTCTGATATCACGAAGCTGAACACGAATGATTGCAAACTCAGCGTCTAATGCTGGCGAGTAATTGATGTTGTATTGGTATGCGCTGGCAGGGTCTGCAAACATTGGTTCATGCAGCGCCACCCACTTGCTCATCGCGTTCACAAGCTTTGACAACTCACCGCGAGAAGAAGGATCCAGCACGCCCGCTGTATATAAAGTTTCCACACTTTCAAAACGAGGAACCGCTTTGTAAGCGTTGTCTTTAAACTCAAATTTTTGGTACTCAATCGCCGCTTGGTCTTTCGCGAGTAGTAGACCTTGAGCAGAAGCGATAACTTGGTAAATGTCACGATACCCATCTTCCAAATTGTCTAGCACGGGCTGAACCACATTATTCAGCTCATGGTTGATCGCAGCCTGAGCATTAGATCTAATGACATTAAGCACAGTAACAGTCGAGAAAACAATCACGATCACCATTAGTGGAATCGCAATTTTACTCTTAATAGATAGGTTGTTGATACTCATAAGGGGGTTAATAACCACACAGTAAATAGGGACGCGCGCATAATATACAGTATCAATATAAAAGCTAGCTAAAAGTTTGTGAACCTAGTCGCATAGCAAACGTTACCCCTGAATCGACTGTCTATTATTCAACCAAAGGTCAACTTTAAAAAGTAGAGCCAAAGACGTTTTTGCACTTATTTACCACAGACATGCTCAAATACTGGAGAAGTAATAGAAATAGCACCATAATGTACGGCTCAAAAGTAAATAGGTATGAACATGAAAATTTGTGGTGTTGAAATCAAAGGTAACGATGCTGTCATCTGTCTTCTTTCTCTGTCAGATGGTGTATTTAATATCCCTGATTGCCGAGTTTCAAAGGTTGCGATTAGCGACGCAAACGACACGCAGAATATGAAAGACTTTCAATTCTCTTTTGCAAAGTTAATGGAAGATTACCAAGTAGACAAAGTTGTGATTCGTCAACGCCAAACTAAAGGCAAATTTGCTGGCGGTGGCTTTGGTTTCAAACTAGAAGCAGCAATTCAACTGATCGACGGCCTAGACGTAACCGTTGTATCACCGGCTGACATCAAGGAGAGCCTTAAGCGCAACCCTCTTATGATGAAGTTCAAAGAAACTGGCCTTAAGCAATACCAAGAAGCACCGTTTACAACGGCTTACGCTTGTTTAATGCAGCGCTAATCAATAGTCGCTAGCCAATATTTGATACAGAAAGAGCCTGAACATTCAGGCTCTTTTTTGTTTCTATCACTCGGCTTTAAACCCAGTTAGTTTTGATGAAATACGCTTACCGCTCTAACGCTGTTCGCCTGCGAGCCTTAATCCATTCTGGCTTCCTCACCACCAAATAAACCGCGGCGGCAGACAAGGCGAAGCCCATTGCACCATAGATGTCGAACGACTCACCAAAAATAAGCCAGGCTTGAATTGCTGTCGTCGGTGGCACCAAGTAAAACACCGACGCCACACTTGAAGATGCACCGTGCTCTACCATGTAAAGCAGCAAAAGGATGGCAACACAAGACAGAACCACCACCAGCCAGGTTAGAGTCAACGTGAATTCTACAGTCCAGTTCACTTGCATCGTTTCGTAACGCATTGCGAACGGTAGAAACAGCGCAGCAGAAGCCAAGTATTGCACCATCGCACCGCCGACCATATCTGTCCCCTGACAGAAGCGCTTCTGATACAAAGTGCCGCAGGTAATACCCACCAAAGAAACCAAACACAATAATGTTGCCAAGCCTTTTTGGTCGTCTGACTGCCATTCAATATTGCCCATCAACACCAAGCTAATACCCGCAAAACCGAGCGCTAATCCTAGCCATTGTGCGAAGTTAAACCGCTGTGAAGTACAGCTGATCATAATCAAGGCAGTCAGAATCGGTTGTAAGCCAACCAGTAGAGAACTTAACCCGGCAGGCATACCCATATCAATCGCCAGATAGGTGCCACCAAGATAAAAACCATGAATCAAGATGCCAACCACACAAGCGTGGAAGAATGCGCGACCACGAGGGATACGACGCTTAAGGATTGCAATCAAAACCAAGAACAGCGCTACATTGGCCACCATCCTCAGTGAGAGTAACGTTGCGGGTTCGGCATATTCCACACCAAGACGTGCGCCAACAAAGCCTGACGACCACAATATTACAAACACGAACGGAATCATTTTAATCAGCATTACAAACCTCTGGTCAACTCTTCATCAATGCTGTTACCTTAGTTGGGTACAGATAACTAATAAAGACACAGATATAACACTTTAAATGGTTACAGATTGAGAGTGAGCAACGAGGGAGAAAAACGTGGAAGCAGAACTCAGCGGCAATAAATATCTTGCTACCGAACAACATATTAAGGCTCAAATTGATAAAGGGCTCTTTCACCCAGACGATCGTCTTCCCTCAATCCGTCAACTAAGCGAACAGCTTGGCGTGAGTAAAAATACCGTGATTCGCGCCTATCAAGAACTCGAAGCAACGGGTTGGGTTTACTCGGTACCTAAATCTGGCTATCGCGTGAAAGCGCCCAATACCACCAGCTGGGATTCATCGAGCCAACCTCAAAAAGTGGACCTCTTATCTGTCACCAAATCGGTACTCTCTCGCCCGAAAGGTCGTCTGAAACTGTTGGCAGGTTCTGCGCACCCGAACATAAACAACCCTGCGATTCGTAGCTTGTATGCCGAGATTGGCCGCCACAGTCGATTACAAACTCAATTGCCTGGGTATTACCAATTACCTCCCGGCGACGAGCAATTAGTAAAGCAATTATTAAAGATCACCCATGATTTAGGCGTGCCTGCGGGATCGAAAGAGATTGCGATTACTCACGGAGCACAACAGGCGATCAGTTTGGCATTACGTGCGCTCACCAAGCCCGGTGACATCGTGGCGGTCGAGTCACCGTGCTATTTCGGTAATCTACTTTTACTTGAATCACTTGGCTTGCAAGCCCTTGAAATCCCAAGCAGCGTTAGCCACGGTATTGATATCCCATCACTACAGAGTGCGTTGGACAAATGGGAAGTGAAAACCTTACTGCTAACGCCAAACTTTACTAATCCAACGGGATCACGGATGCCATTGGCTAATCGAAAAGCCCTGTTGGAGATCACCGGTTCTTTACCGATTATCGAAGACGATGTGTTCGGTAGCTTAGCATTCGACACACCAATCGCTAGTCTCAAAGAACTTGATGATCAAGATAGAGTTATATACGTCAACTCACTGTCTAAAACCTTAGATTCACGCTTACGAATCGGTTGGTTACTGTCGGGGCGCTACCAACCTTTGGTCGAAAAGTACCTTTTATGCGACAACATGGGCAGTTCAAACCTCATGCAATCCGCGGTGGGTCAATTCCTCACCACAGGCAAATACCGCAGTCACTTATCCAAAATGAAACGACTCTACCAAACCAATCAAAAGCAGTTTCAAAGCTTGTTAATACAAGCATTGGACAGCTATCCTCATCTTGAAGGGCGTTATCATTTATCGAAGCCAGAAGGCTCTTTTTTAAACTGGATAACGTTGCCAGAGTCGGTCGATAGTTATGCCGTCTACCAAGATTGTTTGAAGCATAAACTCGGGATCTTACCCGGAACAGTATTTGGCACCAATGACCAATATAAACACTGCTTGCGCTTCACTGTCGCCAACATTGAAGAGAGCAAAGAGTGGAAAGAAGGGGTTGTGACATTAGCGAAGATAATCGCTAAGCATACACCTTAACCAGATTAGGCCCACATAGCCCAAACAACAAAGCCCCACTCAACTGAGCGGGGCTTTCATCATTCTGATTCTTTAATTGCTTAAAGGCGATTAGCCTTGCCAAGCGAACTGTTCAAATACTTTGTCTACTGGCGTTTTGGCAACGCGGTTTACGTAGTTGCTGATCACTTTCTGAGACAAGCCAAGAATCACTTCTAACACCTGTTGCTGACCGTAGCCCGCTTCGAAAAATGCTGCCATTTCGCTTTCAGGTACATTACCGCGGTTGCGTACCATGCTCAGCGTAAAGTCATGAAGTGCTTGCAGCTTTTCAGTGGGTAGAGCCGTGCGATTACGAAGTGCTTCGGTGATTGCAGGATCAACCTTCATTGAATGTGCGATACCTGTGTGCGCAGGAACGCAGTAGTGGCATTCGTGTTCAACGTTGATGGTTTGCCAAACAACCGTCAGCTCTTCAGCATCGAAAGATGAGTCACTAAACGCCTGATGAAGCTGAGTGTAAGCCTTAAGTGTGTTTGGAGATTCAGCCAACACACCAAATAAGCCCGGTACTCTGCCCATCTGCTTTTTAGCACCTTCAAGAATAGGTTGGCTTTGCTCTGGCGCTGATTCTACTGAATGAATTTTGAAGTTGCTCATTGTTTTATCCCTATCAATTTATGATTCTAAAGTTATTCAATCACGGAGCAATTAATGACTGTTCTCCGTTGGTGTGAAAACAATATAGATCAAATTAGAACGATCGTTCAAGCGTTATTTTGAACACTCGTTCAATTTCATTCTATTTATCGAATCAACAATTAAGAAAAAACCGATTTTATTTCAGAGGGGTTAACCCTAACCCAATGATTAAAAACAGAAAACCCACCAGGCATCAACTGACGGGCTCGCTTATAAGTCTGCATTCTTATTTCAATCAACGATCGATGCTAATGGCACAAGCCTTCAGAACATCTAATCTCATCACAAGGTTAGACACTTTTCCCTTCAAATTGGTAAAGCTCTCTGAGCGTGTCTTTTAACCATAGAACGATCGGATTGTAGGCATTGCGTTTGTGCCAAATCATGGTGAACGGGATCAGCAGCTTTTTGACATTTTCTTCATCTAAAGGGATGGGTAGACAAGTAAGATTGGGGTGGAGTTGTTCAACGTAACGTCGACAGTAATTCGGCGCAACGGTAGTCATGGTGTGATTCGATTGAGCGGTCATAAATAACGACTGCTCAAAACCAGCTAAAGTCAGTACGATATTTCGGTCTAGTTGTAGGTCAGTAAGCACTTCATCTAGCGCCCATGTTTCACTTTTCTCCCACACAATATTGATGTGGGGGTATTTAAGGAAAGCCTCTAGATTCCACTCTTCTTTCAAGGCAGGATGATCTTTTCTCAAATACACAACCGGCAAGTCGTGAAACAGAACCTCGAAGTCGATGAAATAAGGTAGTGAGTCTAGAGATTCTTTCGAACGCGGATGGCTTTCTCTCCCTGAAAATCCAATATCCGATTCGCCACGTACGATGGAATCTATCGAATCGTAGTCCCAGTTACGCATTTTGATTTTCGCGTTGGGGTAACGTTGAGACACGCTTTGCGTCAACTCGTTAAGCATGATCAGAGATAAAGGAGACTCTGCCTCTAGATTCAAACGCACATCTTTTGGCGCTTCGTCACCACGAGTCGTCAGTATTTGGCTTCCAATCTGCAGCCAGTCTTGAAGATCTTTTACCATGCTCAGTGCAAGTGGCGTTGGCGTTAATCCCCTTGGCGTTTTCACAAACAAAGGATCATCAAACCAATCTCTAAGCTTGGTCAGTGATTTACTCACCGTAGAAGGCGTGACGTTCAGCTTTTTCGCAGCTTTTGAAACACTCTGCTCCTGCAGCAGCAATTGCAGAGTGAACAACAGGTTCAGATCAAGACGGGCTAGTGGCTTCTTCATAATCACTTTTAACTTGAGAGGGACCTACCCATAGTATTAGAGCAATACTGATAACTCCACCAACAGCTAATATAAATGCCAACATATTCAATGCACTTAGTCCAATAATGCCCATAAACCAGATAAACAATGCCGACGTACATATTTGAGAAACACCAAGAATCGAACTAGCCACACCTGCCCGCTGCGAATAACTGCTCAATGCTTGGCTCATCGCGACACCAAAGCCTAACGAGAATCCGCCACACACGAAAGCGAAGCCTATTAATGTCACGTAATGTCCTAATCCACCATCCATCGAGGCTATTAGCAAAATAGCAGCCACAATGAAGCACGTTTGAGAGGTCAGCATTAAGCTTTTCTGCTTAAACACATTCAATGCAAATGGGGCTGAAAATGACACCAACATGCTCACCAAGGCGGTTAATGCCATGGTGTAAGAGTACTGACCTCTATCGAAGCCAAGCTCTGTCATAATCAACAGTGGAGAGACATTCACATAAGTGAGAATTGTGGTCACGCCGAAACTGGTCATGATCACTCGGCTAATAAACAACGGCTCTTTAAACGTTTCGATTGAAGTCAAATGAAGGGTTACAGGTTTCTCAGGTAAGCGCGATTTCTCAGAGAGAGAGGCTTTGGCTAACCCATTATCTTTGATGTTGAACTTAGTCTCTTTTAGCACGAGCACCGACAATAAGCACACCACTACACCCATGCCCGCCATGGTCGTGAACAAACTCGGCCATGGATAAACAGTCATGATTAGATGACCAATCACAGGCGCGAGTACCGGAACGATGCAAGTAATGCCATTCAACATCGACAGCACCTTGGCACGCCTTTTATCGTCTAAGACATCTCGTAAGATGGCGAACGCCACCACATAACAAGATCCAGCACCAACACCTTGGAAAAAACGCACAATAAGAAACGGCTCAGCACTGCTCACCACCCCGCCCAAGGTCGACGAGAGAGTAAAAACAATTGCACCGAAAATGGCAACGGGCTTCCTCCCGACGCTATCGGCAAATTTACCCGCGAACAACATAGTCGTTGCCATACCGGCCAGATAGATAGAAAACGCGGCATGGAGCTGAGCCTCAGAAGCATTTAAGTCCGCGGCGATTTGAGGTAACCCAACCAAATACAGATCAATGGCCGTTGGATACAAAAGCACAAGTGCGAAACTACAAAATAGAAAACGATACATAACACCCCCACATAATTGGTGTGAGGATAATAAGAGCGAAATGCAAAACTACCGAGTGGCATCTACGACAACAGGTCTTTCCATTTACGACAAACCCCCATGCTCTCTCAAGAAGTCTATTGATTGGGGCTCATCAAATAGAGTGTGCTAGATATAAAAATCCGACAGAGGTTCACTAAATAAGCAAGATTTGGACTGAGTTTTGCTGAAATAAAGGCATCTCTTAATCAGAGGTGCAGTGCGAGTTATTGAACGTCGATTAATTTACAAAGGTTATCAAAAGGCTAAAACAATTCACCTTCTGAACACCTAATTCACCCAACCATACTCCTCGCAAATTGCTTCGTAACTTTTTTAGAAAAATTCAAAATTTATTAGAAATTAACCCCTAACTTTACTGAGTAATTTGTTAGTCTTGGCAACAAATATTTACAATCCAACTAAAAATTATTTGGATACTTCGAGGTTGTTTTCTTGAATATGAAATTATTCGGCAGTTCCCTAATCCTTTCAGGGACTGCATTAGGTGCAGGCATGCTGGCCATTCCGATGGTATTGGCTCAATTTGGTTTCATGATCAGCTCAGTACTGATGCTACTTATCTTTATCGGCACCACCTACTCTGCGCTTCTACTAGCGGAAGCGTGTACAAAAACGAAAGACAACAGTGGCATGAGCAGCGTTGCTTACTTAACGCTTGGCAGTAAAGGTAAACACTTTATCAATGCACTCTTTTACCTGTTGCTGGTATGCATGCTGATCGCTTATATATTGGGTGTCGGTGACATCATTCACAAGCTACTGCTCGACGTTGGCGTCGATGTGTCTACATCGGTTGCCTATACCATTTTCAGCCTATTGATGGGTGTGATTGTGGTGGCGGGTAAGTCGTATATCGACAAATTAAATCGTGGTTTATTCATCATGATGGTGGTGATGCTGCTGATTGTTATTGCCTCTTTGTTTAGTAATATTCGTCTTGATTACCTGACTCAAACCAGCAAATACACCGCTAATGATGTGGTGCAATACAGCGCGGTTATCTTTACCAGTTTTGCCTCTATGGTGGTGATCCCGTCACTGGTTATCTACAACCGTGAAGCGACTCAAAAACAGATCCGCAATATGATTCTGCTTGGTTCAGTGATTCCATTAATTTGCTACCTCACTTGGTTGTTCGCTATTATCGGTAACCTTGGCACAGACGCGATCAGTCAGTTCCACAATATCTCTGAGTTGATCTCTGCGTTCAGCGGCCAATCTGCTTGGTTGAAAGTGGTGATTGCTCTGTTCTCTGCTCTGGCCTTGGTGACTTCTTTCCTCGGCGTGTCGATGGCGCTTTACGACCAAAACAAAGATGCCGTCACCAACAACAAAGCGTTGGCTTATGCGTTGACCTTCATCTTACCTTTGGCATTAGCAGAGCTGTTCGCTAGCCAGTTCGTCAGCATGCTGGATTACGCAGGGATGGTATTGGTGTTCCTAGCTATCTGGGGACCACTTGCAATGGTGGTTAAGGTTCGTAGACCTGACTTCCCTCACCTACAAACCGAAGGCAGCTATACTGCAGCCGGTGGCGACACAGCACTAATGGCAACATTCGGCTTTGGGGCTTTGATTTTCGTATCTTGGTTTATGGGGTAAATCCCAATTGAATAGACTATCTGTTGTCATTTAGAAGACAGCAGATACAAAAAGCCCGTTAGTCTTACTTGAATTAGCAATCGTAACTAATTAACAGTAGGAGTAACGGGCTTTTTCGTTTTCTTATTATCATTGCCGAGAGCTAAAAGGGCTTTCTCACTTGGTCAAATTACCAAGCAATTGCTCACACTGTGCTTTTAGCGATTTAAGCTCATCTTCATCCATCTTAGAAAGACACAGCATTTCAATCGGCACGGTCTGCGCTTGCTCTTTGAGCTCTACCCCTGAAGGTGTCAACGTGATCACTCGAACTCGCTCATCTTCAATACTGCGAGTTCTAAGCACATAACCTTTCACTTCCAAACGCTTGAGTAGTGGCGTCAAGGTGCCTGAATCTAAATGCGTTTTTGCGCCTAGCGCTTTGACATTTATCTCTTTTGCTTCCCAAAGCACCATCATCACAATGTATTGCAAGTAAGTAAGATCAAGTGCTTTCAGCAAAGGTTGATACGCTCTACTCATTGCATTCGACGCACTATACAGCGCGAAACACACCTGATTATCCAGCTTTAGATAGTCATCTTGGTCGCTCATGATCGCCTCACCAATAATTTAAATTGTGCACAATATACTTGCGCGCTCAAATTTTATCAATTAAGCTAGCTTTAAAATTAAGTTGCACACAATTTAATTGTACAAAATCATAATTAAGGACGAAAACAATGACAACACTCTACACAACTTCTGCAACAGCAACGGCGGGTCGTAACGGCCAAGTTTCTACTGATGACAATCTGCTTTCAGTGGCGTTGAGCTACCCTAAAGAGATGGGCGGAACAGGTGAAGCGACCAACCCTGAGCAACTGTTTGCTGCGGGCTACTCTGCGTGTTTCTCAAATGCTCTACTTCACGTTGCGAAAGAGATGAAAATTAAAATCGTATCGGCGCCAACCACTGCAACAGTGGGTATCGGACCAAATGAAAACGGTGGCTTTGCTTTAACTGTTGCTCTATCGATTGAACTGGATCTAGAGCAAGAACAAGCTGTTACGCTTGTGAAAACGGCGCACCAAGTTTGCCCTTACTCAAACGCGGTTCGTGGCAACATTGATGTGAAATTGTCGGTTAACGGACAAGCGCTTTAGTCTCAAAGTTAAACCAGAAAGATACGCTTATAGAGATGTCAGTAGACGCCTAAAATTGAGCCTTATCCCTAAGTTACTTTGCTTTGAGCGAGTAACTTGGGGATTGTTCATTAGTTAATAGCGAACAAGCTTTACCAAAACAAATCGATACTCAGATCCCGCAACGTCGGATTGGCAGACACCGTAACGCCAGATTGGCAGACACCGAAAATAGATATCGACATATTGCGATATCTTAGTTTCAAGGGTATATTTCACTTAAATCGGAAATAGCAGTCAAACACCATGTCAGACGTGAACGAAATTTTAAAATCCATCAACAACCCTGTACGCAGAGATATTCTTCATTGGCTTAAGTCGCCTCAAGAGCACTTTAACTTAGAGAAACAACTCGTTGATACCGATGTTGAGGGGGTATGCGTTAGCATTATTCAGGAGAAGAGTGGCTTATCTCAATCTACCGTTTCTTCTTACCTCTCGAACCTGCAGCGTGCGAAGTTAGTGACATCAAAACGCATTGGCTCGTGGACTTACTACAAGCGTAATGACGAATACATCGAGAAATTCCTGAAAGCGCTGTCTGATTCCCTGTAGTTGAAAAGAACAAAAATCAACAGAACAGCAGTTAGATAGCAAGATGAAAACTGGATGGAATCACGCCATCCTTTATGAAGAATATCATTTTTAAAAATTAACATATCGAGATTTTTAGATATCTAGTTATCACACTATTCAATAATAATAATGCCGATACTAAAAATGCAGCGGAGCCGACAAACATGAGCAAGTCCATTCAATCCTTTGACCCAAGTAACGGTGAACTCCTTGGCGAGGTAAACCACACTTCGGCTGAAGAAGTAACTCAAACCATCCACAAAGCAAAAGCAGCACAAAAAGCATGGCGCAAACTTTCGATGAACGAGCGAGTGCTGACCATTATCAAAGCCTATCAACAACTAGATAAGTACGAAGAGTCCCTCTCACAGTTACTTGCTCGTGAAATGGGTAAAGACATTCGTCGCGCGACCGGAGAAGCAACCGGTGCGATCTACATGGGTCAGCACTATGCAAAAGATGCTCAACGTGCACTCAACACTCGAAAATTATCCGGCTCAACAGAACTTCAATACCGTCCACTAGGTGTTGTCGGAGTTATATCTCCTTGGAACTACCCGGTGATGATGGCAAACAACCTCATTGTGCCAGCACTGGTCGCCGGCAATAGCGTGATTCTAAAACCTTCAGAAGAGACCCCTCTCATCGCTGAAGCATTCTTTGGTGAACTGCAAAAGTACTTACCAGAGAATGTCTTGACCGTGATGCAAGGTGATGGTGAAACAGGCAAAGCATTAGTCGAAGGCGACATCCAAATGATCGCGTTCACTGGCTCAAAAGCAACAGGCCAAGACATCATGCGACGTGCAGCGAGCAAGGTAAAACGCTTGGTCATGGAGCTAGGTGGCAAAGACCCAATGATTGTGATGCGAGATGCCAACCTAGAACAGGCCGCTCGCTTTGCCGTCGCAGGCAGCTTTGAGAACTCAGGGCAAATGTGTACTTCGATTGAACGTATCTATGTTGATGATCGTATCGCTGAAAAATTTGAACAACGTGTCACCGAGATCGCCAACATGTACCAGATTGGCCCGTGGGATATGCCGAACGTCAATATCGGGCCAATCATCAACGCGACACAACATGGCAAGATTGTCGACCAGCTAAAAGACGCAAAACAGAAAGGAGCCACTTTTCTTTTAGGCGGTTCTGAGCAACCCGAGCGTTATATCCGCCCTACAGTAATCACCGGAATGACAGCAGAAATGAAACTGGAAACAGAAGAGACTTTCGGTCCAGTTGTCTCGATCAGTCGCTATTCCGACATTGAAGGTGCGATTGAGCGAGCCAACGCCAGTGAGTACGGCCTAGGTGCTGTGGTCTTTGGAAACCAAGGCGTCAATGACGTTGCTGACGAACTTGACGCTGGCATGGTTGGCATTAATCAAGGACAAGGCGGCAGTGGTGATGCTCCATGGGTTGGTGCGAAACAGAGTGGCCTTGGTTACCACGGCTCGGTTGACGGGCACCGTCAGTTTGCACAAGTAAAAGTGGTTTCAAGATAGAGGTTGATAATGAATAACAATGAAAATTTTTATGTCGTTCGACGCGAGTCAGGTACCCAGCGCAGTGACCTTCCTGTTTGGGCACCAAAATCTGCAAACCCATTTGCACTTGATAAGAACGTTAACGCGATATCACGCGTTGAAGTAGACAAGGTTCCCGGTGCTTTCCAGTTGCGAGATGTGCTGCTTCCCGAAGAAGTTCAGCGCATACTGGATGAAGCCAACAAGCTTGGATTTACAGAAGATGCTGCCGTGTCTCTACCAAGAGAAGTTCGCCACAATCAGAATCTCAACTTGATCGCAGATACTGAAACTCTTGACGTCATTTGGAAGCGTTGCCAAGATCATTTCGTCGATAAGTACAATCACTTTGCTGGTGTGAAACCTCTGGGTATTAACGGTCGTTTCCGCTTTTATCGTTACGACGAAGGGGATTTCTTTAAGATGCACACCGATGGATCATGGCCTGGCAGTCAGGTGGTGAATGAACAGTTAGTCGATGACGCGTATGGTGACCGTTGGAGCATGTATACCTTCTTGATTCTATTGAGTGATGACTTCGTTGGTGGCGAAACCCAATTTATGGTTAACCGTAATGACCCGAGTAAGCCTGCTCGTCGTCAAGGGCATCATCAGGAGAACGCGAATATAGAATCGGTTAGAACACCAAGCGGCAGCGTGCTTTGTTTTCCTCACGGTACGCACCCCGCCCATTGTATTCACGGTTCTGCGCCGATACTTTCTGGGACGAAATACATTATTCGCACAGATGTACTATTCGAGCTCTAAGCGACTCTACTGGTCGTTTCAACTCTTAAAAAAATGTCCCGCACTAGGCGGGACATTTTTATATAAGATAGAAAGCTTCTAGCTCTAAGCAGCTAACTCTTAAACGTATTCGAAAGCTCTTTCAGTGATGTTGCCAGTTCAGCTTGCTCTTTGGCTGTCGCCGCAATTTGCGTTGCACCCGTCGTAGATTCTGTCGACTTCTGCTCTACCGCCACAACGTTCTGAGCGATATCCTGAGTGACGACCGCTTGCTCTTCGGTCGCAGTTGCGATCTGCTCTGTCATGCTGAATATTTCGCTCACAGCACCTGAAATATCTTGCAGTGTCTGCTCTACTCCTCGTGAATCTTCAACCGCTCTTGAAGACATCTTCTTGCTGTTATCAATCACGTTAAACGCGGTTTGCACGTCTGATTGTAGAGAGCTAATGAAGCCTTCAATTTCCAAAGTAGACTCTTGAGTACGTTGTGCCAGAGTACGAACTTCATCGGCAACGACGGCAAAGCCACGACCTTGTTCACCTGCACGAGCCGCTTCGATCGCCGCGTTTAGTGCGAGTAAGTTGGTTTGGTCAGCAACCGACTTAATCACATCAATCACGCTGTTAATGTTATTGCTACTTTCGTGTAGATGAGTGATTTTTTCAGCGAGGCCGTTAATCTCAGAAGCCAAGGTCTCAATCGATTGGTAAGAGTGCTGAACCGTGCTCAAGCCTGCTTGTGATTGCTCGTCAGCCAGTTTAGCTGAACTTGCTGTTTGCTGTGTTTTAGCCGCAACTTCGCTCACCGTTGCCGAAAGCTCTTCTGTCGCTGTTGCAATCAAGCCGATTTGGTCTTGCTGCTCAACCAAAGTATTAGAGTTATATTGGCAAGTTTGCGCTGTCTCTTCGGCTGCTGAAGCGAGTGTTAGGCTAGATTGAGACAAGCTATCAATAACCCCAGAGAACTTCTCTAGTGTTTCATTAAGCGATGACGAAATTTGACCCAATTCGCTGTTACCTTCGTAAGTCGCACGAACGGTTAGATCATTGTCATGACGGACTTTAGAAAGTACACGCGTTAGATCTTTAACTCGAGTTGTTAAATCTGTAATGGCTTTAAAGCTAATAAAGGTCGCAAACAGGGTGATCACAACAAACATCGTGATACTGCCCATCATTGCTGATTGAGCTTGCTGAGTTTTCTGATCAGTCAATGCAATAAGAGAGTCTGCCAGTTGGTTCTCTGTCTTTTTCAGCTGAACAATGCGCGCCGTTGATTGCGCGAACCAGTACACAGGGTCGACATCAAATCCGCTCATTTTCGATTCAGCCACATCACGAAGCTTCTCGACTTCCGCGACCGAGCGGTCATTCAATTGTTGTTCAAAAAAGCGAACATTGTCTGGGTTACCCAGTACTTCAAAGTTCGAGAAATAGGTATTTTGCTCGGTCACCAAAGAGATGAATTTAACCAGCATACCTGGGCCAAATTCATTTTTGGAAAAAGTGTTGTTAAGGACCGCACGTTCGATACCCGCACGCTCTTTACCTTGAAGGAAGTTATAATAAGCGATGGTTTCAGTCGTGATGGTGGCGTCAGAACTTAGCTCAGCGATTAAGGCTGATACGCTAAGTAGCTTTGCGTTAAGTTTGGTGTAGTAACCCAAAGCTTCAGAAAGCGGGATCGACTGAGAATCGACGCGATTACGAATTGAAGTAATTTGATTGAGGCTTTGGCTAATTTCAGTATTCAAACGAGAGATTTGCGGCAAGTCGATTTCTGCAGACTGCCAGTATTCGGTTCTCTGATTGCGTCTGTTATCCGCACTGGTTCTTTGTGCTCGTAGCTCACTAACAAACTTAGTACCCTGTGAGCCGATAAAACCAGCCGTCATTCCGCGCTCTTTCTGCAACTCATGCACCAATTCACTGTATACAACCGACAAGCGTGTCAGTTGATTCAATGAAGACATTTCACTGGTGGTTTCTACGCCTTTGGATATCGCAGAAACACTAAGCCATAAAAACCCTAAGATCGGTAAAGTAAGCAAAGCGATGATTTTTTGCTTAAAAGACATATCGGTTAAATTCATTTTTATTTCCCTAGCGGCTAACAAATCTTTCTCGATCATCTCACTAGGCACATTTCTAGCGAATGCGACTCAATGGTGACCGTATAATTATTCAACTTAATCAATGCATTTCAATTACCGTGCCACGCAGATCGGTAGGCGGTAAAAGTAACATTTAACCTTATAAAATACATTGGTTTATCGATAAAACTGTTAGCTATGCAACTTTAGTGAACGAAAAAAACGTGCAACAACATATTATTGACGTAAGCGACTGAAAATTGACATGTTTTTTATGATCCAAAAGGGGTAGACCTGCACCAATTATGTGCTCACAGACAGCTGTATATTCAGAAATAACTATAGATTCAACACTCGCTAGCTATTAATTCACCGCTAACCAACTCCCTATTCTTCGCCAATTAACTGTCTATTCCTCGTTAACTAAATATGTATAATGCCGAGTTGTTAAAGTAGAGATTCGCAATAAATATGCGACAACAAATGAGAGATATTTTATGGAATGCCCCGCTTGCGAAGAACATATCGGATGGGAATGGGTAGAAGAAGCCGCTATCGAACCGAATGAAGAATTCGATTGCCCAGAGTGCCAAGAAACCTTGATGTATACCATCGATGAAGGCACCTATTACGGCGCGCAACATAAAACCGTAGAAGTAGTCGATCACTAACCTTTATTGGACTCCTTATTAAGCTGGGAAAAGTGATCACTTAAGTGATGCTTTCCTACACAAGGTGCAACGGCATCCCCTTCCATTGCACTCAAGAAAAACTCCGCAGGCCCAACTCGATTTTCCGGTAGTCGTCTTATCACGCTTAGAGCCAACTTTCTCACGCAATCGGGAATGTAAGTGATCCGCGTCATTTTACCCTGAGACTGAAACGCAAGTGCTGCGATTTGTGTAGCACTAAGGGCATCAGGACCGCCCACATCCAATTCTTTTTCGGCATTAGGCAATGATGCCAAAATAAAGTCTGCCAAATCTGCGCCATGAATCGGATTCAAACGCACATCACCCGAACCAAACAAGTACACCCTTCCCGACTGAGCCATGTTGTAGAACTCTTCGATATCTGCAAAAAATCCATTGGGACGAACCACACAAGGTGCTAACTGTTCAGATACCAATAAGCGGCATGCAAACCGTTCTTTGGCCTCGAGTAAGCGAACACTTTTGATGACATTGGCCCTAAACGCCGAGACATAAACAAACTTTTTAACGCCTGCTCGTTCAGCTTCTTCCAATAGGTTTAGGTTGGCTTGATAGTCGACATCCATGTAACTCAGTCCCTCTTTCTGACGTGTGATTCCAACACAAGAGATGACGATATCCACTCCATCGCAGCAACCTTTTAGGCTATAGGAATCGGTCACTTGTGCGATTTGAATTTGAGAGTCGTTTAGGCCGAGATCCTTCAATTTGTCAGCACTGCGAGCCTGCGCTTTGAAATCAGCATCACACGCTTGGAGCGCTTCAATAAGATGACGACCTAAGTATCCTGTCGCCCCTGCCAGCAAAATTCGGCTTTTGAGCTCATTCGTTACGTTCATTTATAGATAGCCTCATTGATTAGATAGCTTCGTTTTCCGGACGATAAGGTTCTTCTCGTAGAATATGGCTGATCAATAGCTTTAGATAAAACACTGGTAAGAACCACTCTAAGCCGACAGGTGATTCGACGACATAAAGCGATATGATTAAGCTAAGCGTGTATAGAGTCAAAGCAACTGGGCGCTGAAGGTAAAGCTCGGTTTTCAGTACCAAGGCACACGCCAACATCATGTAGCCACCCGTCACTGCTACCCACATTAGATTTAAATCCAAGAACAGCCAACTGAATACCGTTAACTGAATGAAGTGAATAGCGATAAAGGTCATGTGTTGCTCAAAGCCTTCCCCTTCTCTGTGAAACCAACGTTTAGCGCTTGATGTCGCATTGGTGATCACGCCACCTAGCATATCAATCGTTAACAAAACCGCTGCCAAGTATTGACCCCAAGACCAGCCCAACTCTGCGTGATTAGCATAAGCTGCAATAAGCGCACCCGCTATGAACGGAATGTACAGTTGCAGGTTCTTCTCTGCTGATGTGGCACCGGGGCCAATAAACTTATCAAGTCCGCCTAAGAAGCCCGCTCTGAATGAGGGTAGGTTCCAATCAATTCTCATAGTTACCTCGAATAGTCGTCTCATTTTTATTTGGAACACTTGGTCTTTTAAAATTAGATCAAAGTTTAACCACTGTAAAGAATTATTTTTGACCACTTGGACTAATTTAAACTAAGATGACATTCATCAGCTACATTAAGCTATTGATGATGCCTAAATTGACTGAACCTTCAACTATTGAATTCCGAGGAAGACTCATGCCAAAGATCGTCGATCATGACCAAAGACGCGAAGAGATCGCACTGAAAGCCGCTGGTGTGTTTTTGGAGTTTGGTTATAAAGAGTTGGGAATGAGACAACTCTGCTCACATCTCAACATGAGCAAGAGTGCGGTCTATCACTATTACAAAAGTAAAGACGAACTATTTAAGGCAGCAACCGAAGCCATTGTGCGACACGATGGTGGAAACCTCGCAGAACTGCCACTTGCAGTTGAGGCAACTACAGAACAGAAAATTGAAAACTTCGTTCAGATCTTCCAAGCGATAGAGTCGCGTCACTTCCAAGAAATGAAATTAGTTTTTGATTACATTGATGTGATCGGTCAGGACGCTGTCGCCCAGGATCCGAGCATGGCCATTGCCAACGAAAAGTATCAGCAATTGATTGCTCGATACGTTGATGAAAAGAACGCGCTACCGCTGTTCTCCATTCTTATCGGACTGCTCACTCACCAAACGCTGTGTGGTGGTACATTAGAAACCGATCACGTTCGCTCTGTGGTGAGAAAGCAAATAGACAAATAAGAACTTGAGCGCAAAGCCATTTAATCAATGAGTTTCAACCAATTAATGGGGATTTCATCCATATTGGTTTACCTTGGTTTGAGCGACAATAAACACACCTTTACTAGAACGGGCGTTCAGCATAAAATATTGAACATATGTTCAGATTAATGAAGTAGATGTTATGGCCAAGACAGCGAAGTTCGATAGACAAGATGTAGTAGATAAAGCAACGAACCTGTATTGGGAAAAGGGCTTTCATGCGACTTCTATGCGTAACCTGCAAGACGTGATTGATATGCGTCCGGGCAGCATCTACGCGACTTTTGGTAGCAAAGAAGGCTTGTTTAAAGAAACATTGGCTCGCTATACCGAACTTGGCATCCTTAATCTGAACCGCTTCCGCAGCGAAACGGATTCTCCAATCAAAGCGCTCGAAAATTTCGTAAAACGTGCGGTTGTCGAATCAAAACAAAGTTCGCCAAATGGCATGTGTATGCTGGCTAAAACGGTCGCTGAACTGACTGATGAGCACGCAGAGTTATTAGCAGAAGCGAAGAAGTCACTCAAGATAATGGAAGGTGAATTCGCCAAGCTGATTGCAGAATCACAAGAATTGGGTGAGATCAGCAAAGAGCGCGAGCCGACTCAACTTGCTCGTCATGTTCAGGTTCAGATCGCAGGCCTGCGTACTTACGCCAAAACCTGTGACGATATCGATTTGCTCAACTCAATGGTTGAAGACGTATTTAAGTACCACCCTTTTTAGCGTCTGACCTTATAGATTGGGAACAATACAAAAAGACTCCACTTTCGCCTTAACAGGTCTGAGCGGAGTCTTTTTAGTTTTGATCTAGTTAACTTTATAGATGATAAACTTTGCGGTTTAAGGATTACACCTTTCTCATGATCAACGCTTGTGCATTAAGCATCGCTTCCTTAGTACTGACATCTAAGGTTTTCACGTTCGCAAAGCGTTCTACTTCTTTAATCGCCACGTCGTGAGCAAAGATCACCAGCCTCGCCCTTTCAATATCTTTCTGCGTGATACGATTGCCTATTCCGTTGGCACCCTGCGTTTCGACTTTAATCCGAACCCCAAGATGATGCGCCGCCTTTTCTAAGGATTTCGCTGCTAAGAAAGTGTGGGCAACGCCTGACGGACAAGAAGTGATCGCCAATACCTCCGCTTGCCCTTCTTCCGTTACTGAGCCTCCCGTGAACTGATTAGAATTCGCTTCGCCTTCGACCACGTTCTTTTTCAGCAGTATCACAATTAAAGCCGTGGTAAGAGCCCCTGCCAGTGTGCCGACGATATAGCCAATCTTGCCATCAACCACAGGCAACACAATCCAGCCGCCCCATGGTGCATGATTCACTACATGGAACATAAAGCCGACCACGTTCCCGACAATACCACCAGCAACAACCGCAGGCAGAACACGTGCAGGGTCGGCTGCTGCAAATGGAATCGCACCTTCACTAATGCCGATCATTCCCATGATCCCTGCTGCTTTTCCAGCTTCGCGTTCGTCGCGTTTAAACTTCTTCGGCGATAGGAAAGTCGCCAATGCCATACCCAATGGTGGCGTACAAATCGCAATTCCCACACCACCCATCAGCCAAGGTTGGGTATTCACCTGCGTTTGAGCAAACAGTGTAGCGACCTTGTTGATTGGGCCACCCATATCAAAGGCTGTCATCGCGCCTAAAATACTACCGAGCACCATTTTTCCGGAGCCCGCCATACCCGTCAGCATTTGGTTCATCTCAAGCATTACTTGGGCTATCGGAGAGCCAATCACCCACATCACAGCGCCACAAGTGACGAAGGTGCCGACGAGTGGATAGATGAAGATAGAGCTCAACGAGATCATGCTGTCTGGCAGTTTGATCTTCTTGAGCAGATTCACCACAAAGCCAGCAAAGAAGCCGACCACAATCGCGCCAAGAAAGCCGGTGTTGTATTGATTCACCGCCACCCAAGAACCAATCATGCCCGGTGCTAAACCCGGTTTGTCGGCCATTGAATACGCGATGTAACCACCCAGCACGGCGGTAAACAGGGTTAACCCTGCGATGCCCATTTGTGCGATGTCAGCCAAAACGCCACTCTCAGGCACTGCGCCATGACCCGACATCATTACCGACAAAGACAAAAGCACACCACCCGCGACCACGAATGGAATCATGTGTGAGGTGCCGTATAACAAGTGTTCTTTAAGACGATTAAGAGATTGTGCCCAAGGGCTTAGTGGTTCGACATACACTTCATGATGGCTAGAGGCGTAACTATCGAACGATTCTAAATTGGCTTCGAGAAATAGCTCTTGAGCTTCCTCGACCGACTCCACCGCCTTTAATTTTGTAACAAAGCCATCTTCGATAAGTCTGGTCGAAATCTGAGCTAGTACCTCGATATGGTGGTCGTCGTGGTTGTCTGGCGAAGCGAGCATGAAGAACACGTCCGACAGTTCGCCGCCGTCTGCACCATAATCGATACCAGACCTGCTGATACCTACCGCCACAGCAGGTTTAGCTACGGCAGTACTTTTCGCGTGTGGAATCGCAATACCATCGTCAAAACCTGTATTACCGATGGCTTCACGCTTCCAGATATCATCAAGGAATTCACGTTTATTGGAGAGCTTACCGGCACGGTCGAGCAGTTCAACAAGCTCTTCAAATACCGCCTGTTTTGAGTCTGCTTGTAAATCCAAACAGATAATCTCGGGCTCGATAATGTTGGTGATATCCATATGCTGCTCTGCCTCGCCTGATTTCAGACTGAAGTAATTACGTAAGTGATAAGGTTAATAAGATGAAAAGATTAACGGTGTGAAGGCACTCAATATATAGGACGAAAGGTGCATTAACTGGATTATTGTAACCAAGAACTCAGAGTGTGACTTTCACCTTGGAATAAAAAACGCCAATTCATAAAATCCACAGAACCCATAACAATATCGTCCCTCTGTCATGCGAGCTTTCCATACTGAAGTTCCCATGCAAGATAGCTTTTCCAAGGTAGCTTCTGAAAGGTAGCTTCTGAAAGGTAGCTTTTGTAACGTAACAGGGACGAGATTAAGCCGAGAATAATAATGAGAATTGTAGCGGTAACTGCGTGCCCTACAGGCATTGCGCATACTTATATGGCAGCTGATGCTTTAAATAAAACAGCCCCTAAGTTCAACGTTTCAATCAAGGTTGAGACGCAAGGCGCTATGGGTATTGAAAACTTACTGACCGCCCAAGATATTACCCTCGCAGACAAAGTGTTGATCGTCTCTGATATCGACATCGAACAACCAAGCCGATTTGACCCAGCTAAAACCGTATTTGTTCCAATGGAAGAGGTACTGTTGAGTGTCGATAAAGTCTTTATTAAGCATTGTCGAACTTAAACTTTTCATGAACGAATACCAGATCACCTTCTTCGTTAACGATCCTTCCGCGAACTCACATGTCGCGCAGCCGCTGACTCGCTTAGCGAAGAAGTTCAAAAGCAACATCCGCATTATCAACATCACTCAGAATCGAACCGCCGATCTCTCCAAATCCGTCGCGATGCTGCAAGTAGGTTTACTTCGTGGTGATTTGTGTCAGATAACCGCGGTTGGTATTGATGCGGAGCTGGCCTGTTTCGTTCTCAAAGACGTCATTGCCGAGCATTACGACATGGTTGGGTCACAAGTGAACCATGAATTCTCTAAAGATTTAATCCAGCGAATGCCACAAATATGCCCGCCTTGTGACATCAAATGGCACCACGCTAAGGCGCAAACTCAACTGACCAAATTTGAGTGCTTGAAAGGCCTCGCTCACCTTGTTTATCCAGAAGACCCAGATGAACTAATTCTGGCATTCATTAAACGAGAAGAACGCTCTTCAACATGCGTGTCGCCAGGTATCGCACTGCCGCATGTGATGTTTGAATCGACCCAAGATCTCTCGATTGCGGTTATTGTCAGTGACGACCCGATTGACTGGGCATCACGTATCGGCGAAGTACATTTAGCCATTGCTCTTGTTCTGCCAACCAAGCCACAGCGAGAGCACATTGTGGCGGCGACCAACCTAACTCGAAACCTGCTTCACGATCAGGTCAATGAACGTCTGCAAAAGACTCGAAGCAGTGTCGACCTGCAAGCTCTGTTGATGTATATCTCTTCACGTCTGATTTAATTCATCTCACCCTTTTAAGTTCAATTTCTTAATCAGCTAAGTTACTCACTCCATTGGTTATAATCCCAATTGCTCACACAATAAAAAACGGCTGAGCAATTACGCTCAGCCGTTCTATTCTAAATGGCTTATCTTGTAGGTTTAGTTACTTAAGCTGTTGTTTTTGCTTGTTTCGTATCCTCAACCGAATCGTCTACAGCTTTCACTAACAGTAGACCAACGATAAACACGATACCGCCACACAGTACGAACATCATTCTTCCCCAGAATGGGTTTGGTAGAGCAAACATCGCCATCACAGCTACACCAGACACTGCGATCAATGAACCCAGCATGTGACGTTGTTTGTTATCCAGTTTCTTCTGCGCGGTTGATTCAGAGACCAAAGGCGTCGCAAGGTTAGTGAAGAAGGTATCAACATCTTTCTGACGAGACGCTTCCAGTGGTTTATAGAACAAAGTCGAAAGAATAAAGAAGCCGCCTGTAAACGTTAAGTGAGCAATCAGGCCTACCGCTACTTTCAAATCAGACCATTCACGACCTGTTAGCGGCTCTAGGTTGAACCAATTTTGTAGCATTTCAGCGGTAATCACGAAGCCTACGATGTAAGACACAATCGCGCCAACCACTAACGTGCCCCAACCTGCCCAGTCCGGAGTCTTCTTAATGAAGAAGCCACAGAATGCTGGAATCGTCATTGGGAAACCGATTAATGCACCGACGTACATCATGGTGTCGAACAGACTCAAGCCTTTCAGTGAATTGATAAACAGTGCGATAAGGATGATAGCGACACCGAAAACCGAAGACATCAACTTAGACACAACCATCAACTCTTTCTCTGTCGCGTTTGGACGAAGAATCGGTTGGTAGAAGTTGATTACAAAGATACCTGAGTTACGGTTTAAGCCTGAGTCCATAGAAGACATGGTTGCCGCAAACATCGCTGCGATTAGAAGCCCCACCATACCCGCAGGCATGTATTGCTCTACGAAGGAAAGGTAATTTGAAGGGGGATTAGATTGATCCACGATATTCGGTCGGCGTTCTACCGGTGCGATTCTTAAACACGCGGCAGAAGTAGTTCACATCTTTAAAGCCACAACGTAGTGCCACTTCATTGAGTTTGAAGTTGTACTTCTTAAGCATAAACTTAGCGCGATCGACCCGCACGCGGGTAATGTACTCTGCTAGCGTCATGTGGCCTTGCTGACGGAACATTCGCGACAAGTGATTGGATGAGATGCTAAAGCGTGAGGCAATGCTGTCTCGGGTGATTTGGCGGTGGAAGTTCTCTTGAATGTAGATACAAATCCCCTGATACACATCCTGCACTCGGCTGTGAGATTTTTCGACAGGCGCTTCCAACATGGTTTTACTGTATTGCAGTAGAGCTTGCAGCAATAACTCATCCATCGGCTGCTTGTTACTCTCTCTCGCTAACGAGCTGAGCGCCTCCAAGATGTTATCAATCGCAAACCCAGAGCGAGTCTGAATACTGTGCTTTTGAATATCGTAAAAGCTCTCTTCCCCTTTGCGCTTACTCACCAAACTTAAACCCAGCTGACGACGACCAAACAACATACTCAACACCGAGCAGTCAGTATCCCAGTTAGGTTTATTCCAGCAGTTGGGTGGGATGAAAATAGCGTCTCCGGCTTTGGCAATAACGTTAGTGATCTTGCGATCATGACTCTCCATTTCATTAATATACTCTCCGTCTAGCACCAGCTCTAAGCGCGGAAAGTTCACCTGATAACTGCACGCTGAAGGTGTATGAAAATCTCCAGCAAACCAGATGTTATGAAACGGTCCTCGCTCATTTAACACCGACGAGATTAAGTCATGAAATATCATTATTCGAACTCTTATAAGCAGCAATAAGGCTACCGGAATAGATATACCTGTAACTGAAACATAGCGCTATTGAGCAAAATCACAATTTGAGATCTAGGTTACAAAAATCCAGTCTTAGAAATAAATCTCCAGTGGAGAAATCGATTAGGCACGTAATTTCCCAGATAACAAAACACGCTGTAGCCCTTATAAATAAAAGCTTTAAAGCACGACAAATCTTGTCAACACAGGGCTAAAAACGCCCGTTCGACCGATCAAAATCACACTCCACTTATAACGCAACAATCATCCAGTAAATGCATTTTTTCTTCACTACAGAAGGCAAGCCGTAGATTCCAGAATACCCCTAACAAAATAAAAACAGAGTAGGGGTTCATTATGATCACGACATTGATCAATCAAGATTTGATTAAGCTTTCGCTTAGCGCTAATTCAAAAGAAGACGTATTTAAAGAGCTGATAGACGTGCTTTACGCACAAGGTAGAATCTCAGACAAAGCACAGTTTCTTGCCGACATTAAGGCTCGTGAAGAACAAGGTAATACCGGATTTGAAGAAGGTATTGCTCTGCCACACGCGAAAAGCAGCGCGGTGATCAAACCCGCGGTTGTTATCGGTGTCCATCAACAGGGTATCGAGTACGGCGCCGATGACGGCCAGCCATCAAAACTATTTTTCATGATTGCCTCTCCTGATGGCGGCGATAATCACCACATCGAAGTACTGGCAGAGCTTTCTTCAAAACTGATTGAAGAAGGCTTTATCGAAAGCTTCATGAATGCTGAATCTCAACAAGGCGCATTGGAGCTACTACTTCAGAAGCCTGAGCCATCAGAAACTGAAACCAACGCTGAGAAACAAGGTTTCATCATTGGTGTGACTGGCTGCCCAGCTGGCGTTGCACACACTTATTTAGCAGCTGAAGCGCTAGAGAAAGGCGCGGCGGCTCTTGGCTACGACATCAAGGTCGAAACCAACGGCTCTATCGGCGTAAAGAACAGCCCGACTCAAGAAGAGATCGAACGCGCAGATGCGATTGTCGTGGCTTGTGACAAACAGGTCGACATGGTTCGCTTTGCCGGAAAACGCGTTATCAGCACCAACGTGAAAGCGCCAATCAAAGACGCGCAAGGCTTGATTAAGCAGGCACTCAACGCGCCAAGCTATCAAGCAGAACAAGCACCGACCAACCAATCTGTTGCAGAGAAAGCCTCACAAGCACGTTCAGACCTTTATCGTTACTTGATGAATGGCGTATCTCACATGATCCCATTCGTGGTGACTGGCGGTCTTTTGATTGCGCTAGCACTGGCGATTGGCGGCGAGCCAAGTGAATCAGGCATGGCGATTCCTGCAGGCAGCATGTGGAACCAAATTCTAGAAGTCGGTGTGGTTGCGTTCACGCTGATGATCCCAATCTTGGCTGGCTACATTGCTTACGCGATTGCTGACCGCCCTGCTCTAACCCCAGGTTTGATTGGCGGCTGGATTGCCAACAACGGTTCTTTCTATGGCGCTGACGCAGGTACAGGCTTCATCGGCGCAATCATTGCCGGTCTATTAGTGGGTTACTTCGTTAAATGGATTACTTCTTTTAACTACCACAAGTTCGTTCAACCGCTTGTGCCTATCATGATCGCTCCGATCACTGGTTCTTTGTTCATCGCGGGTCTGTTCATCTTTGTTATCGGCGCACCTATCGCTGGGCTGATGGACGCTCTTACTGCACTACTAACGAGCATGAGCACAGGCAACGTGGTTCTGCTTGGCATCGTCCTTGGTGGTATGGCTGGTTTCGATATGGGCGGTCCATTCAACAAGGTGGCGTTCCTTTTCTCGGTCGGCATGATCGCCAGCGGTCAAACTCAATTCATGGGTGCGATGGCGTGTGCTATTCCTGTGGCTCCACTGGGTATGGCTATCGCAACCAGACTTGGCCGCAAGTTCGACCTGTTCGAATCTTCTGAAATTGAAGCAGGTAAAGCAGCAGGTGCGATGGGCTTGGTGGGTATCTCTGAAGGTGCGATTCCTTTCGCGGCTCAAGACCCGATGTCGGTTATCCCTGCCAACGTACTGGGTTCAATGACTGCAGCGGTTATGGCGTTCTCGTTTGGTATTACCAACAGTGTTGCTCACGGTGGTCCAGTGGTCGCTCTGCTCGGCGCAATGAACTACCCAATGCTGGCGCTGCTGTGCATGGCGTCTGGTGCGGGTGTGACGGCGGTTACATGTATCGCGCTTAAAAATCTACGCAAAGCCAAGCTAACTGCAGCAGCGGCTTAAGCCATTTCAACTCCAATGGCTTGAGCCCCTCTACCCTACTGTTTTTAGTAGCTAATAGTTTTTTAGGAACGAATAGAGCTCAAGCCATGTTTCCCTTCATGGTGATTTCGATGTCTGATTTTTCTTTAGCGAACGACTCGTTCGTACAACGCTTTTTCTACCCTATGACCAACGTGATTCAAAACTACGCATGGGGTAGCCCTTCTTCGTTCAGCCAACTGTTTGGTATTGATAACCAATCTGGTGAGCCACAAGCTGAGATCTGGATGGGTGCTCACCCTAATGGTTGTTCGATGGTGACCGACAATGGTCAGCAGACCACATTGTCTAGCTTGATTTCTAAGAACCTAAACCTGTTTTTAAGCGAGAAAGTCGCAAGTCGCTTTGGCGAACTGCCTTACCTTTTCAAGGTATTAGCGGCTGAGAAAGCGCTCTCGGTTCAAGTTCACCCAAACAAGCAACAAGCGGAATCTGGCTATGCGCTTGAAGAGCAGCAAGGCATTCCGATGACAGCTGGCAACCGCAACTACAAGGATCCCAATCACAAGCCAGAACTGGTGTATGCCCTAACCGACTACACCGCTATGAATGGTTTTAGATCTATCAGCGAGATCCTTGAGCACTTCTATTACCTTGATATTCCCGAACTGCATTCGATGGTTAATGACCTAGCGGGCGACCAAACGCCTAATGGATTAGCGAGCTTCTTCGCGAGCTTATTGTCTTTGCAAGGAGAACAAAAAGGCATGGCGCTGACCATGTTGCTGATGAAGGCCAAGCTTTCAGATGCCCCTGTGTTCCAGTTGATTTCAGAGTTGGAAGCTCAATACCCAGGAGATGTCGGCTTGTTCGCTCCGCTGCTATTGAACGTGATTACCTTAAAGCCGGGTCAAGCCATGTATCTGGATGCCGAGACACCGCACGCTTACATCAAAGGCACGGGCTTAGAAGTCATGGCGAATTCAGACAATGTACTCCGCGCAGGGTTGACGCCTAAGTACATGGATATCAATGAATTAGTCTCTTGTACTCAATTCAATGAAAAGCCTGCCGATAGATTGCTGCTAAGCCCGATAGAGCTAGGTGATGTGATGGAATACCAAATTCCAGTCGAGGATTTTAAGTTCTCTATCGTGCAGAATTCACATCAGAGAAAGATCACCACCGAAGGCGCCGAGATCCTACTACCACTCGACGAGTCCATGGTGCTCACTCATCAATGCGGTGAAACCTGCGTAATTGAGAAAGGCCAATCGGTGTTCATTCCCGCTTACGCTGAGAGTTACAAACTGGATTGCATTGGACGCGTGGCGCGTGCTTACAACTAGCTCTATCAAGTAAATCTAGCTCTCCCGAGTAGATACAAACACTGATCATGCCCTGCTTTGCGGGGCATTTTTCTTCCTACAGAAAGTTATTTCAACCCCGAAGTACACCATCAAATATGACTCATCTCACACTGGATGAATGATACAAATCACACTTAATTTTGCTTGGTACAAATGTACAGTGGAGGGCTTTTATTTGCTATTTCGCGAATCGGGTTAATCCATTAATTTTAATTCAAGAACTTCAATAGTGAATGAGTTAATAAATGATCACACAGCTAACTAACGTCAACTTAATTAATAACAACCTTCAAGCGAATAATAAAAAATAACTATTTGAAGAATTGGCAGGCATGTTATTTGAGAACAACCGAATCAGTAATAAAGAAGCCTTCTTGGCAGACATCGAAATTCGTGAATCTCAAAGCATTACCTCGATGGATGGCATCGCTTACCCACACTCAAAAAGCAAGGCTGTAACTGAGCCAGCGATTGCTATTGGTGTAAAGTGTGAAGGCATTGAGTATGGCGATGAAGACGGCATTAACCCAACCGTATTTTTTATGATTGCCTCACCAGATAACGGTGCTGACCATCATATTTATGTACTACAAGAACTATTTGGAAAATTCAGCGATGAATTTATTCAAGATATCCATAACGCAAAAGACGAACAACAAATCCTTAATATTTTAATTAATTCATAAGGCATAGAAAATTATGAGCACCCTAACAACTCAAGCTACGAATACCAATAATAAAAACAGTAGTAGCGACTTTAAAAAAATCCTTAGTACCATGAAAGGCCACCTGCTTTTCGGAACCTCACACATGCTACCTTTCATCGTAGCCGGTGGTGTTCTATTGGCGTTAGCGGTAATGGCATCAGGCAAAGGTGCGGTTCCTGCAGACGGCTTGCTGGCAGACATCTCTAATATCGGTATCAAAGGCCTTGTTCTTTTCCCAATCATTCTCGGCGGCTTTATTGGTTACTCCATTGCAGATAAACCAGCACTAGCACCTGCCATGATCTCTTCTGGCATCATGGCTGACATGGGCGGCGGTTTCCTTGGCTGTATCGTGGCAGGCTTTATCGCCGGTGGCGTGGTGTTCCAACTTAAGAAGATCCCACTTTCTGCAAACATGACGGCGCTGGGTGCTTACTTCATCTACCCGCTTCTAGGTACGTTAATCTCTGCAGGTGTCGTACTGTGGGGCATCGGTGAGCCAATCAAACTGTTCATGTCTTCAATGAACGAGTTCCTAGCTTCAATGGCTGGCGCATCTAAGATGGTTCTAGGCACAATCCTTGGCGGTATGACTGCGTTTGATATGGGCGGCCCTATCAACAAAGTAGCGACCCTATTTGCTCAAACTCAAGTAGACACGCAACCTTGGCTAATGGGCGGCGTAGGCATCGCGATTTGTACACCACCTCTAGGCATGGCTCTGGCGACTTTCCTTTTCAAAAACAAGTTCTCTAAACAAGAACAAGAAGCGGGTAAAGCAGCAGCAATTATGGGCTCTATCGGTATCTCTGAAGGTGCTATCCCATTCGCAGCGAATGACCCAATGCGCGTACTTCCTTCAATCGTTGCCGGTGGTATCGTTGGTTGTGTGTTTGGCTTCATGACAGACGTTCTACTGCACGCACCGTGGGGCGGCCTAATCACTGCGCCAGTATCAAGCAACATTCCAATGTACGTCGTCGGTATTGCGCTAGGTTCACTGACAACAGCGGTTATCGTTGGTTTCTGGAAACCTGTAGCGGTTGAAACCGAAGAAGACATGGTTGAAGCGCCAGTACAAGCTCAAGCAGCACCTGTAGCAGGCGAAGGCGAGTACGACATCGTAGCTGTAACATGTTGCCCTTCTGGTGTTGCACACACCTTCATGGCAGCGAAAGCACTGGAAAAAGCAGGCTTAGCCGCAGGCCTTAAGATTAAGGTAGAAACTCAAGGCCAAAACGGTATTCAGAACCGCATCACTGACCTAGATGTAGGGAACGCAAGACTGGTTATCTTGGCTCACGATATTCAAGTGAAAGACGCTCACCGCTTTGCTAACGCGAACGTGATTGAGTGTTCAACCAAAGAGGCAATGAAGAAAGCCGCGACTATGGTGGCTATTTAAAACCTAAAGTTATCTAAAGCCAAAGGCTATCTAATAGAATCAATAAATTAGTGAATGCTCACTATTGATAAAGTAACTACCCCCTAGTAACTAAAATCCCCATTCGTCTAGTCAACGAATGGGGATTTCTTATAGTTAGGCCAACAGCATCCTTCTCGATACAAGTCATCTGTATCTCTGTAGCCTAGATGAAAAAGTATTAAGTTATGTTGTTGAACATGGTTCTATTTCAGAGGTGAGACTTTCTTTCAACTGTTTATATGGCATCGGGTAGCCCAGATAATAACCTTGGGCTTGTTCGCAATTTAACGTTTTCAAAATTGACAGTTGTTGAGCATTTTCAACCCCTTCAGCCACAACACTAATGCCAAACCCTCGCGCTATATCAATGATACCAGACGTTATGGCTCTAGAACGATAATCATCTTCTAACCCATTGATGTAACTGCGATCGACTTTGATTTCATCTACATCCAATTTGCTAAATATACCAAAAGACGTGTAGCCAACACCAAAATCATCTATCGAAAAGGACACCCCTTGTTTTTTTAACTTCTGAACAGCGATTGCACACTGATCTATATCTTTCAAAATAGCGGTTTCAGTGATTTCCAGACAAAGTAAGCGAGCGAACTCGGGATCCTTTCGTAGATATTCGTCCAGATGGTTCATGTCATCAACGCTATTTAGCTCTACCGCTGAAATATTGACCGAGACACTATTAAGCGCATTCCCTAGCAAGCCATTAGCCCTAAGTTGTGACGCAGTCTTCTCTAGAACTAACGTAGTCAAATCACGACAAAAATAATTCTCTTCTGCTAGCGCGACAAAGATATCCGGTGAAACGACACCATAGCGCTCATGCGTCCAACGAGACAACACCTCCACACCTACGACGAGTCTACTTTCAATGTTGAATTTAGGCTGAAACACAATATCAATCGCTTTGTCATCAATCGCTTTACGTAATTCTTGCACCATTTCTTGACGTTGACGTTCAAGCTCAGTGAGTTTTGGGTCATGAAATTCAATCGTGTCCTTGCTTTTCTTTGCTTCAGTTAAGGCGTGGGTAGCAGATGCCATGAGTTGCTTGGCATTATTCCCATCCGAGGGGAATAGAGCAGCGCCAATACAGCAAGTGGCATTAATATTATAACGATAAGCACACTGGTTAAATCTACGATGTACGAGGGCAATGTAGGATTCAATATGTTCCGTATGGTTGAGTTTAACCAAGCACGCGAAACCATCTGAGTGCACTCGTGATGAAAGCGGTTGATGCTCTATAGGAAGTTCAATAGATCGTGCGATATCTTTTAAAAATGAATTAGTATTCTCGAATCCGATCTGGTCAGCGACAGATTTGAAGTTATCAATGTCTAATAAGAAGAGGACATAATGGTCACTGGCTTGAGAATTTTTCAGTCTTTTATTTAAATATCGATAAAAGACTGAAGGGCTATGAAGTCCAGTCACACTATCAAGATCGTTAGCGTCCTCTAAATCTCGATTATTTTTCTGGACCATTACCCATAATAAAATAGACGTTAGAATGATAAAGATCAGACCTTTGACTGTCTGAGCTAAGGCATGTTCGTGTAAATTATTTGATAGTGACTCAACTGCGAGATCAGAGAATAAAACCCATAATGATGACAGTATTAAGTAACTGAATACTATGTTGACCGGATATCGTTTTGTCTTGTTCATCGTTAACTGCTATCTCTCAGCCTAATGTGTCATGACTTATATGTTATAAATTGCTCATAACGTAGCACTAACATAATTAGCAATCTACTATTCACGCTTTTATTTTTAACCTTAGTTTATCAACTCTGGTCGTCATTCTGGGCGAAGGAAAGCTCATAAGGACTTGGTTACGTAATTCAGTGGAACTAAACGAAGAACCTACAATCTGATCAGCTACATTCATTCCCCCTCGTAGCCGTATACTTAAACCTCGAGACAAAACAACCAACTGGAAGCAATACAATCAACCAGTCATTAACCGTGGTTCTCTGGCCTTCTAGATTAATGAAGAAACGGTAAGTGACTGGACGCAAAGCAAACAGAATAAACGCGGGAGGTCACGTCGATTAACTGATTTATCTGTCGCGACAGTACTCATAGTGAAACGCGTGTTTTCTATGCAAATGAGAGCGCTGCGAAGATTTATAGGAAAGAGCGGTATGGACACCACAGACGTTCACTTTCAGAAACAGCGATGTATCGAGGTAAACCGTTGATAGGATGGCGATTGAACTAAAGAAATTACAATGTACAGGTGGGGAAATTTACATGATGATAGAAAGCGTTGAACAAGCTTACTGGGTTAGGTATGCCTGAAACTTGTCGTATTAACTAAAAAACACACGAAACGGGGGTGACTCTGTCTCTAAACCGAATTACGCAACAAAGCCTTCACTAGAATAATAGCTATGATATATCCCCCCTTAGTAGGTTTGAAAAAGGTGTTTATCGAAATAAAAATATCAAAGGGGATATTATACTTAACGTATCCAACGTCTATTTAACTCTATGAAAATGCATATCGCTAATTACCTGTTTCGATTCATAATAATTGAGTTAGGTTTCAACGCTTTTCTATTCTAGTGACCGATTAATGACGAAGGGACGTTGATCAGATATTTATGATCACCGTCCCTTTTCTTCTATCTCTTATATCTATGCGTTAGGCCTGAACTCGCATTTGGCCTATCTATTCTTTGATATAGAGGTCCTTAGAATAGATGCGCCCTTCAACGTTGTTCTTCGCAAAGCCACCAACACTTGGTCGCACTAGGCGAGCCTGCATGTAGTAGTAGATTGGCGCGATAGGCATATCTTCAGCCAGTAACTGTTCTGCTTTGTCATAGAAACCTTGGCGATCTTGCTCATTGGTTGCGGCCAATGCACTGTCCATCGCTGCGTCATACTTGTCATTGTTGTAACGCGCAAAGTTACCCGAAGACTCAGAGCGCAATAGGCTCAAGAAGGTCGATGCTTCATTGTAGTCACCACACCAAGACGCGCGCATCACATCAAAATCACCTTGGCGACGTGATACTAGGTAAGACTTCCATTCTTGGTTTTCCAACTCAACTTGCGCGCCTAGGTTGCCTTTGAGCATTGAAGCGATAGCCACTGCAATCGACTTGTTCGACTCACTGGTGTTGTAGAGCAATTTGAAGTCCAATGAGTTAGAAGCATCGTACCCCGCTTCTTTCAACAGTTCTTTTGCCTTTTGGTCACGCTCCTTTTGAGTCCATGTGCTGTATTCAGGCTGAGTCGCATCAAAGCCAGCCGTGTACTCATGAGCAAAGGTATAAGCCGGTAGGTTACCCACCTGAGTGACACCATTGGTGATGACGTCACGCATCATCGAATAAGACACCGCTTTACGCACTCTCGCGTCATCAAACGGAGGTCGTGTGGTATTGAATGCGTAGTAATAAGTACACAGTAGAGGGACGGCGGTATAAGCGTCTTGATACTTTGTTTTCAGCTGTTGTGCCATATGTGTTGGTACGTCAGAAGTGATATCCACCTCGCCCACCGCATAACGGTTAATCGAAGCGTTTTGGTTTTCGAACGGAATGTAAGTCACTTGGGTTAGATTGGTATCTGAACTAGCCCAATAGTTAGGGTTCTTCTTCAATTCAATACGTTCATTAATAACCCACTCGTCCAAAACAAACGCGCCATTACCGATAAACTGCTTAGGGTCACTCCATGGCTTATCGCTGTTTTCTAGCGTTGCCTTATGAACGGGCATCATCGATGTATGGCCTGTCATCGCCACAAAGTAAGGTACCTTGCTATCGAGCTCGAACTTCACCGTGTGCTTGTCGACAGCGGAAATACCGAGCTCTTCAACGGGCTTCTTACCTTCTGCTACGTCAGCAATGTTGTTGATTTTGGTAAGCTTGAGATACCACACGTTTGGCGAAGCGAGTTTCGGGTCGACCGCGCGTCTTAACGCATACACGAAATCATCGGCCGTCACCGGATCGCCATTCGACCATTTCGCGTCTTTACGCAGGTGGAATACAAACGTCTGGTTGTCTTCGGTTTCCCAAGATTCCGCGACACCTGGAGTAATATTGCCGTCGCGATCTTGAATCACTAAACCCTCGAATAGGTCGCGTAGAATGTGCATCTCCGGCAGGCCTTCTGCTTTTGCAGGATCAAGCGTCGCCGCTTCTGCATCATTAGCACGAACTAAGTGTTGGTCTTTTGCCAGCGAAACACCGGCAGGTAAGGTTTCAGCAACGGCAGTCACTGATATAAAAGGGGTCAATAAAGATGAAATGAGTAAAGCCGTTGAATGTTTTTTAAAATCCATGTTTGTTTGCTCTCCTAGCCTATCTTTGAAGCAAGTAATAAAATTAACAATGCGACGGTTGACGAGTTTTGACGCTATGGTTTATTTAAAGGGGTTCATCTAATGGACTTAGTTAATGATTAATATAGCCAATAGTGAATACTTGATAGTACTTGATCAATCAGGAGATTAAGGTGAGTTTAATTCCAAGAACGGAAAGAGCTGCGTTTTCAATAAAGCCGCTGTCATATGGAAAATCAGTGTTGGGTGCGCCTTTGCTCTACTTCCCCGCGCAAATAGAAAGCGAATCTCGCGGGCTGATTTTAGCAGGCACACACGGTGATGAAACGGCTTCAATCGCAGGTTTGTCTTGCGCCCTGAGAAGCTTGCCAGCCGCCAATTTACGACACGATGTGATCTTATCGATGAACCCAGATGGCAACCAGTTAGGCACTCGCGCCAACGCCAACCAAGTCGATCTGAACCGCGCCTTCCCAACTCAAAACTGGACAGAAAACGGTACCGTCTATCGCTGGAGTTCTCACACGCCGGTCAGAGACGTAAAAGTGAAAACGGGACAAGCCAACCAACTTGAACCTGAAGTGCAGTCACTCATCAACCTCATTGAGCAGCGCCAACCCAAGTTCGTCATCTCTTTCCACGAACCGCTCGCTATGGTCGACGACCCAACCCAATCTGAACTCGCCATTTGGCTAGGCAAGCAGTTCAACCTACCGCTCGTTGAAGACGTTGATTACGAAACCCCAGGCTCATTCGGCACATGGTGTCAGGAAAGAAACCTGCCGTGCATTACTGTAGAGCTGCCGCCAGTATCTGCGGATCTGACTATCGAACAGTATTTAGATGCGTTTGTGGCAGTGTTGGGGTGTGAGGAAGGGTAGACCTGCTCATTGTTGGACAAAAGTGTCTCAGGACTTACTCTAAATTAGCAATTCGTGGATAACTAAAGGTATGAATAAGTGAGTATTGGAGAGCGAGCGCGATGCGTAAAATCGCACTAATAAAAGGTTGGTTTAGATGCCGACTAAATGCGGTTCCGCTCAAACCACTATTATTGAGTAAAAAGCCTTTAGCGGGGGAGCTAGTAGAAATTCACCCTTCGAATTGACTTTGTAGTGTAAAAACGGCTCCCTATCGGGAGCCTGTCATATGTCTAAATCTCGGTGCGGATTAAGTGCAGTTAAGTTCAATCAACTATTGACGTTGCATGAAGGTTGTATTTAATTACATCGAATGTAATCAGATTCCAAACATATTTTAGCTCTTTTTTTCGCCTCATTGACATCGATTAATGTCATTCTTTTAGTCATTATATCAAAGTCGTTTTGCATCCCTTCCTTGCCATTATATTGAGCTAATTTTAACCACATGTAAGATGTTTTATCGTTTTTAGTCACACCTTTACCTTCTGCGTACATTGACCCAAGATTGTATTGAGCTGTCGCAAGTCCTTGCTCAGCTGCCTTTGTGTACAAAGACACCGCTTTTTTTTCATCTCGAGAAACACCGGTGCCCTTTGCGTACATAACACCTAGATTGTTTTGAGCATCTACATCACCCTGCTCCATGGCCTTTCTATACCAAGACACCGCCTCTTTATAGTCCTGAGAAACACCTCGACCTTCTGCGTACATAACGCCTAGATTGTTTTGAGCTGTCGCAAGTCCTTGCTTAGCGGCCTTTCCGTACCAAGACACCGCCTCTTTATCACCTTGAGAAACACCGATGCCTTCATCGTACATCCACCCTAAATGGTTTTGAGATCTCGCATGCCCCTGCTCTGCAGCCTTTTCATACCAATACACCGCTTCTTTATCGTCTTGAGAAACACCCGCACCTTGCTCGTAAGACATTCCAAGGTTATGTTGAGCATCTACAACCCCCTGCTCAGCGGCCTTTTTATACCAAAACACCGCTTCTTTATCATCTCGGGAAACACCTCGGCCTTCTCCGTACATAACGCCTAGATTGTTTTGAGCTAGCGCATGTCCTTGCTCGACAGCCTTTTTATACCAAGACACCGCTTCTTTATAGTCCTGAGAAACACCTAGGCCTTTTTCGTGCATAATGCCTAGATTGTTTTGAGCTAGCGCAAGTCCTTGCTCAGTGGCTTTTCTATACCAAGATACTGCTTCTTCATAATTTTGAGAGATACCTCGACCTTCTACGTACATGCTGCCTAGATTGTTTTGAGCTAGCGCATGCCCTTGCTCAGCGGCCTTTCTAAACCACAACACCGCTTCTTCATAATCTTGAATTACACCCACACCTCGTTCGTAAGACAATCCAAGATTATATTGAGCATCCATAGCACCCTGCTCAATGGCTTTTCTATACCAAGACACCGCTTCTTCATAATTTTGAGAAACACCTCGACCTTCTGAGTACATGGTGCCTAGATTGTTTTGAGCTAGCGCGTGTCCTTGCTCAGCGGCCTTTCTATACCAAGACACCGCCTCCTTATCATCTTGAGAAACACCTCGGCCTTCTCTGTACATAACGCCTAAATTGTTTTGAGCATCAACAGAACCCTGCTGAATGGCTTTTCTGAACCATGACACCGCTTCTTTGTCATCTTGAGAGACACCTCTGCCTTCTGCGTACATAACACCTAGATTGTTTTGAGCTAGCACATGCCCTTGCTCGGCAGCCTTTCTATACCAAGACACCGCCTCTTTATCATCTTGAGAAACACCTTGGCCTTTTTCGTACATCCATCCTAAATTGGTTTGAGCTCTCGTATAACCCTGCTCAGCGGCCTTTCTATACCAATACACCGCCTCCTTATCACCTTGAGAAACACCTCTGCCTTCGTCGTACATAATGCCTAGATTATTTTGGGCTCTCGCATACCCCTGCTCTGCGGCCTGTCTATACCAAGACACAGCCTCTTTATCACCTTGAGAAACGCCTGTGCCTTCGTCGTACATAATACCTAGATTGTTTTGGGCTCTCGCATACCCCTGCTCTGCGGCCTTTCTATACCAAGACACCGCCTCTTTATCATCTTGGGAAACACCTCTGCCTTCGTCGTACATCCACCCTAAGTTGGTTTGAGCTCTCGCGTACCCCTGCTCAGCGGCCTTTCTATACCAAGACACCGCCTCTTTATCATCTTGAGAAACACCTCGGCCTTCTTTATACATCCATCCTAAGTTAGTTTGAGCTCTCGCATGTCCTTGCTCAGCGGCCTTTCTATACCAAGACACCGCTTCTTTGTTATCTAAGGAAACACCGATGCCTTTTTCGTACATCCATCCTAAGTTAGTTTGAGCTCTTACATACCCCTGTTCAGCGGCCTTTCTATACCAAGACACCGCCTCTTTGTCATCTTGAGAGACACCTCGGCCATTTTCGTACATCCATCCTAAATTGGTTTGAGCTCTAGCGTACCCCTGCTCAGCGGCCTTTCTATACCAAGACACCGCCTCTTTATCATCTTGAGAGACACCTCGGCCTTCGTCGTACATCCATCCTAAATTGTTTTGAGCGCTCGCCTCCCCCTGCTCAGCTGCCTTTTTATACCAAGACACCGCCTCTTTATCATCTTGAGAAATACCTCGGCCTTCTTTATACATCCATCCTAAGTTAGTTTGAGCTCTCGCGTACCCCTGCTCTGCGGCCTTTCTATACCAAGACACTGATTCTTCATAATCTTGGGAAACACCTCGGCCTTCGTCGTACATCCATCCTAAATTGGTTTGAGCTCTTGCATACCCCTGCTCCGCGGCCTTTCTATACCAAGACACCGCCTCTTCATAATCTTGGGAAACACCTCTGCCTTTTTTGTACATCCGTCCTAAATTGGTTTGAGCTCTTGCATGCCCTTGCTCTGCGGCCTTTCTATACCAAGACACTGCTTGTGTATCGTCCTGAGATACACCTTTTCCGTCTTCATACATAACGCCTAGATTAAATTGACCATGAGCGTCCCCTTGCTCTGCCTGTTGAAAGTATGCAGCTTTTTTTGCTTCAATATCTTCTTGATGTCGATCTTGAGTGCACCCAGCCAAGCTAATAGAAACTATTAAGAAAATTAAAATTCGCATCTCTGACTCTGTTGTATAAGTAATAATTATTATTTATGTGTGTAACTTGTGATTTCCACAAAATCTATGACAAGTAGTAGCAAAGTCGCTATAGCGACCTTTAAATAGCAAGTAATAAAATAATGCGATCTTCTCTTTGTGACTTTTTATAAAATCAATAAGTTAGAAGAAAGTCAATCGAGTGGGTTGCTTATTGTTGCATATGTTGAATATTTACTGCGTTTGAGTGAATTCTAGTCGGGAAAGGCTCGTCGCTAAATTGTGTAGAGTATTCAATCTGTCAAATAAACGGGCAGGGATGTACCAGTCGAGAATCAACCAACTCGACTATTGAGAAGTTAACTAGGAATAAGTTCTTGAGGGTTAAACTTAACAAGTTCAGTAGCTGAAACTCCTGTGTTGCGTACATAACGAGTCACAAAGTTGTGCCCCCCTCACGCATAACACAACTAGCTCCCCTAATGACTCACCGACGTCGAAAACAAGTTAATAATCACAACACCTGCCAAAATCAAAGCGATACCGATGACCGCGAAGATATCGAGTTTTTGCCCGTAGACCAGCCAAGACAATGCTGCGACTAATACAATCCCTGCCCCACACCAAATCGCATACGCCACACCCAAAGACATGGTTTGCACCGTGAGAGACAACAGATAGAAAGCAAAGCCATAACCGACCAGCACTGCGGCAGTCGCGGGCAAAGAAGTAAACTTTTGCGTTTTAGGTAATAGAGAAGTTGCGACAACTTCAAGCACGATGGCAAGTGACAGCATCACTGGAGGTGGGAGAGATAAAAGCATGTTTGAGTCCACAACAATAAAATACGGCGCTCAGAATATTGTAGTTTTATTTCCGATTCATGCGATTTTCAGCAAGTAATTATCATGATGCACCTTAAAAATTCTTAGGTGTAATTCTCGATTAAACCTACGCTCAGACAAACAAAAGAGCCCACTAACTCATGGCAAGCAGGCTCTTCATCAATCTAATCATCTAATCGGTAAGACACTTAATTTGCTGACGTTGAGCCTCTTAGAATATTGCGTTTAACTTCACCTTTAAGATCGGTCAGGGTTTGCTGGTCGACATCAATCAAGAAGTGATCACTCGCTTGGCCTGTTGCGAATTTTTCAAGAATCACGAACAAGCTACCAAAACGAGAGCGGAATACCTCTCCCACGGTATATTGGCCAAGATCACCTAGCTCTGAATCCACCGTGCCATCAAAGTCGGCAAGCTCGCGGCTTAGCAGTTCGTATTGGCGCAGTTGTGTTTCACCGATATCACGGAACGCCAGTTCGTCTGCGTTACGTAGTCGATAGAAATCTGTCGCTAGTAGCTCACCGCTCCACTCTGCAAAGTCAGCTAAGCTTAACCCCTCAGTAGATGCCAAAAACTCAGCTTCTACTTTGGCTGCCTGCCAATCTTTCTGGAACTGTTCCTCATCAACGACACCATTTGCAGTACAGCCTTCAACTGGAGAACCCAACTTGTCGGCTAATTGACAAACCGTGAACTGCGTTTCTAGTTGAGACATGATCATCATCTCTTCACCGTTCATGTGCATGATCATTTCACGCATTTCGATTGGCCAATCACTAGGAAGGAAACGTAAGCGCGTTAATTCACGGATATGCCAGTCAGTCAGTTCGTAGTAGCTCTCTGAATCCAGAATATCTTTGTTCCAGATCTTAGCTTCTGCATCAGGATCTCCATTTGCAGCTTGAGTAAGGTATGCATGCTCTTCTTCGTAGTGACTAAACAGTTCGTTGTAACGTTCGACTTGATCGATAACCACAGTCTCGACCTCAATTTGGTTATCAGGGCGAATATTCAACAGCTTATAGGCTGGAATATAGCCCGCTAACGATGGCGCTTGGATATTAAAGAGCGTGTGCTGAACACCATCGATATTGAAGCTTTTCTTACCAGTATCGTTAAAGTGCATATGACCGCCAACGTGGATATTCAATCCTGTTGCAGCAAGTGCACGACTGGTATTGTCATCTGGTTCACGAGCCAGTTGATGGCTTCCTTCACCAAACAGATCTTCAATCTCTTCAGAGGCACCGTTGTAGAAATCTGTCATTGGGAAGTGCGAGAAGGAAACAAGCGTCTTATTCTGCTCTTTCGCTGCTTTTACTACATCAGAGATCCAATCGATCACATGTTCTTTGTGAGTCAGCATCATGTTGTAGCCAGCGCTGCTTGATCCATCAAACGTGTTTCCGTCTACAGAGCTATCAGACGAATTTTCTTTAGGGCGATAAACATTCGCGTCAATGGCCAACAGCCACAAGCCTTTAACTGGCTCGACTAAGTAACTGGTATCCGGCACTTCAGAACAACTAGAGTAGCCATTCTCTTTATAACTACCACCTGTTCCTTCATAACAGATCTCGTACATGCGCTTATCAAAAGCTGCTTCTTCTTTCGCTAATTCATAGCTGTAATTGGTACGAGCTTGCGCACTGCTATAAGGGGTTTCAAAGTAGAGATAATCTTGCTGAGGGTAGAAGCCGTGAGTGCCAAGGATACTCATGATCTCTTCATAGCCCCACTCACGCACTTCTTCAGTACATATGGTTGCTAGGTTATCGCCGTCACCGGGAATAGTTGTCCACTCAGCTTCATAGCCAACACACTCTTCTTTACCGCGACTATAAATACGTTGGTTCTTACCCCCTTCACCTAAAAAGTCGGACTTACCCGCAGGGATAGTAAATGGCCTCACTGGATCGTGGTTGCCTGGGGCTGCAAAAAATTCAAGGCCGTACGTGTCGCGGTAGTGATCAAAAATGCTTACTAAACCACGCATATGAATGGGTTGGCCGTCATCACTGAAGTCACCCGGCAGGGCTACGTACTTCACGCCACGCTCAACCACATCATCTAGCGCCGCAATCATCGCGAAGTAGTTTTCGTTGAATAGACGAGTAGAGTTCATCTGAGACTCCATCGTTCTGATCGTTGCATTCTTACCACTGATTGCATTCGGCAACCCTGCGAACGAGCCGTCCTGAAAATCACCGTAAACATCATGGAAATGGATATCAGGCATGAACGCCACTTGCACTGCGCTGTCCATATTGCCGCTGTCATCACTTGGTGAACTTGAATTGCAACCAACCAGAGCTGCTGCTATCAAGCCTGAAAGTACGGTCAATGTACTCTTTTTCATTTTCTCTTCCCAAAAAGTTAGAACTCAAAATTTGGCGAGGAGATTAGGTGAGAAAAATGACACTATTGTTTCTGATATCTTACAAAACGTCGCATACAGAGTGCTTATGCGATATTGCTTCAATCCTCATAATTCAATTGGTTAGTAACGATTATGAGTATTAATGACTCTATCGTACGAATCAGTTATTAATATATAAGCCGCCATAAGATAACCACTAAAACATCAATGAAAGATATATATTCAGACGATTTGGATAAGTAGCCCGCTATCAAAAACCGACTCGATCCGAATAAAGTAATCACTGGGAAAACAGATCAGCTTTCCACACCAATTATTACAAATACGTAATAATCATTTTCCATTTCGAGGGATTATCAAAACATGCACTCACACCTATACTAGCTCCAACAAAACGAGAGAGCGGAAACAATTAAGCTCAACTACTCTTAACGGGTTGAAGCTAATTGCACAGTTATCCGCTGTACTGACATATATAGGAAACATCCAATGACAATCGAAATTAAACCTGGTCAAACGCATATCAAATCAAAAGCAATGGTTGCATGGGCAGCTGGCGAGCCACTAAAAATGGAAGAAGTTGATGTACAACTTCCTAAAGCTGGTGAGGTTCTAGTTCGCATCGTTGCTACTGGTGTTTGTCACACTGACGCATTCACATTATCAGGTGACGATCCAGAAGGTATCTTCCCTTCAATTCTTGGTCACGAAGGTGGCGGCATCGTTGAGATGATCGGCGAAGGCGTTACAAGTGTTGAGATTGGCGACCACGTTATTCCACTTTACACAGCTGAATGTGGCGAATGTAAGTTCTGTACATCTGGCAAAACTAACCTATGCCAAGCCGTTCGTGAAACGCAAGGTAAAGGCCTGATGCCAGACGGTACAAGCCGCTTCTCTATCAATGGCGAAACAATTTTCCATTACATGGGTTGCTCTACTTTCTCTGAGTACACAGTACTTCCAGAAATCTCTCTAGCGAAAGTAAGCAAAGAAGCACCACTTGAAGAAGTTTGTCTTCTAGGTTGTGGGGTAACAACAGGTATGGGCGCTGTACTGAACACAGCCAAAGTTGAAAAAGGCGACAACGTTGCTGTATTCGGCCTAGGTGGTATCGGTCTTTCTGCAATCATTGGTGCTCGTATGGCTGGTGCTGACCGCATCATCGGTGTAGATATCAACGAGAGCAAATTCGAGCTAGCAAAACAGCTTGGCGCGACTGACTGCATCAACCCAACTAAATTCGACAAGCCAATCCAAGACGTTATCGTTGAGATGACAGACGGCGGTGTTGAGTACTCGTTCGAGTGTATCGGTAACGTAAACGTGATGCGTCAAGCACTTGAGTGCTGTCACAAAGGTTGGGGCGAATCAGTAATCATTGGTGTTGCAGGTGCAGGCCAAGAGATCTCAACTCGTCCATTCCAACTAGTGACTGGTCGTGTATGGCGTGGTTCTGCTTTCGGTGGTGTTAAAGGCCGCTCTGAGCTTCCAGAAATCGTTAACCGTTACATGGCAGGTGAGTTTGGCCTGCAAGAGTTCATTACTCACACTATGGGTCTGCAAGACGTAAACGAAGCATTCGACCTAATGCACAAAGGTGAATCTATCCGTACTGTTCTACATATGGATAAATAATACTAATCGTAGTAAATAACTGGTCATTCTAGCTTGTTAAAACACTCGATAACGGCGTTAGAAATTTTGATTGTAGAATAACTACTTATCGAAAATTTCTGCCTTGTTCTCAAGCCTTTTTCCTGCGCTATTTATGACCATCTACTTACTGTGATTGGTATAACACCTCTTGGTCTCGATACTTAGGTGTCGAGGCCAAAGTTATAAATAAAAAGCAACAAACTGTCTTCACCACCTCCTGCCCGGTGGGTGGTGAAACTTTAAATGATATAGACATGTTATTCCCCAAAACCATCAACCTAACGGAGCACAATAGATGACAATCGAAAACATTAGCCAAGCAAAGGTTGCTGGTGGTTGGCACAAACAATACACCCACTTTTCTGCAACGCTTGACTGCAACATGCGTTTTGCGATTTTCTTGCCGCCAAATGCAAGCAAAGAAAACCCAGTTCCTGTTTTGTATTGGTTATCAGGCTTAACCTGTACCGATGAAAATTTCATGCAAAAAGCCGGCGCATTCAAAGCTGCGGCTGAGCAAGGTATTGCGATTGTCGCACCCGATACTAGCCCACGTGGCGAAGGCGTTGCCGACAATGAAAGCTACGATCTAGGCCAAGGCGCAGGCTTCTATGTGAATGCCACTCAAGCACCATGGGACAGCCATTACCATATGTACGATTACGTGGTAACAGAGCTCCCAGCTTTGATTGAGTCTTTCTTCCCTGTGACTTCAGTGAAATCTATTTCTGGTCACAGCATGGGCGGACACGGTGCCCTAACGATTGGCATCAAGAACGAAGATAGCTACCGTTCTATCTCTGCATTCAGCCCAATCACTAACCCAATGCAATGCCCTTGGGGACAAAAAGCATTCAACCAATATCTAGGCTTAGATATTGAAGAGTGGAAGCACTACGATGCCTCTGAACTTCTAAAAACCAAAGGCACGAAGCTGCCAATGTTGGTTGACCAAGGTGAAGCCGATAACTTCTTGATTGAGCAGCTTAAGCCTGAGCAATTAGTTGAAGCCGCTAAGGTAACCAATGCCGATTTAGAGCTACGTATGCAGCCAGGTTACGACCACAGCTACTACTTCATCTCTAGCTTTATTCATGAGCATATTGAGTTCCACGCTGCTTACCTAAACAAGTAGTCACACCGATTTAGCCCACACCTTGCAAAAGCGTGAGGTGTGGGCTTTTTTGTGCCTGCTATTTGGGCGAGCCCGCTGTTACTTGATAGCAGCAACAACGATTCACACTTTCAAGCACCCCGCTATACCAACAAAAACAATACGAACAAAAGGTACGATTATGAGCTGGTTTTTCTTAATGATGGGCGTGATGGCAGAAGCACTTTCTCACGTAGCACTTAAAGCAACCGACGGTTTCAGCTTGTCTAAACCTATCCCTGCTTTATTGGTGATTTCAGGACACTTGGCGGCATTTCTATTTTTGAGCCAAGCTATGAAAGGGATGCCAGTTGGTGTGGTTCACTCTTTGTGGGCAGGTTTAGCTATCGTGACAGTGAGTCTGATTTCTACGTTCGTTTACCGCCAGCACCTCGATACCATGGTGTGGATCGGCATGTTATTCGTTGCGGCTGGTGTTGTGATGATCAACCTGTCGCAAGGTCACTCGCACTAGTGTAGATAGTGACTTATGAACAGTGTATCAATTCGTTCAAACTTCCTAACAGACAGGAGTCGCCTTCACTTATTCATACTCTTACAATCAACAAATCAAACCTGTTACCATAGCGTCTTCAACATCACCTATTTTGAAGGTTGCTATGAAAGCAATTAAGACTCTTTTCTTCCTGATGGTTTTATTGAGCGGTCTGTTTACCGCTTGGCTGTTTATCCCGATTCCAGCGACCATGGACAAGCAAACGCTCGACGTTCCATTAACGGAACCGTTCAAGCTTGTGGCGTACCGCAGCAACCCGAATGATGCGAGCAAGCCGCTGACTTACCACTACTATGTGATTTCAGATGTGGTTGGCGTGGACGACATGGACCCGTTCCTAGTTACCACGGACCAGTTCGTCAAGCTTGGTGAATTCGACGAGAACACGTTCAATTTAACGGTTAACGGTAAGATTGAGAGCTATACCAACGATTTATGGATCAAAAAGGCCGACGGCAAACTGCAACACTGGTACGTAAGTGTTGACGCTAACTATGTTCGCTAAGATCGAGCTGCCATAGACCCTATTCCAAGACTGCGCTTTGGCTTCCAAGCGCAGTTTTTGTTTCTAGCCGCCCGCTTTACGCTCTCCCTCACTTTTTACCCACCACTGCCGTGCTCTTAAAAATACTACAAGCAGAGCAGGTTTTATAAGCCCTTAAGATGTTATAAGCTCCACCTATGCTCGACTCCCTATAAATCAAAAATAATAAAGGATCACTAGTGGAATTTACGCTCGACAAATTTAACGGCATCATCATTGACCCAGCAACAGCCCCTCACGATGCTGACTCTTTCAATGCCGAACTCAGCGAGATCACCGAATTTTCAAAGCAGAATAACAAAGGCATCATTTGGATTAGTTTACCTATTTCACTCTCGCACCTTATTCCGGTGGCGACTGAGCTTGGCTTTGTGTTTCACAACTGTCTAGAAGACGAAATTACGCTGATCCACAAATCCGAGATTGTAGAGTTTGTGCCTTTCATCCCTACCCACACCTTGGGTGCTGGCGCGTTGATCACCAACGAACACAACCAAGTGCTGATGATTAAAGAGCACGGTATGACTGGCTACAAGTTACCTGGCGGCCATATTGAGTTGGGTGAAGGTATTGAGGAATCGGTTGTTCGAGAAACCTTGGAAGAAACCGGTATCGAAGCCACATTCGTTTCGGTGGTTGGCATGGCGACAAGACACCCGTATCAGTTTGGCAAATCAAACCTCTACTTTATTTGTCACCTTATCGCTCAAACTAAAGATATCGCGATTCAAGACACTGATGAAATTGAAGAAGCTAAATGGATAGATGTTGAAGAGTATATTAGCAACCCCGACAGCTACCCGTTTAACCGCCAATTGGTCGGCTCTCTGATAGGAAAGCAAGGTTTGGAACTCACTCAGCTAGAAGGCAACTATGGCCCTGTCCACAAGCCCGAGATCTTCTTTTCGAAAAGCTAGACCAATTCAAACATAAAAACGCCCAACTCAATTGAATTGGGCGTTTTGGTTTCTAGCTTTTGTTCTTAATTAAGCCTACTGCGTTGTTCGTTGTTCTTTGTACCCATGATTCATTCTCATACTTTTAGAACGAACCTGTATCAGAAAAAACCTAGTGGATTGGTATCGTAGCTGATCAACAGGTTCTTCGTATTTTGGTAGTGATCGAGCATCATCTTGTGTGTCTCACGGCCAATGCCTGATTTCTTATAACCACCGAACGCGGCATGTGCTGGATAAGCGTGGTAACAGTTAACCCAGATACGGCCGGCTTCAATGTTGCGTCCCATGCGATACGCGAGGTTTGCATCACGAGTCCACACACCTGCACCCAAGCCATATTCGGTGTCATTGGCAATTTCTAGTGCTTCCGCTTCATCTTTAAAAGTGGTGACCGCGATAACTGGACCGAAAATCTCTTCTTGGAACACACGCATCTTGTTGTGCCCTTCCAGCATGGTTGGTTGAATGTAGTAACCATTACCGAGATCATCTGGTTGCTGCGCGATTTCACCACCTGTTAGCACTTTAGCGCCTTCTTGACGGCCGATCTCAAGATAGCTCAGAATCTTATCGAACTGCTCTTTAGAGGCTTGTGCACCCACCTGAGTATCAGTATCTAGCGGGTTACCTTGTTTAATAGTTTGAGCACGCTCGACCACCTTGGCGATGAACTTGTCGTACACCGATTCATGGATCAGCACACGTGACGGACACGTACACACTTCCCCCTGATTAAAAAACGCCAGCAACATACCTTCGACACACTTATCTAGGTATTCGTCTTCATGATTAAAGATATCTGGGAAGTAGATATTTGGAGACTTACCGCCCAGCTCAACCGTTGATGGAATCAAGCTTTCAGCCGCACATTTCAATATGTGGTGGCCGACTTCTGTCGAACCGGTAAATGCCAATTTCGCCAAACGATCGCTGGTTGCTAACGCTTGACCCGCTTCACTACCAAAACCATTGACGATGTTGACTACGCCTGCTGGTAGAAGATCGGCGATCTTCTCCATCATCACCAAGATCGATGTCGGTGTTTGCTCGGCTGGCTTCATCACCACACAACAGCCCGCAGCCAGTGCAGGTGCCAATTTCCAAGCCGCCATTAAAATCGGGAAGTTCCAAGGAATGATCTGGCCGACTACACCAATTGGTTCAGGGAAGTGGTAACTCGCCGTGTTTGAATCGAGCTCTGCTGCGCTGCCTTCTTGCGCACGAATACAACCCGCAAAGTAACGGAAGTGATCGACAACCAAAGGAATATCTGCTGCCAAAGTTTCACGCACAGGCTTGCCGTTTTCCCACGTCTCAGCGACTGCGATTTCTTCTAGGTTCGCTTCAATGCGATCGGCAATTTTAAGTAGGATGTTGGAGCGCTCAGTCACACTGGTCGAAGCCCAACTTGCACGAGCTGCATGCGCGGCATCAAGTGCCAAGCTAATGTCCGCCTCGGTTGAACGTGCCACTTGGCAATACACCTGACCATTCACTGGGGAAGTGTTATCAAAATACTCGCCGCTGACAGGCTTCACCCACTCGCCACCGATAAAATTATCGTATTGCGCTTTAAAGTTCACCACTGCGTTATCACTACCCGGCTGTGCGTAAATCATAGTTAGATCCTTCTTAGATTTTTAGTCGTTGTTCATTCGTTATTGAGCTTATGTTGTCGAGCTAGCATGGCGGCTTCCCTTGAGGACAGATCTCATGAAAAGAGCTCTAAAAAAGAGTGTCACCATGTTTATACTTTCTGTTTAAAACACTGATACTGCGTGTTTTCTTCACAACAGTAACAACGCAAATCACACGCCAGAACTTCAAAACTTGTTGTTAATAAATTGTAAAACTATGATTACCAAACGTTTACAACCCAAAGTGAGTTGGCATTGAACGGACGTCTGGAAACCACACCAGTGTTCAACTGTTCCAAATTGGTACACCCTCACTGTTACGACATGGAACAGTCATGCACCTTCAACAAGCAAACACCTCAGATTGGCTTTCATCCTCTTGGCACCGCAGCACAGAAGCGGGTCTAAAACAGAGACGACTTCCTGAAGACATTCGCCTGCCACAATCAATCCTTAAACAGCGACGTCATCAATCGTCCGACTTGATTCATATCGTCGAACGTAATACTCTCCCTCTGTTTAATCAGATGTTTGCACGCACTGACAGTCGTTTGATCCTGACGGATATTGAAGGGGTAATTCTGGCAAGTTGGGGACAGGAGCGGTTTAAGGAGAAGCTGACATCAATTGCACTCAGCTCTGGAGCATGTTGGCAGGAACAACTTAAAGGCACCAACGCGATTGGCACCGCCATTGTTGAAGCGAAACCCGTATCCATCATTGGCGAACAACACTTCATCCACCAGCATCGATTTATCAGCTGCTCAGCAAGCCCAGTGTTCGATCATCAAGGTCAAATGGTTGGCGTCTTGGACATTACTAGCGAGCAACAACAACACGACAGTTCGGTACAATTGCTGGTTCAAAATATGGTTCAGCTTGTTGAGAACCAGCTACTGAGTCACATTCCACAAGGCACCACTCGAATCGATCTCGCGTGTGAGAAATCTTTATTACACAGTGGTTGGCAAGGGATTGTGATAGCCAATGAAGCTGGCGAAGTAGTGGCGCACAATCAGGTTGCCTCTCAACTATTAGATCAAACCTCGATCGTCGGCGAATGCATAGATACCCTCTTCAACCGAACCTCATTAGATACGCCTTTTGTGTTTGAGAAACAGCTCCTCAAACAAGCAACTGCAAAGCGCACTCGCTCTATTTCGGCATCGTGTGATTTGCACCATGGTGAACAACAGATAGAACACGCTTGGCAGCAAGCCAATAAGGTTATCGACAAAGGGATCAGCTTGTTGATCTTAGGTGAAACAGGCGTTGGTAAGGGCGAGTTTGTTAAGGCGTTACACAAGCAAAGCCAACGTAAATCGGCCCCCTTGGTGGCGGTGAATTGTGGTGCACTACCGAAAGATCTTATCGAATCAGAACTGTTTGGCTACGCACCGGGCGCTTTCACTGGCGCAAGCCACAAAGGATTCCAAGGTAAGATCCGCCAAGCAGACAAGGGCATTCTATTTTTGGATGAAATTGCCGACATGCCATTGGAGGCTCAGTGTCGATTGCTGCATGTTCTACAAGATAAGTCAGTAGTGCCTGTTGGCTCAAATCAGAGCTACCAAGTCGATTGTCAGATCATCGCCGCGACTCATAAAAACCTAGAACAGTTGGTCGCTACGGGGGAATTTCGACAAGATCTCTTTTACAGACTAAACGGCTTAGCCTTCACCTTGCCAAGCCTGCAACATCGACAAGACAAGCACGCCCTAATCGAACACATTCATCGTAAATACGCAGAAGACGAACAGACAATCTGCCCGCATTTGATGAGTTTACTGTGCGCCTATTCTTGGCCAGGCAATATTCGCGAGTTAGACAACTTACTTAAGGTTGCTTCTCTATTGGCAAGTGATGAACGACAACTCACCTTAGAACATGTACCTAGCCACCTTGCTCAACATCTCACGTCGTTAGCACACGATAATCAGCATCAGCTAATGACTCCTAATGCCATCAAAGGTACAGCGAGTAACGATTTAAGAAGTACCGTTGAAGAAACCTTGTTGCAAACGTATCAAGCGAACCAAGGCAACATCAGCAAGACATCTCGAATACTCGGCATCAGCCGCAATACCATTTATCGAAAGCTAAAGAGCTTGGGGATTCTTCAATAAAATATGCACAATGATTTGGTTCCTCAGATTGAACATGCAACGCATAAACACACACTTTATAAGTGGATATAATGCGCTTCGGATTAAATTAAAACGTGAGCAAAGTCACGTAATGAGTAATCCATATTCAGGACACTCTCAAACTACAACTTCTTGATTTACCGACAAATAAATATCATCAATAAATTTAAAAGATCAATGAATACAAATAGCTAATGAAATAATTACGGCCATTTGCTTGCCTTATAGAACTCGCCCACAAGATATAAATCTGAGCACTATGCAATCCTATTTATAATTTTGATCACCCTATTCTTTTTGTGTTCATTATTTTGAATTTTCCATTCACTTATCTTGTTTAAAATCTCTGGAAAACTACCACTATTTGGCTACAGGGATCATATGTTTAACAGTATACGTACGCGAATTGCGGTGAGTGCAGGTGGAGCAATGGCTTTCACTCTGTTGATCGCAATGGGCATGACCACCAGCGCCTTTACCGATGTGAACCAACAAGTCACTGAAAAAGTAAAGACACAGCTGACAGACGCAACAACGACAGATTTACAAAACACAGCCATTCAACAAGGTTTGAACATTGCCAACCAACTTGATCCTGTACTAGCAAACCTTAAGCAAGCACGATCCATTATTGAGTTAAGTTCAGAAACCAATGCAAGCGCAGACCTTATCGTTAAACAGTTTACTGCCGCCTTGGAAGCACAAAACAAAGCTGTATTTGCAGGCTACATGGTGTGGGAGAACAAGACTTGGCCACAACAAACCGATCTGAATAACGAGATCAGCTTGGACACTGAATTAGGTTTTAACAGTCAGGGCTACCTTGCGCCTTTCTTCTCTCCAAATGATCAGAACAGCTTTGACGCCGTCGCAATGGAGAGCTTTAGCAATACCGAGCTAAACAGCAACGGTGAGCACAAAGACGACTGGCACTTAATGCCATACCAAACCGGTAAGACATTTGTGATGGAACCCTATTTCTATCCAGTTCGCGGTAAGCAAGAGCTCATCACTACCATCAGCCAACCAATCAAACAAGACGGGAAAATCATTGGCTCAATTGGTTTTGATTTGTCTTTGTTTGAGCTTCAAAGCCAAAGCGAATTGCTTGCACGTAACTTGTTTGATGGCGAAGGAAAAATCCTTATTACATCATGGAAAGGCATAACTCTCGCCAACAGCCGAGCTGGAAACATGGTGGGTAAAAAAGTCTCTTCTGAATTGGAATCCGAATGGTCGACAATTCAATCTATCGCTAAGCGAGAAGGGGCTGGTCTTGTTAATTTCGGCGGCGATGAGTACGCAATTACCGCAATTGAGACCAGTGATGCTCCATGGGTAGTCATGGTGTCGGTTCCCAGTAGTCACCTTACAAAAAGCGTCGACAACTACACACAATGGAGTGATGCACAGAATTCAAAAGCACTTGAAAAAGGTGTGTGGGCGGGGCTCATCGCAGCTATTCTAGGCATTGCCTCAATGGCATTCATTGCCAATTCTCTGGGCAAGGTTCTGAACAACTTAGTGGAGCGTTTTAAAGATGCAGCACAAGGCGAAGGCGACTTAACTTACCGCATTGAAGTGAAAGGAAAAGATGAAACCGCTCAGCTTGCACACTGGTTCAATACTTTCCTATCTCGTATGCAAGAGATGCTACTTACCGTTATGGTAACGGCCGACCAAGTAGATAAAAACGCAACAGAAGGCCAAGCTCGTGCTGAAGTTTCACGTGACCAGTTGAACTCTCAGGTTAACGAGGTGAACTCACTTGCAACCGCGATCAATGAAATGAGTGCGACTGCGCAAGAAGTGGCAAGTTCAGCGGTTCAAGCAGCCGCAGCCGCAAGCCAAGTACAAAGCAACAGTCTCAATGGCATGACACGCATGGACAATGCCGCCAGCGCAGTAGACAACTTAGCTGTGCAGGTAAATGACGCACAGCAACAAACGCAAAATTTGGTCGATTCGAGCACCGCTATTCAAGGTATCTTGAGCGAGATTGGCGGTATTGCAGAACAAACAAACCTACTAGCGCTTAACGCTGCGATTGAGGCTGCACGTGCAGGTGAAGCAGGACGAGGCTTTGCTGTCGTGGCAGATGAAGTGCGTAACCTCGCCAATCGCACTCAAGGTTCGACAGAAGAGATTCGTTCGATGTTGGCTCGCCTAGAACAAGAGACTCAATCTATCGTGATATTGATGGAGCAAAGCCAGAAGCAAGCGAATGACACCAAAGGGGAAACCCAAGCAGCACATCTAGCACTATCTGAAATCAACCAAGCGATTGAAGTGATTAACGACATGAACAATCAGATTGCTTCCGCGGCTGAAGAGCAAAGCTCAGTATCAGAAGAGATTAACCGCAATGTAGTGATCATCAATGACACCGCCGTGGAAGTGATGGGCACCATGACATCATCAGTAGCAATCAGTAATGAGCTGACAATGAAAGCCGGAGATTTGCACGGTGAGTTAAGTAAGTTCAAGCTTTCTTAATTACCAACAACGTCTCACAATAACTAGGCCGAGAAACGCGATGTTCTCGGCCTCTTCATTTCTTAATTTCCGCTCAACTTCAAACTCATCGATTGCAATTCATTTATCAAAGTTCATCTAACAAAGATTGCTTAATAAAACTGTCCTAACCAAACTATCCCTATAAAATATCCCAATATAAACACAGCTAATCAGACTCTAATTCCACAAGCTGATTGAGCACTTCTTTATCCAATACAGGGTGATGTTTGCTCGCTAAGATCAATACAATATCGACCGAAGGCAGTGGCGGCATATCATCAAGTATTTTCAAATCAGAAGTCACGCTGAGCTTACCCATCGCGCCAATGGCTAAACCCGCTTTGACGATGGCACGCTGCGCCGAAGCGGTATTGCTACACGCCAACAATTGATAAGGCGTACCCTGCTTAGTTAAACCATTCACTGCTGCAGCGTGATATTTACAGTCCGTTTGAAACAAGGCTAATGGAACAGGCTTGGAACCATCAAACGCATAATCAGGGCTACTAATCCAAACCCCAATATCACTGGTGAGCCAATGCCCCTCTTCGCTGTCGGGCGCTCGGGTGACAATCGCCGCATCAAGCCTTCCGTCATCCAACCACTCTCTCAGCGTAATGCTCGGCAGGCTAAATATTTGGATTGAACAGGTGGGTTCCGCTTTCTGCAACAGGCGAATCACTTTTGGCAGAATAGTGTCGTTGTAGTCTTCAGGGCAGCCGAGTCGCAGAGGTTGTTTGTCTTCGTAACGCTTTACTTGCTTGAGGGCTGTATTGTGGAGCGCTACCAACTGTTCGGCATGAGAACGCAGCGCTAAGCCAGCTTCAGTCAGTATTAAATTACGTCCTTCTTTCTGGAAAAGAGTGACGTTGAGTTCTTCTTCCAGTTTGCGCATCTGAGCACTAAATGCCGATTGGGTGCGGTTGATCTGTTTCGCGGCACGCGTAAAGCTACTGGTTTCTACAAACGCGAGAAAGCCTCGCAACGCATCAATGTCCATATTGAAATCACCACCCATCGTTTTTATTAATGTATTGCATCAAAATTATCCGTTAGTGCCTCGCAATACAATCCCCTAAGCTCAAATGCATGCCCTAGGCTCAAAACATACCCACCAAACGCAAGGAAGCAACGATGCAGCTTTATATTGGAAACCAGAACTACTCAACTTGGTCACTGCGCGCATGGCTAATATTCGACAACTACAACCTCAATGCAGAAGTCATTAAGCTCAAACTTTTCACCTCTGATTTCTACGACACTCTGGCGAAAGTGACACCAACGGCCAAGGTTCCAACCTTAGTTGATGGCGACGTTGCGGTGTGGGATTCACTGGCCATTCTCGAATACGTTAACGACGCCCACTTGAACGGCGCAGCATGGCCCAGTTCAGTGAAAGAACGCGCTCATGCCCGAGCAATTTCCGCAGAAATGCACTCTGGATTTTTTGCCATCAGAAATGAAATGCCGATGAACTGCCGCGCACAACGAAAGCTCACACTCAGTGAATACGCATTGAAAGACATCGCTCGTATTGATGCAATTTGGTCAGCACAAATGGAGCAACATCCAGAAGGCTGGTTGTTTGGTGAATGGTCGATTGCCGATGCGATGTTTGCACCTGTGGCGTTGCGTGTAGAAACTTATGGAATAGAGCTTTCAGAAAAAGCAAAACAATATCAGCAACGCGTGCTCAACAGCCCATCAATACAAAAATGGCTAGCAGAGGCAAGCTTAGAAACCGATGTGGTTGAAGAAGATGAGGCGGGAAAGCCTGTATAAAATACAAGACACCCTTTCAAGGCTCACCAGTCTGTGAGCCTTTATTTAAACCTTAATAATTTGATCGATTGTGATCACCGAATCACAATGTGCAGATGTGATTGTTTATATTCAACTAAATTCAAATCATTAAGATAAACATCATGTTACGAGCAACGATCGCATTACTCAGCGTGGCCAGCTTGGCCGTATCCGCCAATGTCACCCTTCCCACTGGAGAAGACTGGATCAATCATGCCTCTGAAGGGCTCGCACCTTACTGGCTGATGCCTAGCGCTCAGGGAGAACCGGTAGGCAACTTCCCTACTTTCCGTTGTGATGATGGCACCTTGCTCGATGTATCTGATGTGTGTCCTGAATTGAATAGAGGCTGGATCACTCCGCACTTTGGCAAGGAGTTCACGCGCATGAAATCACGCCAAACCTATGCCTACGGCGTGCTCTATCACCTTACTGGAGACAAACAAGCTTTAGCGCTTGCCAAGCAAGGTGCCTACTACCTCATTGATCAACTAGAAGATAAGCAAAATGGTGGCTTTATTGGCTACACAAAAAAGGGAAAAGCAGGACAGGATTGGCAGCAACGTACCTCTCAAGATCAAGCGTATGCATTAGTTGGCCTTGCCATGTACTACTACCTGACCCAAGACAAAAAGGTAGAAGAAGCACTCATCGCCCAACAAGCTTTTATCTTTGATAAATATCGACTTAGCGACAACAGCGGTCTTGCTTGGGTACTTGCTGACGGTGAAGATGGCAGTGCAAAACGACGCGAACTGGTCGCGCAACTTGATCAAATAAACGGCTATCTGTTGTTAGTCGCACCTCTGCTCAAAGAGCCCGTCAAATCCAAATGGCTTGATGACTTAAACTGGCTCACGCAAGCCATGATTGACCAATACCATTCTGAAGATCAACAACGCTTCTACGGGGCTATTCACGATAAAGCTGCGATGATGCCGAATGCCAATCACAACGATTTTGGGCACACCATCAAAGCATATTGGATGACCTATCTAACCGGTCATGCATTAGATAATTCCGATTGGTCGGAATTTGGTTTAGACGGCATGAAACACACTCTGGATCAGGCGCAATATCAGAAAGACTTTGCCAATGTATCTAACTACTTTGGTGAGCGACTTCAGAAAATGTGGCAAGGGCAAGATATCACGGGCTGGCAAAGCAGACCGCACAGCCAGTGGGCGTCATCATGGGAGTGGGCTGAGCTTGATCAAGCGGCTATGACGGTTTCGCTGGTCGATGGTTCAATGAAAGACGTCCTGCAATACACCCTACCGACCTTTCATGATGTATGGGTCGACCACAAATACGGTGGCGTTGGGCTTGATCCTAAGCGTACTAAAGCTTTCCATTGGGGCAATGGCTATCACCAATTTGAACATGCGCTGATTGGCTATTTATATGCTCAGCAAGTTGACGCTAAACTGGCTGTATTGCACTACGCAAGACCGACCAACAGCAATATGCCAATGGAACCGTATTACTATCAAGGAGACGTGGTTAAGTTGGAGAAACTTGGAGATGGAACGCAGAAGGTCAGCTTCAATAACATTCGACCTTAAGATCTGATATTCGCTCATCGATACTTTTGCTGTGGTTTACAGTTAAGACGAAAAAGATGAGTGACTAGCTGTTCGCAAAGCCTGAGAAGAAAAGATGCTTTTCAGGCTTTTGAAATACAATCGAACAACATTTATTGGTAGGGTTTGAAATGACTTTATAAACAAATTTTCACGATCAGATAAATCTTATCGGGCCTCAAGTGAAACAGCAAAAGACATCGGAAAAATCACTTCTTATTATTCTGCTCAACCAGCTTTTCATTCCACGCTTCGTTGCCGTCTCGCTTACTGACATCATACTCAGAACAGAACTGCGATATGGTCATGTTGTTATCGCCCGTCGCTAACTTTAATGCCAACTGAACTTGTTGAAGCTTGCTTTGAAGGCGAAGGTTTTGGCCTGCCTTTGGGCTTTTTTCTTTGGCGAACTTTAAAGCGGCGTGTTTACGCTCGGCAGCGCCAGCTCGGCGATCCGCTTCTGATAATAGATATTTTAGCTGCGCGACACTCTTGCCCTTCTTAAAGGCAGGCTCAAGCAACTCAACGCATTCATCAAATGATGGATTTATAACATATGGATCAATTCTATGCGCTTGTTGACGCATCCACTCTAGCGCGAGCTTTTCATCTGACATTTTGCAATCTTTACCAATAAAACAGCCGTACATGGTATCGCTCAATAGCAAACCGCTGCAATAAAAAATTGAGTAACTTTTGCCTTTTTAATTAGAGCTTGTCGTTAAGTATCAATAACACCAAATCCAACCGCTGCCTTAACCCCGCAACGAAGAGCCAAACTTGACGCTATTGATACCTCATTAGGCCTTTTTAACGCATCACAAACAGCTCTTCGTGATAATTTTGGTCAACATTGAACTTGTACGTATCGAGTTCTTTTTTAAGCGAGGTTGAGAACAACTCTGGCCCACAAAAATACAACTCATAAACATTTAGATCACCACATTGACTCGCGATTCTCTCTGCGTTTAATCGCGGAGAGTGCAAGGTATCTATTACGTTCAGCTTCACACCGACTTGATGCGCAAGGTGCCATAATTCATCGACTAAATGCTCATCGACACCGCGAGTACAGTAAAACAGTTCAATTCGAGGATGAGTTTTCTCTGTTTTGAGCGCTTCAAGCGTTGCAAAAAACGACGCTATTCCGACACCACCAGCAATCCAAATCTGTGGCTTGTTTAGGTCAAACTCAAGTCGACCATAAGGCCCTTCCACCGTAACCGCATCGCCCGCCTTTACTCGCTCAACTAACCCATTAGTAAAATCACCCAACTCTTTAATCAAGAAACGCAGTTCTGAATCTTCGCTACCTGACACAATAGTAAACGGATGAGGATCTTCATTACCAAAGCGTAAGTACGCAAACTGCCCTGCTTTGTGTCCTCGCCATGATGTACTTGGCTTTAGCACTAACTCCATCACTTCAGCTTTGGGAAAGTAGCGAGTGGAAACGACAGAAGCAGAGTGACGATTACGACGCCCTACAAAGCCCAATAAACTGTAAATCGCCGCAACAGACCCAACCAAAGCAAATGCCACTGTTAGGTAGTAAATTGGTTCGCCCCAATAGGCATGTTTGAGAAGTAATACTGAGTGAAAAGCGATCAATAGGTACGCGACCGACATAAAACGATGTGACAATTTAAACGGTTTGTATTTCACAGCCGCCCACAACGACGCCACCAGTAAAACGAGTAATAGGTAAAAGCCCCACTCTCCAATGTTTTCAGCAAAGCCGTGGAGTCCATTGACCCATGCTTCCCAACCAGACAATGTTCTTGCAGGGCCTGAACCATCGTGTCGAACAGGCTTAGCCAACACTTCAGACATCACTAGCCATTTAGGAATCTGGTACCACAACCAGTGTGTCACACCCAGTGCTACGCCGCCTATACCTAGCCATTTGTGGACTCGATACGCTTTATCCATACCGTTGAGCCAATTCTCAACCATAGGTAAACGCATCGCCAAAATCATGGTGATGGACATTAACATCAGAGACAAAATACCCGAGTACTGAATCATGGCAGAACGCCATTCAAATACGTTGTTTGAAGCGAAGAGTTGCGGTTCCATCGCAAACCAAAAGGCTGACATTGTGGCAATCATTGCCCAGATGATATTGCGGACTGATTTCATTTTTTAACACTCATAAAGACGACATCATTACTTTAGCTTGCGTGATGTAAAGCGACGTCAACATACGTAAATCTATGCAAATGATCTCGCCCGTTGTGCAGTAGTAGAGGTAAAAGAGACAGGCTGCCCACGACCAAACTAACCACTCTGCTGATCGATAGAGGATGCTTCTGCGTAAATATGAGTTGGTTAGTGAACAAGTCGTCGAAACAAAAGTGAGAAGAAGAGAAAATATGAAGGAAATGACCCTTTCAAGACAAGATATCCAAGCAATGGATCAACGTGAGCGTGCTCGTTTAATTAATTCCTTATCGGGGTTCAAAAGCGCTAACCTTATTGGCACCTGCGATAAACAAGGGCTAGAAAATCTTGCTGTGGTGAGTTCTGTGGTTCACCTAGGGTCAAATCCCCCCTTGTTTGGCTTCATCGTCCGACCTGCAGAAAGTCGCCGTCATACATTAGAGAACATCCTGGAAACTAAACATTTCACCATCAACAGCATCGGTGCGGGCTTTGTTCAAAAAGCCCATCAAACTTCCGCTCGTTACCCTAAATCAATCTCAGAGTTTAACGCGGTCGGTCTCACGTCCTATTACGATGATGTGTTCCCTGCTCCGTTTGTCTTGGAAAGCCCTCTGAAAATAGGCTTGGCTTTCAAAGAAAAAATCACAATTGAAAGTAACCAAACCCAAATGTTGATTGGTGAAGTTGTTACGGTTCACGCGCCAAAACGTGCTGTGATGCCGGACGGCTACCTAGATTTAGAAGCGTTAGATTTAGTCACTATTTCTGGGCTAGACAGCTATCATGTCACGCAGAGGTTACATCGTTTAAGCTATGCCAAACCAAACAAGCCGCTGTTTCCACTGACCCACGAAGGTAGCCCAACCTCATGGGAAGCTTTCGAACACAATCTAACTCATTTTGTTCGGTAATTTACTCACAAAGGTGCTAACTTTCGTTCATAAATACTATTCATAACGGTGTGGTTTAAAGAATATGGCTCAATGCCCAGCATCCGATAAGAATGCTCCACTTAATTCTCATCTAACATCTTTATTTCCACCGAACACCTTTATTTCCACCTAACATCTTTCTCCAAGGACCCCTTTGAAGTTAACCCACTTTAAATACAAAACGCGCAAAGGCCCAGACTACCGACATGGCGATCAGGTGTCATTCATGGACATCAAACAGACCTTCGGTATGGGCAGCATCCGTGTGGGCGCTTGGGTAACGAAAGAAGAGAAAGAACTGGCTGCAAATCTGATCTTCGACTCGTTAGCAGACTTGGCTTACATCTTGGCTCTGCCGCCAGAAGCCATTGGCCTTCGCGGCACGCTCGGTTTAGCTTTCGGCAGTGGCGGAAGAAAAGGCGTACAAGCACACTACGCACCAAATCAAAGAGAGTTAGCCCTTGCTAAGAATGCAGGAGCTGGTGCTCTCGCCCACGAGTTCTGGCATGCATTTGACCACTACATCGCTGAGAAAGCGTTTGAAATCGGCGACACCTCTGGCCCTCGTAAGCAAATCTTGTTCGCCAGCGACTGTTGGCTACACGATAGAAAAGTACGCCCTCATCCATTAAACGAGAGTTTGATGTCTCTGTTCGATGCCACACTACTCAGCGACAACAATCTGGATAAGCACGACTACGTTGCACGCAGTGTTATTGCCGACAAGGCAACGTCTGCCCGTTACTTCTCACTACCAACAGAAATGATGGCGCGAGCCTTTGAAGCTACGATCGAGTCCTGCTCAGATATCGAGAATTCTTACTTAGTCGATGGCACGACCAAACCGGATATGTTCCCGCTTTATCCAGACCTCACGCATCGCAAAGAGATTTATGAAGCGCTGCAAGGTTACTTCGCGCCGTTGGGCCGATCTCTAAGTAAATAGCATTTTGAGTCAGTAACACTCTGCAGATTTACGTGAGTGACATGTACCATAAGTTGATCATGTGTAACCTCTGAGATAACATGTACAACAAGCGGAACATGTACAATAGTTAATTCATGAATGATTAACTATTCTGTGTATATTGAAAGATTAAACATATCCAAAAACAACAGGGTAAATAAGTGATGAATATTATTTCTTTTACTGAGGCAAGAAATAGCCTTAAGTCTGTGCTCGATAGAGTGGTAGACGATTCTGATGTTACGGTAATAACCAGACGAGATTCAGAAGATGCCGTGGTAATGTCTCTTGATCATTTTAATTCAATGCAAGAAACCTTGTACCTAATGAGCTCGCCTAAAAACGCTGAAAGATTGGCTGAATCCATTGCTCAACTCGAAGCCGGAAATACAACCGTTCGAGAATTGAATAATGACGAATGATCGAAAGATTGTATTTACAGATAATGCTTGGGAAGATTACCTATACTGGCAAACCCAAGACAAGAAAACGCTCAAGAAACTAAATAAGTTGATTGAAGCTGCCAAAAGAACGCCCTTTGAAGGGATTGGAAAGCCGGAGCCACTAGTCGGCAACCTGTCTGGATTTTGGTCAAGACGAATCGATGACAAGAATCGATTAGTGTATAAAGCAGATGACGATAACTTTTACATAATTGCTTGTCGTCACCACTATTAAAAGCAGTAAGCAGCACATAGAAAGGGCAGTGATGATCAGTTGGCCATCTTTAGTAAAACTCGACGGTGATGATGAACTTATTTACGTCGCGTCCGAGAACGATTTTCAAGCGGAATGCTCAGAGATGATCTTGGGCGAAGAGGATTACCTCATCGATTCAGTTGGCGACAGTTACTCGCTTCAATCGAGCTCAAATCAACTGTCTCTAGCGAAACGAACTGAACACTATTCGACTGAAAGCGTGACCAAACTGATTCGAAACCACGAGTTCCAGAAAGCTGAAGTGTGCCTGATGAAGATCCACTTCTTAACGATAGAAGAAGCGATTCAGTCTTTGGCTTTTGAGGCTCGCTAATACTGCTTAAGAGCTCGTATCAAAGCTAATTCCCAAGACAGATTAAACAAAAACAGCGCCAATTCAGGCGCTGTTTTTCGTTGTTGTCTTAGCTATCTCAAAGAAAGCTAATTCATTAAGCGATAAAAATCTGAGCCAGTGCGTAGCCTAAGCAACATGCGCCTACTACACCGATCAAACCAACCGACATAAATGAGTGGTTGAAGTACCACTTACCAATCTTGGTGGTGCCAGACACATCGAAGTTCACCGTTGCGATATCTGATGGGTAGTTCGGGATGAAGAAGTAGCCGTAAACCGCTGGCATCAAGCCGATAAGCAGTGCTGGATCTAATCCTAAGCCAAGGCCAACCGGTAGCATCATACGTGCAGTAGCGGCTTGCGAATTCACCACAACCGATACGATGAATAGCGCTAGCGCAAACGTCCATGGGTAGTTAGTCACCATTTCCACGATGCCAGATTTGAACTGAGGCATTGCGTATTGGAAATAGGTATCCGACATCCAAGCGATACCGAAGATAGCAATCGCTGCCACCATACCCGATTTGAATACCACGCCGTTTGGCACGTCACGTGGGTCGGTTTTGGTTGCCAGCAAGATGATACCGCCGAAACAGAGCATCATCATCTGGATGATCACCGACATCTTGATTGGCTTCTCGCCATCTACAATGGTTCTGATCTCAGGCACCATCGCCACGATAACAATCACCACAATCGACAATAGGAAAATCAATACTGCATTACGAGCCGAAGTTGGAAGCACTTCATCCAAAGAGGTCGCGGTGGTGCTTTCAATGCGCTTTTTCCACTCAGGATCTTTTAGGCGAGCTTGGTATTCAGGATCGTCGCTCAGTTCTTTACCACGTTTCAAGCTATACAGAGAAAGCAAAAGTGTGCCGAACAAGGTTGCAGGAACCGTCACCATCAGAATAGAAAGCAGAGTAATAGAGTGTTGGATATCAGAAAGTTGTGCGAGGTAATAAACCACAGCAGCAGAAATTGGAGATGCAGTAATCGCCAGTTGAGAGGCAACAGACGCAGCCGCCATTGGGCGCTCAGGACGAATACCATTCTTCAACGCAACATCGCCGATGATTGGCATAATTGAGTAAACCGCGTGGCCAGTACCCAATAAGAAAGTCATCGAGTAAGTCACGAACGGTGCTATCAAGGTGACGCGTTTCGGGTTCTTTCTCAGTACCCTTTCCGCAACTTGAAGCATGTATTTCAAGCCACCAGCCGCTTCGAGGATCGAAGCACAGGTAACAACAGCGAGGATGATCAGCATTACGGTGACAGGTGGTGACGTTGGTGGCATCTTGAAGACAAACACCTCGATAACCAAACCAATCCCAGAAACAACACCTAAGCCAATACCGCCATACCGAGACCCGATATAAAGTACGACTAATAAAAATAGAAACTCAAAATACAACATAAGCAACCTTGCTAAAAAATGTGGACTAATTATATTTTGTCCTTTAGTTCAGCCTTTTACTTATTACTTGGTCACACTATGATTGCAGGCTTCCGCAAATTGTTTTTTATAAGATTATGGTCACGCTAACGCGTCTGTAAGTTTATGAATTGTAATAGGAAGCTAGGCACTCAACCGAGATTTGTTATGTATGATAACCATTATTGTGTCTGTTAGAACCGCCTGACCTATCAAACATCAGACTCATAACTGAACGATATTATTCCAACGCAAGTTAATCAGGCTTCGCCTCATCTAGAAGCATATTACCGAGACAATTCGTCATATTCTTACTGAACACTGACTCGCCTATCTCCAGGCACTATGTCAAAATACTCGCCCTCACGACGACAACACATAAAGAACCACGGATATGAATTTTCAAGCTGCTATTTTTGATATGGATGGACTGCTGCTCGACACCGAGCGACTTTGTATGCAGGTTTTTGAAGAAGCATGTCACGCGCAAGGCGTTCCGTTTTTGCAGGATGTTTACCTAGGCATCATTGGTTGTAACGCAAAAACCATCGAACAGATCTTTAGAAATGGTTACGGCGAAAGCTTAGATTACCCAGCATTGAACAATGAATGGCGCACTCGCTACAGTGCGATTGTTAAGCACCAGGCTATCCCAGTTAAAGATGGCGTGATTGAGCTTCTTGAATGGCTGAAATCAAACGACATTCCAATCGCGGTGGCGACCTCGACTCAGCTTGATATCGCTAAAAAGAAGCTTGAGCTGGCTGGCCTAGATTCTTACTTCACCTCACTAAGCACAGGCTGCGAAGTGACCAATGGTAAGCCTCACCCAGAGATCTACCTGCTAGCGGCAGAACGCCTAGGTGTTGCCCCAGAAACCTGCCTAGCGTTTGAAGACTCAAACAACGGTATTCGCGCATCAATGGCAGCCAACATGATCAGCTTCCAGATCCCTGATTTAGTAGAACCATGTGACGAAGTAAAAGCGCTTGGACACACCATCAGCCCTTCTCTGCATGATGTGTTAGCGCAGCTTCAACAAGCCGCTGCATAAGCTCTGGTTACCGTTGATAACGCTTTAATCAACACAGAATAACCTTTCTATTAAGCCGACTCACAGAGTCGGTTTTTTTGTGGGTATTCCTTTTATAAAAGATAAAAACTCGCGCTTGAAACTGTTACAGTCGATGTGAAACTGATGCTAAGTGACAAGCAACATTGATAACATCTAGAAAGGGAGAAAGAGACACGTGATTGCGAAAATTGAAAGCCAACTGCTTGATTTTGCAAAGCAAGAGATGACACAAGATGCAGCGCACGATATCAGCCATATTAAGCGCGTAGTCAAAACCGCCATGGCTTTATGTACTCAAGAACAAGCCAAGCTTGAAGTCGTGCTGCCCGCCGCTTACCTTCATGATTGCTTCACCTTTCCAAAGAACCACCCAGACCGCGCTCAAAGCTCACAAATGGCAGCAGACAAAGCCATCTCTTATCTCAAATCTATCGAATATCCTGCGTCCTATCTTGATGAGATCCATCATGCCATTGTCACGCACAGCTACAGCGCCAACATCACACCTGAAACGTTAGAAGCTCAAATCGTCCAAGATGCCGATCGCCTAGATTCTCTCGGTGCTATTGGCATTGCTCGCTGCCTGTACGTCGGCCAAAGCTTTAACGCTGATCTCTATAACCATCAAGACCCGTTTGCGAAGCAACGTGACTTGGATGACAAGCATTACAGCGTCGACCATTTCTACGTGAAGCTGTTCAAGCTCGCTGAAACCATGAATACAGAATCCGCCAAGTTAGAAGCCAACAAGCGCACCGACTACATGCGTGGCTTTCTTGATCAGTTGGGCGCAGAAGTTTAACGGATTAAAAAAGAGACACGCGATTAGGGAGAGAGAAGGATATGGAAATAAACCGCTTTAAAGCATCCGACGCTGAAGAGATCGTCACTTGGTTTACATCCCTAGAAGACTACGTGTTGTGGGGTGGGCGAACCTTTGGTTGGCCGTTAAAAGCAACCTCCATCATCAAACGTTCTCAAGAGCCACATGTCGAGCTATATACCTTCTCTGCATCTAAGTCATACTTTGAACCGAACGCCAACTCAAACGCCAGGGACTTGCTTGGCTTTATGGAATTTCAGCGCATGTCTGACAATGAACTTCGCTTTTGCCGGGTCGCGATTCACCCAAACCAACGAGGCAAAGGGCTTGGGCAATCCATGATAGAAAGTGCATTAGAAGCTGCGAAAAAAATACCGGATGTCACCACCATCACTTTAGCGGTATTCAAGCAAAACCACGGCGCAAAACGCTGCTACGACAAAGCGGGCTTTCAGGTGGTCGACAAAGAGCCGAGCGTGAAAGAGTTCAATGGTAAAACATGGCCCTTGTATCAAATGGAATTAAAGCTCAGCTAGCATGTTTTACTTGGCTCGGTCGTTTTAATTGCTAGATCTGACCCCATATCTTAGAAACTCGCATTAATTTGGAACCTTCAATGACCCAAGAGAAATTCGACACCATTTATCAACGTGCGGCTCACCGTAAAGGCGGAGCAGCCGAACTCGAAAAGATTGTTCGCGCGCCCCTTTCCCAAGCCGAGTTATCGCAAATCACCGACGACCGTTGGCTAGCAGCCTTTACCGAAAAGGTATTCCAGTGTGGTATTTCATGGAATGTGGTGAGAAAGAAGTGGCCGCAATTTGAAGAAGTGTTCTTTGAATTCGACATCGAAAAGATGCTGATGCTGCCGAACGAGATGTGGGAGCAGAAAGCGCAAGACCCGCGCATTATTCGTCACCTTACTAAGGTAATGACCATCCCTGCCAATGCCACCATGATCCACAATGCCAAGCGTGAAGCCGATTCATTCTCACAAATGGTTGCCGACTGGCCATCAGAACGTATCACCGAGCTGTGGGATTACCTGAAAAAACACGGCAAGCGATTAGGTGGTAATACTGGTGCCTACACTCTGCGCCAAATGGGTAAAGATACCTTCATCTTGTCATCAGATGTTGAAGCACACCTACGCAGCACAGACGTGGTTGATAGCGGTCGTAATACCAAGCGAGCACAACTGGCAGCGGGTAAAGCCTTCAACGAATGGCAACAACAGTCAGGTCGTAGCTTGAGCGAAATCAGCCAAATCGTTGCCTACAGCTGCGGTGATAATCGAGTTTAGTTGGATTAAAAATGGCTTAAAGCTAAAGGTTGCACACAGTTCCCTGCAAACAAAATGTTATAAGTCATTAACAAATAAGCGTGCATCGCACTTTCATCCGGTGGCATTGTATAGATAAATGTATACAATATAGAGTAATACTCATGAATTATTCTCGACCAACCCAACTCGACTAAACAAGGGTCCTTATCTCTATGACAGTTCTCAAAAACTCTGTCTCCAAAGGTGTAAAAACGAAAGTAACAGGCCAGACTCAAGACGATGTTGTTTACTGCCATATCTTCGACGCGATACTAGAACAAAGGCTGCCACCAGCCACCAAATTAAGCGAAGAAGCCTTAGCAGAAATCTTTAGCGTTAGCCGCACCATTATCCGTCGTGCCTTACTGCGTCTCTCTTTAGAACAAGTTGTGGTGATCCGTCCAAACCGAGGTGCCATGATCGCAGCCCCAACGGTTGATGAAGCCAAGCAGATATTTAAAGCACGTGAAGTAATGGAAATTGCTATCACTGAGCTAGCGGTGAAAAACGCAACCAAAGCGCAAATAGAAGAATGCAGAAAATTAGTCGCGAAAGAGAACTGTGCTTTCGACCAAGGTGATTACGGCTCTGGCCTACGTTTGTCTGGCGAGTTTCACATCAAGCTGGCTGAAATGGCTGAGAACGCACCACTGCTGGCTTTCCAACGCAGCTTGGTATCGCAAACTTCACTGCTGATCGCTCAATACGAAACGGGCAACCACTCGAACTGTTCTCTAGACGAACACTCAGGCTTACTGGATGCGATAGAGTCAGGCAACGAACAACAAGCCGTAGAATTGATGCAAGAACATCTAAGCCATATTCGTTCGAAGCTCAACCTAGACAGCAGCACAGCTTCTAGCGACCTGCATGTGGTGTTCTCTGATCTGCTTAAGAGCAAGTCATAGAATATTCAACAAACGCTTAATAACCATCCGTTAACAACTTTTTGTTAACAGCTTTTTATTAACAGCTTTTCGTTAACAAAACTGGAGAGAAGTAAGCCTCTGCGTTTACTTCTCTTTTTTGTGCCCTCTCCTCTAAAAATAAATACGACGATCGACTCACATCCATCTAAAAATGTTGTCTATTCTGCCCTCAACAACGCTCTTAGCCTCTACAGAATCACTTCCAACAGTGCCATAAACCTTGTCTTTATCTTGTATACATACTTATCAATTCATTCACGCCATAAAACTGTTCACCTTTAATTCAAACCCTTATAAAACAAGCAACTAAAGTTAAAATAAAATTGTACACAATCTCCACAAAAGACTATTTGTTGCATTTTTGTAAATAAATAGTTGACCACAGGGTCAGGATGGATAATTATTGACCTAGAAGTCAAAAAGAATACACATGGAAATATGTCGATTTACAAGGAGGTCTCTTGATTACTTTTTTGCTCAATCAGGAAATAAGACGTGAAGATAATCTGTCGCCAAATATGACAGTACTCAACTACCTTCGTACCAAGGTTAATAAAACCGGTACCAAAGAAGGTTGTGGGTCGGGTGACTGTGGTGCATGTACGGTAGTTCTCGGTGAAGTGGTTGATGGACAACTGCAATACCGCTCGGTGAACTCTTGCCTTACTTTCGTTTCAGCGCTGCATGGCAAGCAACTGATTACAGTAGAAGATCTACAAAACCGAGATCGCTCTTTGCACCCAGTACAGAAAGCGGTGGTGGATTTTCACGGTTCCCAATGTGGTTACTGCACGCCGGGCTTCATCATGTCGATGTTTGCCCTAGGCAAGAACAAACCCGATGCGAGCAAAGAAGACGTCATGGAATCATTGGCGGGTAACCTATGTCGCTGTACTGGCTACCGACCAATTGTTGATGCTGCGATGTCGCTTTCAACAGACCAGCCTTTGATTGACCAATTTGCAGAACTTGAACGCAACACCATCAAGAAGCTAGAAGGTATTCAAGACACTGAAGCCAACTTACGCCTTGGTCACCTCACCGCTTTTTCCCCGAAAAGCACCGATGAGCTGGCCAAGCTTTTTCAAGCACATCCGAACGCTAAGCTGGTTGCTGGCGGTACGGATTTAGCATTGGAAGTGACGCAATTCCATCGCGAGATTGAAACACTGATCAGCGTAAACCTTGTTGAAGACATGAAGGTATGCGAAGAAACCGACATCGATTTAATTATTGGTGCCAACCTGCCTATCAGTGACTCTTACGCACTACTGAAAAAGCACTATCCAGATTTTGGTGAGCTACTGCACCGCTTTGCTTCACTGCAAGTGCGTAACCAAGGCACCATTGGCGGTAATGTGGCGAATGCTTCACCTATCGGTGATACCCCTCCTCTGCTGATTGCTTTGGACGCGAAAATCAAACTTCGCTGCGGAGACGAGTCACGCACTATGCCAATTGAAGATTACTTCATCAGCTACAAAGTGACGGCGCAAAAAGAGAGTGAATTCATCGAACAGATCATCATTCCTAAGCCAACCAACGACAGCTTCCGAGCTTACAAAGTGTCGAAACGTTTAGACGACGACATATCTGCGGTGTGTGGTGCGTTTGATATTCAAATTGAAGATGGCAAGGTTTCTTACGCTCGTATCGCTTTCGGCGGTATGGCAGCAACGCCTAAGCGTGCAACTCGTTGTGAAAATACGTTATTAGGCAAACCGTGGACAGACGCTAATATTAAGTTAGCGATGCAGGAACTGTATAACGACTTTGAGCCGCTATCTGATTTCCGTGCAAGCCAAGAATATCGTTCATTGTCGGCGGCCAACATGCTGCGTCGCTACTTCATTGAACGACAGAATAAAAACAACCAAATCGAAACAAGGGTAACGTCTTATGTCTAAATCAAATTCCTCTGTTCACAAGAGCAATGCGATGACCCACGAAGAGATGGTTACCATTGCAAAACAAGACCTAAAAACTGGCGTAGGTAAAAGCGTTAAACACGACAGTGCAGCCAAGCAAGTGACGGGCGAAGCGGTATACATTGACGACCGCCTTGAGTTCCCAAATCAACTGCACGTATACGCACGCCTGAGCACGCAAGCACACGCCAACATCACCAAGATAGACCTATCTCCATGTTACGAATTCGAAGGTGTGGCAATTGCTATTCAAGCGAAAGACGTACCGGGTGAATTGGATATCGGCGCCATCCTACCGGGTGACCCACTGCTTGCTGATGGCAAAGTAGAATACTACGGCCAACCTGTGATTGCCGTGGCAGCTAACGATCTAGAAACGGCACGCAAAGCCGCACACGCTGCAATCATTGAATATGAAGAACTGCCTGCGATTCTTGATGTAAAAGAAGCACTAGAGAAAGAACACTTCGTGACAGAGAGTCACACGCAACAACGTGGTGACTCGAAAGCCGCACTGGCAAAAGCAAAACACGTGATCTCTGGCGACCTAGAGATCGGCGGCCAAGAGCACTTCTACCTAGAAACCCAAATCAGTAGCGTAATGCCAACCGAAGATGGTGGCATGATCGTCTATACCTCGACCCAAAATCCGACCGAAGTTCAAAAGCTGGTTGCGGAAGTGATTGGCGTACCGATGCACAAAGTCGTGATTGATATGCGTCGCATGGGCGGTGGTTTCGGTGGTAAAGAGACTCAAGCAGCCTCTCCAGCGTGTATGGCCGCGGTGATTGCTCACCTCACCGGACGACCAACCAAAATGCGTCTGCTACGTAACGAAGACATGCAGCAAACTGGTAAACGCCACCCGTTCTACAATCAATATACGGTCGGTTTTGACGACAATGGTGTGATTCAAGGTGCCGATATTACCGTTGCAGGTAACTGTGGTTACTCTCCAGACTTATCAAGTTCTATCGTCGACCGCGCAATGTTCCACTCAGACAACGCCTATTACCTAGGTGATGCAACTGTGGTTGGTCATCGATGCAAAACCAACACGGCATCGAATACCGCTTACCGTGGCTTTGGTGGCCCGCAAGGCATGATGACCATCGAGCACATCATGGACGAGATTGCGCGTTACCTGAAAAAAGATCCTTTGGAAGTACGTAAGGCGAACTACTACGGCGAAGAAGGCCGTAACGTGACCCATTACTACCAAACCGTTGAAGACAACTTTTTACCTGAGATAACCGAACAGCTTGAACGCAGCAGTGACTATCACGCACGTCGTAAAGAAATCGCTGAGTTCAACAAGCAAAGCCCTATCTTGAAGAAAGGCCTTGCTATCACACCCGTGAAATTCGGCATCTCGTTTACTGCGACTTTCTTGAACCAAGCAGGTGCGCTCATCCATATCTACACCGATGGCAGTATTCATTTGAATCACGGTGGTACGGAAATGGGGCAAGGCTTGAACATCAAAGTGGCACAAATCGTTGCACAGGAGTTCCAAGTCGATGTCGAACGTATCCAGATCACCGCTACAAACACAGACAAAGTTCCGAACACATCACCAACCGCAGCCTCATCGGGCACCGACCTCAACGGTAAGGCCGCGCAAAACGCCGCAATGACCATTAAGCAGCGCCTGATTGACTTCGCTTCTTCGCACTTCAAAGTGTGGCCTGAAGAGGTGGTGTTTAAGAACGGCATGGTGCAGATCCGCGACGAGATCATGACCTTCAACTCGTTTGTTGAACTGGCTTGGTTTAACCAAATCTCGCTGTCGAGCACTGGTTTCTACCGCACTCCAAAGATCTATTACGATCACGAGAAAGCGCGCGGTCGCCCGTTCTACTACTACGCATACGGAGCATCTTGTTCAGAGGTTATCGTCGATACCTTAACCGGCGAGAACAAGATTCTGCGTGTCGATATTCTGCATGACGTAGGCGCTTCATTGAACCCAGCAATTGATATCGGCCAAGTCGAAGGTGGCTTTGTGCAAGGTGTTGGTTGGTTAACGACGGAAGAGTTGGTTTGGAACCAGCAAGGCCGCTTGATGACCAATGGTCCTGCGAGTTACAAGATCCCAGCGATTGCTGATATGCCAATTGATTTCAGAACGCATCTTTTAGAAAACCGTAACAACCCAGAAGACACCGTATTCAACTCGAAAGCCGTGGGTGAGCCCCCTTTCATGTTGGGTATGTCGGTATGGAGCGCACTGAAAGATGCCATTAGCTATGTCGCCGTCGATGGCGCGATTCCTAAGCTCAACACACCTGCAACGCCAGAACGTATTCTGATGGCGATTCAGGAAGTCACTGAAACGGCTCCGACTTCGGTCGATGCTCAATCAGAAACGGCTTAGGGCTCGGTTTATATAGACCGCTTAGGGCGCAATAAATTGCTTAGAGCACCTATAAATAGCTTAGGAAGCATAGAAGGGATTTAGGAGGACGTATGTTTAAGGATAATTGGATTCACGAACTGGCAAAACTGGAAGAGAACTACGAACCGTGTGTAATGGTGACAGTACTTGAAGACAGAGGCTCCGTTCCACGCGATGCGGGCACCAAAATGCTTGTCACTCGTGACCGAATCATTGCTACGATTGGTGGTGGCCACCTTGAACATGTGGCTACTAAAATGGCGCGTGAGATGCTGATTGCCAGCGAGAAATCACTCAAAGTGGAACGCTTCAACCTAGGTGCTCGTTTAGGTCAATGTTGTGGCGGAATGGCAACGTTAAGCTTTGAGCCGATTGGCACTCAGCAGAACCATCTTGTGCTGTTTGGCGCAGGTCATGTTGCCAAAGCGCTGCTGCACATTGTCGCAACCCTACCCTTCCGCGTGACCTGGATTGATGAACGTGAAGAAGTATTCCCTGAAACGCTGCCACACGGTGTGAAGAAGCTTGTCTCAGACGATCCGGTTGGTGAAGTGAAACACATGCCACCGAACAGCTACTACCTAGTGATGACGCACAACCACCAGCTCGATTTCGATTTAACCAAAGCGATTATCGACCGTGAAGACAGCCGTTACTTCGGCATGATTGGCTCGCTTACTAAGCGCAAGAAGTTCGACTTCCGCTTAGAGCAACGCGGCTATAGCCAAGAACAAATTGAAACTATGCTTTGCCCGATTGGCATTAGTGCGGTGAATGGCAAACACCCTGCCGAAATTGCGGTGTCGGTTGCTGGTGAACTGATCGCACACTATCAAGGCCAAGCACTTGAACAAAAGCGCCCAACCAAACAATATCGAAATCAGGATTTGACCGATCAACACAGTCAACCAAGCGACGTAGGCGAACCACCATTGGAAGAGAAGATCGCCTAATAAAAGTCGCAAAGCTTCAGTGGCCATAACGTCGCTGAAGTCATTAAAAGGAAGTAAACATGACAACGCAACGCAAAGCTTATCGCGCCAGCATTTTACACAGCGTCGCCGACCCAAAAGATGTCGGTATCGATGAGTCTTACGACTATTTTGAAGACGGTGTTTTAGTGGTTGAGAACGGCCATGTCGTCGACTTAGGCCATGCCGATGAGGTATTGGCTCGCCAACCTAAAACACTCGAAGTAAAAGAATACAAAGACAAACTGATCACCTCTGGCTTTATTGATACGCACATCCACTACCCTCAAACAGGGATGATCGCGTCTTACGGTGAGCAACTTCTTGATTGGTTAGAGAACTACACCTTCCCAGAAGAAAAGCGCTTCAAAAATCCAGTTTACGCACACAAAGTGGCGAAGCTATTTCTAGACGAATTGGCAAGCAACGGCACCACCACAGCACTGGTGTTTGGTACCGTACACAAAGAGTCGGTTAACGTATTCTTTGAAGAAGCCGAGAAGCGTAACCTACGAATGATCGCCGGTAAGGTATTGATGGATCGCAACGCGCCTGATTACCTCACCGACACACCGGAATCTGGCTATGCTGACTCCAAGGAACTGATTGAGAAATGGCATAACCGCAGCCGACTACTTTATGCTGTGACGCCTCGTTTTGCGCCAACCAGTACTCCAGAGCAACTTGCCACTGTCGGTAAACTGCTAGAAGAATATCCAGACGTGTACATGCACACGCACCTTTCTGAAAACGAGAAAGAGATCGAGTGGGTGAAATCGCTGTTCCCAGAGCGCGACAGTTACCTAGATGTCTATGACCATTACGGACTACTTCACAAACGTTCGGTATTTGCCCATGGTATTCACTTGTCTAACTGCGAATGTAAGCGCCTAGCGGATACTGAATCTGCCATCGCCTTCTGCCCAACTTCTAACCTTTTCTTAGGCTCGGGTTTGTTCCGATTACCAGAGATGGAAGAGCACGGCATTCGTGTCGGTGTCGGTACTGATGTAGGCGCAGGCACCAGCTTCTCAATCCTGCAAACAATGAGTGAAGCGTACAAGATCATGCAGTTACAGCATAAGAAACTGCACCCAGCTAAGTCGCTGTTCTTGGCAACACTAGGCGGCGCACGTTCGCTGCATTTAGAAGACAAGATTGGTAACTTGGAAGTCGGCAAAGAAGCGGATTTCGTGGTGCTCGACTTGCACGCAACACAACTGATGCGATTTAGAATGGAACAAACCACCAAGCTAGAAGAGAAGTTGTTTGTATTGATGAGCTTGGGTGACGACAGAACCGTTAGCGAGACTTACATCTACGGCGAAAAGGCCTACGATGTGAACTTCAAAGATTACAAGAAACTCGTTAGTTAGGCTTAAAACCGAGTAACAATCGCTAGATAGCGACAAGCCGTCGTTAATTAAAAATCCGTCCAGATTTATCTAGCCTTTAAAGACCAGTTGCTGATGCCACTGGTCTTTTTTGTGCTTCATTCAAATAAATATAAATTAACCGCTCACAGACAACGATCTTCGGTGACGCCAACTCATTATATTGATAGGTTAATGTTTATACATCTCGACTTCATACTTCACTTTAGCGTCTCTCTCGAACATTCGTTTCTCAGCTAAATGGAAGCACTAAATCTAGAAAGGAATTCTATGTTCGAACAGGTCGTCAGCATTCTGTTTCCCGTTTTTGCTTTAGCCAGTGCTGGCTTTGCGGTGGGTCGTTGGCTCAAGCCCGATTTCAAACCGATCAATCGCATCAACATGGATGTGTGTATTCCTGCTTTGGTGTTTGCATCGCTAACCACCATGCCTCTCGACACAGAACAACTGCCACTCATCACCGCCTCTTTGGTCGCGGTGTTGGTTCCTGCTTTATTGATGATACCAATCTGTAAGATCTTTAAGCTCAACTTCAAAGCTTGGGCTCCGCCACACATGTTCCGCAACAGTGGCAACCTCGCGATTCCTCTGTTCACGTATACCTTTGGCGAGAGCGCATTAGCCCCTGCTGTACTGCTGTTTGTGGTGTCGGCTTGCGTGCACATTAGTGTTGGCTTGGCACTATTAAGCGATGGTAACCCGATCAAACAAATCCTCAAGATGCCGATATTCTTAGCCGCAGCGTTAGCGATGACGCTCAACTTATCTGGCATTGCAGTGTGGAATCCAATCTACGAAGCCACCTCACTACTCGGCCAAGCAGCCGTGCCTATCATGCTGTTGTCGCTAGGTTCGCAAATGGTCAACTTGAAGCTCAGCGGACTCAAAGTTGGCTTGCTGTGCACGGCTCAATCGCTGTTTACTGGTGCCATCGCCTTCGCCATCATCTACTTCTTTATCCCGCTGCCAACGCTGCACCTACAAATGATGGTGCTGTTCACCATGCTGCCACCTGCCGTGATGAACTACCTGTTTGCAGAACGCTTCAATGTCGAGCCTCCCAAGGTCGCATCTATGGTGTTGTTCGGCAACTTCCTGAGTGTGGTGACTTTACCTATCTTGCTGTCATTCGCGCTGTCTATGTCGTCTTAAAGAACCGCGAACCTTCAGGTTTACGACCTTGAAAACTTAGCCAATCAATAAAAAGGGAGCGCAACTTAGCAAAGTTGACGCTCCCTTTTCAGACTATATTTTCTATTTATCTCAAGCTGTGCCTCTCTCCGCAAGCACCTCTTTAAATGCGAACATGCCATTTAATGCCGAAGGGAATCCCGCATAGACCGACATCTGCAGTATCACTTCTTTAATCTCTTCTTCACTGCATCCTACATTGAGTGCCGCATTCAAATGCACCTTAAGCTGAGGGGCACAATTGCCGAGTGCGGTAAGGGCTGCCACGGTCGCGATCTCTCGCGATTTCAAATCCAAACCGGGGCGTGAATAGATGTCACCAAAGGGATACTCGATAGTATATTTGGCAAGATCAGGGCAGATGTCTTGCAGGCTTTCAATAACCTGTTGCCCTGCTTCTCCGTCGATATGATTAAGTCTTTCTAAGCCGATGTCGAAACGTGATTGATTCATAGGTTTGTTCCTTTTTATGATTTACAGGAACACCTTACAAGTTAGAGTCGACTCTAAGTCAACGGACTTTTCCATCTCGATACAAACTAATTTTTTCTTCCAATGCTGCCATGTGCTTTTGTTGTTCTTCGATATGGGAACGCAAATTCTGTTGATGTTGTTCGAGCAACACTTGGCGCTGCGAAGTCGATTCTGGCCCTAACTCCCTTAGCTTTGCGTATTCTAAAATCTCATCCAGTGGCATTGCGGTGTCTTTTAAGCGCTTCACGAACTCAATCCAGGTAACGTCCTTCGATGTATAGACTCGATGACCGCTACTGTTCCGCTGAACATTTTTCAACAAGCCGATTTTTTCATAGTAGCGAAGCGTGTGAGCCGACAAACCCACCAACTGAGAAAACTCACTCACATTCATTACTTCACCTTTTCTATCTGGGTATAGGAACTCAAACTATGCGCACTTATCTAATTTGAGCTCTGCGGTGACTTTCGTCAAACGTAACGCAATCGCGAAACACACTAAGTAAGGGCTCACATACCAAAAGATACTTTCTAGTGGCTGCTTCACCTGCGCTTCTCTGGTTTTTATGTATTGGTTTTTCTGCATCTCATATTGACTCAGCATACCATCCACCCACACTGCATCGCTTTCAACCAGCGACACGCTCGGCGCAGGAACCGCAAAATCCGATGCGTTGGGTAACAAGGTGAAATCGACATCTTTGAACGTGATCGCCGTATTCAGATACCACAAACACGCTTCATGGTGCTGAGCGTGATTATCTAAAGATGGCTGACCGGTGCAGGTATCACTTCTTAATTTATCCAAAGAAAACTGCTGAACCGATTCTAAAATCGCCACGGCTCTGGTTTGTTCTGTTTCAACCCAATCACCCGCTACTTTCGCACGAATCTCAGATACTGCACCCAGCATCCCGATACCCGCTAGAAACGGCCATAAATAATCCATGAGCTTCCACTTGCGTCGGCTCAAGTTGAACCCACACCAAATCGGAAGATGAAAAAGGAGCGTTAGCCCAAGCGATAGCAAAACGAAATTCAAGGAGCTAGAGAGCATGAGTTCACTATCAAAGAAGTTCTTCATAATGAGAGACTTGCCTGTGTAACAAAGAGAAATTTGATACTAGGTTCGATATTTGAAAAGAGTGTAAGAGGAAAGTAAAAACAGCACCAACAATTGGCGTTGGCGCTGTTTATTTAAGCAACTAACGGCTTTTCCATCGGGATGCAGTCGAGGCTAATACCTCTAGGCGAGTGATAAGTGGAAAGTTCATCACCGATAAAACCACACGAACGATAAAATTCCGCAGCATTCAGGGTCGATTCTAGCTTCATTAACGGCAAGTTGTGTTGAATCGCGAGTTCCTCTAAGAACTGCAACATCTGCTTCGCTGCGCCTTATCCGGAAAAATCTGGGTCCACAAAAATAGCATCAATCATACCGGTTTCGATGTTGATTTTACCGCTGCCAATCACTCGACCATCAACTTCTGAAACGTGAAAGGTTTGGACTACATCGCTTATGAATCCATCAGACATTCCACCCTGCGTCCATATTGACAGCTGTTCTTCTGAGTAATAAGCCGAGCACTTCTCGACAATGGCACGGCTTCGAATATCGAAAATATCCTGAGCATCAGACTCAGCCGCTTTTCTAATTGTAATCATAAGCCTACCTCTGGTGATTAAAAGATACTACTTGCTAGTAAATCGGATAACTACTCAGTGACTAACGCTGGACATTGCTTCCCCTTAGCTGACATAAGATAAAAACCAACGGCACCAACAACTGAAATTAATATCACACTAAACCAAGTGAAAGTGTACCCATAATCATCGATAAAGTAGCCAATCACGATAAAACTAGGCATAACGAAAACCGTTCGCAAGGTAATGAGCACGCCTTGAATGCGTCCACGATGACTCGAAGGGGAGTTGTTTGCTAAATATATGCCCTCTTTTGTCAAAAGAAGAACCTCGCCCGCAGATAGAAATAGCCAAGCAAAAAAATGAACAGGAATGTTGGGAAACAACATGACGAGCATATAACCAAAGGCAAACATAAAGCCTGCATAAGCAAGGCTTACGGTTTCAGCCTTACCTGACGTGAACTTCATTAAGATTGGCGTAATCAGCACCACTACAACACAAGCGTAAGTCATGAGTTGCCCGAAAATAATTGGGCCTTGCTCTCCAAACACATGGCTCAAATACAATGGACTCGCCATAGTCATTTGATTTAGCGAATACCACAGCAATCCACATAGAAAAGTGAACAACAAAAGCCGTGGCCTTGATTTTAAAACTGACCAAACCGAACCAGAAACGGGCTGTTCCAGTTCACTCTCGCTGGTCGATTCCGTTCCAGGTTGCAACTTCACAAATGCAGCCACAATAAAAACACAAAAAAGAGCCGCAAAACCGTTGCCGAAAAATATCCAGTCAGTGTGATTCCAGAACAAGTACCCAGCCATAACAGGACCAAGAGCTGAACCAAAGTTATAGGCTAGATAACTCAGTGACATGACTGCATCACGATTCTGAGGGGTAGAAAGGTCCGCAACTAAAGCATTACTCGCGGGCAACGCTAAACCGCCAAAGAAATAGGCACAAAACAAAAACACAGGTACAACTACCGGAGCATCGGCAAAGAAACCACAAATAATCAATAATACAGCACACATAAACTCGCCAAACACCATGACCCGTTTATGTCCCAACCTATCCGCTAATCTCCCACCTAAAAAGCTCCCTAAAAGGTAAGAGCCCGTCACACCCATGGCAAGGGAACCTGCGACTGTTGCGGAATAACCCAACTTATCGGTTAACAGTAAGACTAAAAATGGAACGATAAAGTTACCCATTCCCAGAATCATTCTAGCCAGTGCTAAATAATAGATATTATTCGGTAAATATCTATAAATAGAAATGGCTGAGAAAAGCTTATGAATCATGAAGTTCCTAAAGTATGTAAGTGCTTGATTATGAATTTCTATTCGATAGTACTGAAATCGAGATTTCTAGGAACAGCAACACTAACAACCTGACTTCCCGCGATTAAGTCATGCAAGCAGCGTCTGTTTTTACGTAAAGCAAACAGATAGTTTAGCAACGCAATAAATTGACCAATCAAAGGTATATATATAACGACTGTCATCGGTAGGACTCGTTTACCCAGTATATTGAACAACCCCATTTGTTCGCCCTTCATATCGACAATCGCGATTTCCATTACATTTTTGCCAATAGTCTGCCCTTTCTTATGCAGCAAATAACCATTCAACAAAAGGAACACGAACCAACCGTAAGCAGTGACAGCTATTAGTTCTGCTGTATCAGCCGTCCCTGTTTCAAATATTTTTTGGAAATAATCGGTATAGAGATAAATGGGCATGACAGTAGCCACAGCAATTAGGACATCAATAAAAATGGCCCAAAAGCGTAGCCATCTAGATGCGAGTTTTACTTCAGGTATATTTTCAACTGTCGATGACAGGCTTTCTAATGATTCGTGCTCATTTTTCCCCAAATTGTTGGCTGACACACTAACAACTTGAGTGCCTGCGATTAAGTCATGCAAGCAACGTCTGTTTTTTCGGAAAATGAAAAGAGAATCCAACATGGATATTAAATGGCCAGTGATAGGTATAATAGTAAAGGGAATCATAGGTATCATTCGTTTACCCACTATTTTATATAACCCTATAGGTTTACCTTCCATATCGACAATCGCAATTTCCATTAGATGTTTGCCAATCGTCTGTCCCTTCTTATTCAGTAAATACCCATGTACCAGTAAAAACATCAGCCCTAAATAGGCATAGACAGCAGCGACTTCTCTAAGATCTATCACCCCTGTATCGATTGTTTTTTGGAAACAATCTGTATACATAAAGATTGGCGCAATGATGGCAACCGTAATAACACCATCAATAAAAAACGCTAAAAAACGAGGCCATCGAGATGCAGGGATAACTTCCTTTGTATTTTCACCAATTTCAGAGTTGTCGCTACCTGAACTTTTCTTTGAAACAATGACAACTTGAGTGCCAGCGATTAAGTCATGTAAGCAACGTTTGTCTTTGCGAAAAACAAACAGATAATCTAACGTTGATATAAATGGACCAATAAAAGGTATGTAAGCTACAGCCACCATAGGAACGATTCGTTTGCCCACTATGTTTAGCAAACCTATTTGTTTACCTTCCATATCGACAATCGCAATATCCATTAGATTTTTACCAATTGTCTGCCCCTTCTTATGAAGTAAGTACCCTTGGCACAAAAAGTAAACCACCCAACCATAAACAGTCAGAGCAACTTGTTCTGTTAGTTCAATGGTTTCATTGGAAAGCAATTTATCGTACAAACCGCCATATAGGAAAACAGGAACAATGAAAATCGCATACACGAAAGCATCAATGATAGATGCCCATAAGCGAGACCATCGAGACGCGAGTACAATTGTAGGGGTGTTTTCTATTACTTCAGACATGTCCTTTCCTAAAGTCAAAATGCCTATAAATTAAAAAACGTCAGAAACTCGAAGCTCTGACGTCATCTTGAATTAGATTGAATCACTATATAGAAGGGCAGTTACCGCTTTCAGCCATTGCGACTTTGCGTACTTGAGCTTTCCCTACTTCTTCATCGACTAACTCAACACCTGCACCACCGACAAAAACGCCCATTTTAATGTATTGGTTAACGAAGTAATTCCGACCTTCAGCAGTAAAAAGGGATACGTGATTTTCAGAAAATTCAGATTCCGTACTGACGACATGCTCTTCATTTCCTTTGACCTCGTGATAAAAGAACACACCTGGAGCCGTTTCACCTACGCATTCTCCATCAACATATACGTACTTTTTGAGCGCACCACCGACAAAAGTATCTTCACGATAGATATAGATGCCTGTATTACCTTCTTTAGGAACAGGGAACGTTTTCGCCTGATCAGAAACTGAAGAATCGACTGTTGGCACAGAAGCACACCCAGATAATGCGAGAAGAAGAGCAGAGCAAAGAAATGCCTTATTTTTCATGTAATAACCTAGACTTTATAAAAACGCGAGAAACATAACATATGCAAATGGTTTGATTTTAAACTTGCATGCAGATGTGTGAGCTACGTTGCATAATGAGTAGTTAAAATTCAAAAAATCAGTTAAATAGAACTAAACCATTGTTCTGTATGAACTTAATCACTTACATGCAACTTTGATCAAATGGTTAGAGGATCTATTTTTTGTAATCACCTCTAATGAACAGGAGACGTTACGAGGTGAAAGCCTTTAGATAGTGAGAGCTAGAAAACGTACGCCTAGCGATTTAACTAGGGTTTATAGATTGGAGACAAAAAGGGTAAGGACAGCTGACTATTTCAAAGCCAGCACATGCTCGATAAAGTCAGACTTCTTTTCACGGTACTCTTCTTGCGGCCAACCTTCACAAGACATTTTGAGGGTGTTGTATTGCTGAACTAATGCCGGATTGGCACATAGCTTGTCACGAAACCTTAGAAAGCATTCGAACTCAGAACCATTGGCGACCACTTGCAACGCCACATCATCCCCTGATGTAGACTCCAACATACACAGGTCCGGCGTTCTTAAGGTATCGAGTTTCTCATTGAAGCCGAGTGTTGTGAGTCTCCCAATGACATCCTCAAGTTCGCCAAGCTCAACACCTACGAAGATATCCAAATCGCCCTTCGACACTGCTGATGGAATAGAAGATGCACCTACGTGCTCAACTCTCGCGTTAGGGATTAGCTTTTTGATGTCACGTTCGTATCGGATAAACAGCTCGTTGCAAGCCGCTTGGTATTGTTCCGCGGGGTAAAATTTCATATATCCTCACTCCGAATCACAAACTATTGAAGACACCAATTGCTAACAGAAGTAACACGATGCTAATAGCTCCGATATAAGAGATTCTGGTTCGCTCTTTTTCAGTTGGAATCAATGGGGGGAAGCGCCCTAGTGTGAATACTTTACAGACTATCCAACCAGCTCCGTAACCAATGAACTCAATCAAGAACGACTGAAAAAATACCTAAAGAATGAGCTTAATGCCCTAAAATACGCGACTATCAAGTCTTCCATTTTCTGCCTTAATAAAAATCAACTTGAAGCAAAAGTGCCATGGGTAGAGATTCATATAAAGTATCTATACAGAGTTGTCTTCTTAAATAGCTAGGTTAAACCCTAATCTTTATTAACTTCATCATTAAAACGCTTAAAAAGTGGTTTCAATTGCCTTCGAATTGAGTGGCTTTCCATCTTGTTGGCAGCCCTAATCCCATATGTAATAAAGTTTCTTTTACCAAGGTGAGTATAACGACTGTATAATTTTCGCTTAAACAAAGGCCTCTCAGATTGCCCGTTGTGATGACGAATATTGTTATATTTTATCATCGTTTTTTTAGCTAACCTTACGCCTCTTCGCATTCTTTCAGAATAACGCGCTAAAGATGAAGAACGAATAAAAATATCCTCTCCATTAAACATGAAACCTAAATATTGCAGATGTTTATCTGCCTTTAACTTTTCACCGTCCTTTCTAAATATTCGAATTTCTGTCTTCTTAGGATTAACCGATAACTGTAGAGACTGAATTGTCTCCATAGCAAAGCTTTCTACCTTAGACTTATATTCTATCGGGACGATAAATAACATATCATCACAATATCGAAAATATTTACCATTGTGAACATTCACAAACTCTTTCATCTTTATGTCAAAATCAAACATGTAAATATTTGATAATATAGCACTTAAAGGGGTTCCCTGTGGTATACCAAATGAAAGACTATGAGGTTTAATCAATTTGCCCCCTCTAACTTTCTCTCGAAACTCCTGGGGGCTACATACTCTTCTTTTTGAGTAATTGTGGTAGTTAAGTGAAATTCCTAATGACTTGTACAATTCGTCTTTTTTAACAAAGGAATGCTTGGTTATCGATTTAAAAACATTAAAGTGGTCTTTGGGAAGTCTTTGTACTTGCAATAAGTTACACCACTCTCGCTTTAAAATATCATGGTCTAATGAATCAAAAAAACCTGAGATGTCTAACGCCACAGCACAACATTCACCTGATGTTTTTATTGTATTAAAAGCGTCTAAAGCGAAGTCAATATTACTTTTCCCTAAAGAGCGGAAAGCTAAAATTGAATCACTAAGCCCTTCTTTTTTTAATTTCTCTTCATAGCTTTGATTCAAAACTTTCGAATAGTACGCGTATATATGGCTATCTACATGAGCCGGATATGAAATTGGCCTCGATTTTGAAGGTAATGATACAACTTTCTTGCTAATTGGATCTTTACCAATTTTATTAGCTTCAATTGTGTAGTGAATTAGTGGATAAAAAGCATGTTTAGCTACCAGTATAGGATCAGTGACTATTATTGATGCTTTTTTAAGACTGATGGGTAAATCAAAGTGCAGGTATGTACGAGGACGAAACCATTCTTTAGGTACAATTCTCATTTTTACTCCGAGAGCAAAACCGAGGGAGCTAGAACAGCGGCAATTCTAAATGCTTCCTCGGATTAACTGGCCGTAGGGGCCGTCAAAGCCGCGTCATGTTAAACATAAATTATGCTATCACTATAACAATAACTCTGGAGGTACCTATCAAGACACTTATCCAAGTATTGCTGTCATTCTGCTCAATTAGCTTATTGAGTAGGTTTGACAGCCTGTTCAGCACCTTTCAATCAATCACGTTAGTAACTATTGAAAGCATAGAAATCATACACTAGAAATATTGTAAGACCATGATTATTAGATACTTTTAACAAACGCCATATCTTTTAACCAAAATAAAGCTGACTTGTTACATACTAATTAAAACATGATAACCAAAAACTTAGTTCTGCTCTTCCTTTGCTCCAAAAACAAAAAGCCCCGGTTATAGGAACCGGGGAAACAGGGTGGGATGAGTTTGGTGCGTGCCCGTAAACCAAACTCTCCCCAAGCCTCACCTAAGACTCATGCTCTTAGGTAAAGGATTCACATCATTATTGAAGCGTAGCGCCTTGCTCTACCCAAGTGCCGATGAGTGCGCGCTCTGCGTCGGTCATTTGAGTCATGTTGCCGAGCGGCATCACCTTGGTTGTTACGGTTTGAGCAACAATCCTTGGTACGTTGGCTTTAATCTCTTCTGGGGTATCAAACATCACACCGGCTGGCGCCGCAGCAAAAGCGGCATGGCTCGGGGTTGATGAGTGACACACAGAACAGCGCTCTTGAATGACTTTGTTGATAGTTTCAAAGCTGACGCCCGCGCTAGCCGTTTGCATTGCGTGATCTGCTGGTGCAGCTTGAGAACTAGCCGTAGTTGAAGCAGTACCGTTTTCAGCAAGCTCGTTTGTCGCCGATTCAGTCGCGCTTACTTGCACTTCTTGAACCACTGGCGCTTGCACAACCGGAGTCATCTGCTTTTTCGCGTAAGGTGAGGTCACAAACGCAAGCGTGATCATACCCAATGCCGCTACAGGTACTGTCCAGGCAAACTTCTGGCTACCATGACGGGTGTTGAAGTAGTGGCGCACCAAGATACTGAAGATCGCTAGCCCAGCAAGAATCAGCCAGTTGTATTCCGAGCCATAAGTACTTGGGAAGTGGTTACTGATCATGATGAACAGTACTGGCAGTGTCATGTAGTTGTTGTGACGAGAACGCAGTAAGCCTTTCGCTGGCAGTGCCGGATCCGGTTCGCGCTTCTCTTCTATCGCTTTCACCAAGTTACGTTGCGCAGGCATGATAACGCGGAATACGTTACCCACCATGATGGTACCAATGATCGCACCAACGTGAATATAAGCACCACGACCACTGAACACTTGAGTTAGGGCGTACGTCGCAGCGACGAGCAGCACAAACAGCACAACGCCAAGCAACACGGGGGTTTTACCTAATGGTGAGTCACACAGTAAGTCGTAGATAAACCAGCCGGCAACGAATGAACCAATACCAATCGCGATTGCCGTTGTTGAATCAAGGCCAGAGCCCGGTGCAATCAGGTAAATCTCCGCGTTAAGGTAGTAAACCACACCCAGTAGACACACACCGGTGATCCACGTGAAGTAAGCTTCCCATTTAAACCAGTGCAGGTGCTCTGGCATCTCTGGTGGCGCAAGTTTGTACTTCTCTAGGTGATAAATACCACCTCCGTGAATTGCCCATAAGTCGCCTGAAAGGCCCGTTTTTGGGTTTACTCGGTTAAGGTTGTTCTCTAACCAAACAAAATAAAATGATGCGCCTATCCACGCAACACCAACAATCATGTGAGCCCAGCGTATTGCTAGATTCAACCATTCTGTAATATGCGGATCCATAATAAACTCCTGTATCACAACGCTTTAGCTAAGCGTTGCTCTTCCTTATTGTCGTCCGTTGGCAGATCGTCCAAATGCAATGCCACTCGATCGCTGTCGAAATAAACTTCATCACAGTTGTGCCCTTCGCCGCCTCTATCGACGATCAAAAACTGGTCTTGATCGGTGAGGGCGAGAACTGGGTGATGCCACACCCCTTTGTGATAATTCACTCCTTGACGGCCGTTGCTCAAGAAAGCTCGGCTATTGGCTAATGTTGGATCGTCGCCTTTTGGCGCAACAACAATTAAATAGGGTTGACCAAGTAATGGAATGAATGCCTGAGAACCAAGTGGATGACGCTCTAACATTTTGATGGTCAGTGGGTAGCTCAACGGTGTGGCTTGGAAGATGCTGAGGATCGCTTCTCCGTCTTGGTCTTGCACATCCGTTGTCGCTAGCTTGTGGTAACGACGTGTTGATCCACTGTTGATCATGAAGAAATCACTATTATCGGACTCGATAACATCGCCAAACTCTGCAAAAGCCTGCTTGGTTAACGGTTCGATGGATAAACGACGTATTCCATTACTCATACTCATTTCCTTACCTATTTCGCTTTCGTACCAAACAGACGCAAACGGCTAATACCGCCATCTGGGAATATGTTTGCACGTACATGTGTAATCGCACCAAGGTCGTTAACCTCAGAAATGAATTCGTGAATTTCGTGCGCTTGCAGCTTTTGTGCAGGCAACAGTTCACGCCAGAATAGGCTTTGTGTTTCGACTTGGTCGTCGGTACCGCCTTTCACGTAAGCAGCTTGAATCGAGCAGCTGTCTGGGTAGTTACCTTTGAAGTGGGCTGTATCAACGACGATGCGTTCGATGTTGCCTGGGTGGCCTAGTGCCACGATAACCCAGTCGTTACCTGGTGTACGACGACGCGCTGTTTCCCAACCGTCACCCATGTTTTCACCGCGGCCTGGGCCTAAGATGTTGGCTTTGTTTCCGTAGTGTTCGTCACTACATGCGAGTGCTCGGCCACCGTGTTCAACCGATGCTAGGTCAACTTGTTGCTGAGAATCTATTGCTTCCCAATCGACACTTGGTCGACCATAAACACGTAAGCGTGCGACACCGCCATCTGGGTAGATGTTCAAACGTAGGTGCGTAAATACTTGGTCACTTTCGATTGCTTCAAGATGATGATGATCACCCTGCAATGCCATTGAAGGCAGAATTTCTTGCCACTCTGTTGCGTCTGTTGGCTCACCTTGTGGTGAATAACACGCGTCAATTGATGCCGAAGGTGGGAAGTTACCTGTGAAGAATGAGGTATCAATATCAACGCCAGCAATAGTGCCAGCTAGGCCAAGGCGAACGACACAGTAGTCGTAACCTTCACCACGTTTACGTCTGCTTTCCCAACCGTCCATCCACTTGCCGTTATCGTCGTATAAGTCGTCTTTCCACTCTGGCGCTGCGTGGCTGAGTAGACGGCTTTTATCCGCGAAAAAATCGTCTGTTGCGAAGATAGCTTCTGCGCCGAGTTTTTCGTCTGCAAGGTTTATGTATTGTTCAAATGTTTGGGTCATGTCCGTGTAATCCTATCCAATTAATCAAGTAATAATAAAATGAGAACTTAGTGGCTTATTCGCTTATAAAGCATGCTCTTAGCGCACTAAGACTGGGCTGAGATAGCTGTTAACTCCGTTAACTTACATATCCCAGAGACGAAACATCGCGATCTTGTTGATCTCTTGAATCGCCGTAGCAAACTCAGTTTCACTATCATTTCCTAATCGCATCTCGAACGACTCAAGAATTTGGTAACGATTGGCTCCCTTCACCGCCATGATAAAAGGGAAATTGAAGCGACTTTTGTAGCTGTTGTTGTAAGAAGTGAATTTTTCAAATTCTTCGGCGTTGCACTGGTCGATGCCCGCCCCCGCTTGTTCTTTGGTCGACGACTCGGTGAGTTCGCCGTTTACTGCTGCTCGACCGGCTAAATCCGGGTGAGCGTTGATCAAAGCCAACTGTTTGCCTTGGTCTGCACTTAACAAGGTCGATGCCATTTTCAGATGAAGATTCTCGATATGGTCATCTTCGGCATTCAAACCTTGGTCATACACCACTTCTGCAACCCATGGGCTGTGCTCGTAAACATCAGCGAAGTGAGCGACAAAGGTATCGCGGTCCATGGTTGTTGGTTGGCATGATCGAAATTCAGTCACGTTAAGCCTCCTTGCTTCACTGCTACTTTTGCTGTTGATGATTAGCGTTATTTGGTTGATATGGATGATGTTGGTGCCAGTGGTTGGCGATATCGATTCGACGACATAACCACACGCTGTCGTGCTGTTTTACGTAGTCTAAGAAACGTCTTAATGCAGCAATACGACCGGGGCGACCAATCAGACGACAATGCAACCCAACCGACATCATTTTCGGTGCGGTTTCGCCTTCCATATAAAGGGTATCAAACGTGTCTTTCAGATATTGGAAGAACTGCTCACCAGAGTTAAAGCCTTGCGCCGTTGAAAAACGCATGTCGTTCACATCAAGTGTGTAAGGGATCACCAATTGCGGATGACCAGTCTCGGTGTGCCAATAAGGCAGGTCATCATCATAGGCATCTGAGTCGTAAAGAAAGCCGCCTTCTTCTGCGACTAAGCGACGCGTATTTGGACCTGTTCGACCTGTGTACCAACCTTGTGGGCGTTGACCCGTCACTTGTTGGATGATCTCGATCGCTTTGGTCATGTGGTCGCGCTCTTCAGACTCATCAATGTATTGATAGTCGATCCAGCGATAACCGTGGCTACAGATTTCATGCCCCGCTTCGACCATGGCTTTGGCAACCTCTGGGTGACGCTCAATCGCCATTGCAACCGCAAAGACGGTCAGTGGGATTTCATATTCATCGAACAAGCGAAGAACACGCCATACACCCGCACGGCTACCATATTCATAGATGGACTCCATGCTCATGTGACGTTCGCCTTTGATCGGCTGTGCTGACGGGATCTCTGAAAGAAAGGCTTCAGACTCGTCATCTCCATGTAACAAACAACGCTCACCGCCCTCTTCATAGTTCAATACAAAAGAAACCGCGACGCGCGCATTACCTGGCCATTGAGGGTTTGGAGGGTTAGCTCCGTAACCGATCAAATTTCTTGAATAATCCTTATTCATCCAAGTACTCCTAACATAAGTGGTTGGCTTAGCCGCTCTTTAAGTAAGTCACCAAATGATTCAACCAAATGGATTCTCGATAAACAGAGCAACCTTACCCCTGTACATTTATTGTATACAATTATTTATCTCAATGTAAAGATTTTGTTATTCAAGTTAAATTTACGTGCCATTATCAATTAAAAACAATAACTTAATAAAGCCAAAGCTCACCAAAAAACGATAATCAAGATCTATAAAATCAGAAAAAACGACACAATGGTTAACATTTTTCCAACAATTTGCTTTACTAATTGTGTACAGTTCGTACATAGTTAGTGATAACAAAGTGACCAGTTGCATTCTTTGCAAGGTCGAAACAGACAGATAAACCACGGAACAGAGGAGCGCCAAAAGCGCTATTAAAGGACTATGGGAAGATTAACAACACACGTATTAGACACAACTCACGGCTTACCGGGTGCAGAGATCAAGGTAGAGCTTTATAAGGTCAATGAAGACTCAACAGAAAAGCTGGCGACGGTAATCACTAACTCCGATGGCCGAACCGATGCGCCGATTCTGGCAGGGAATGATTTCCGACCGGGGAAATATCAATTGGTGTTTTACGTAGCCGATTACTACAGAAGTAAAGGCGTGGAATTGGATGGCGTGCCTTTCCTAGACGATGTTGTTATTCGCTTTGGTCTAGATGATCCAGACGCGCATTATCACGTTCCTCTTCTCGTCTCGCCTTACAGTTTCTCAACCTATCGGGGCAGTTAGTCCCGTGTCCTAGAACTTCGAACTAGGCCCAACCATCGAATAATAAACAGATTCGTGCGTGCATCTAAAATGATGCGCGCTCATTAAACACGCTCATATAAAAATACTAATAACGTTATTAGTTAGAGAGTTGATGACTAATCAACTGATAGCTAAAGAAATAGCGGCTAGGAAAAAACCTTAAAACTTAATATTGAAATCTCGCTGTATTCAATAAATGGATCACAACATAAAAGGACTTGCTGACATGAGTGAGAGTAAAACAGAAATACTCAACCAAGATGCGAATAACGGAATTTTAGAGAAACTCTTTAAAATTAAGGCACACGGAAGCAGTGTGAAAAATGAGTTGGTCGGCGGTGTCACCACCTTCGCAACCATGGCTTACATCATCTTCGTTAACCCACAAATTATGGCCGCATCGGGTATGGATGCGGGAGCGGTATTCGTCGCAACCTGTATTGGTGCAGCTATCGGTTGTTTGTTAATGGGGTTATTTGCGAACTGGCCTGTCGGCCTTGCGCCGGGCATGGGCTTGAATGCCTTCTTCTCGTTCACGGTAGTAAGCGAAATGGGCTACAGCTGGGAAGTGGCACTGGGTGCGGTGTTTATCTCCGGCATCTTGTTTGTCGGGATGAGTTTCTACAAAGTCCGCCAATGGATCATTGAAAGTATCCCTGTGAGTTTACGTTACTCCATGACTGCGGGTGTTGGTTTGTTCTTAGGTCTAATTGGCCTTAAAACAGCAGGCATCGTCGTCGAAAACCCAGCAACACTGGTATCACTAGGTGACTTCACTAAACCTGAAGCGCTACTGGCAGCTATCGCTTTCCTTATCATCGCTGTTCTTAGTGAGCGTAAAGTATTTGGTGCGGTGTTAATCGGTATTTTGAGTGTAACGCTCGTCGGTATGATGCTTGGCTTAGTGCATTACAACGGCTTCTTCGCGGCTCCACCAAGCTTAGCGCCTACGTTCCTAAAAATGGACATTATGGGCGCTCTCGATGTTTCAATGATCAGCGTTATCTTGGCTTTCCTTTTTGTAAACATGTTCGATACCGCGGGTACTTTGATGGGCGTGGCTGAGCGTGCAAACCTAACTAACCCTGAAACAGGAAAAATTGAAGGCCTAAGCAAAGCGCTTAAAGCCGACAGTATTTCAAGTGTGGCAGGTGCGTGTGTGGGTTGTCCGCCAGTAACCAGTTATGTAGAAAGTGCAGCAGGCGTTGCAGCAGGCGCACGAACAGGCCTATCAGCGATTGTGGTTGGCGTGTTGTTCTTAGCAGCGATTTTCCTATCGCCACTTGCAGGCATGATCCCCGCTTACGCTACCTCTGGCGCGTTAATTTACGTAGCGTTCGTGATGATGAGCAGCATGCAGCACGTGGATTGGAAAGACTTCACCAACGGTGCTCCCGCAGCCATTACAGCGTTAATGATGCCTCTGACCTTCTCTATCGCGAATGGTATCGCACTGGGTTTCATTACCTACACAGTGCTGAAACTGGCGACAGGTAAAACAAAAGACGTCTCGATTTCGATGTACTTCCTAGCGGCTATTTTTGTCGCGAAGCTCGTGTTCATCGGTTAATCACCCAACGTAACTATCGCTTGGCTTGTTCGCAGGCCGAGCTATCAAGACACATGCTAGAACAACATTTTTAAGAAAAAGCTAATTGTGCTAATCAGCGGAACACACAAATATCCGCTCGGTTAGTGCACCTTTTTTATGACCCTACGTAGTTTGTAGAAGTCATTATTTGACCGCCAATCGCCTGTAAACGGAAACACAGGCAGAGGAATATCAAATGAAACTTCTGTACACCCTAAATGAAAGACCGCCTCACGGCTTAACCTTCCTACTCGCATTACAGCACATGCTCGCCTCGATTGGTGGCATCGTCGCTGTTCCCCTTATTGTCGGCGCGTCAATTGGCCTACCTAACACCGAGATCGTTTCGCTGATCAATGCTGCGCTGCTGGCGTCAGGTATTGTAACCGTCGCTCAATGTCTCGGTTTTGGCCCTGTTGGCATTCGACTGCCCGTGGTGATGGGTTCGAGCTTTGCCTTTTTGGGCGTCGCCATTTCAATCGGTAACGAAGGTGGCGTCGCCGCGATCATGGGCTCAGCGCTTATCGGCTCGTTCGTGGTGATTGGTGCCAGCTTCTATATGGACAAGGTTCGGAAACTGTTCCCAACCGTGGTAAGTGGTGTAGTGGTTACCTTAATCGGCTTAACCATTTTACCGGTTGCCATGAACTGGGTCGGAGACTCTCCTGCCAACACAGAACAATTCGCCACGCTGCCAAAGCTGTTTCTAGCACTGATCTCTTTGGGGATTGTGGTTGGCGTATCGGTTTACTGTAAAGGCGCGGTTGCCGCTTCGGCCATCGTGATTGGTTTAGCGGGCGGTTACATTGTGGCGCTATCACTCGGCATGGTCGACCTTGAGCAAATCAGCTCTGCCGCTTGGGTTGGCGGACCTGAGCCCTTCAAATATGGCTTTACCTTTTCTGCGAGTGCCATCATCAGCATGAGCTTGGTGTACATCGTGGTTATCGCCGAAGCAACAGGTGACTTCATGGCTCTGGGTAATAACTGCCAAACCCAAGTCAGCGGTAAAGATCTAAAACGTGGACTGCTAGGCGATGGCCTTGGCAGTACCTTATCTTCAATTTTAACGGCAATGCCATTGGCGTCATTCAGTCAGAACGTTGGTATTGTAGGCATCACAGGGGTAGCAAGTCGCTATGTAGTGGCTGCAACCGGTGGTTTACTAATTTTAGGTGGTTTATTCCCGAAATTAGCCGCTATTGCCGTCACGATTCCGAAACCTGTTCTAGGTGGTGTGGGTTTTGTGATGTTCGGAATGATTGCCTACGCGGGTATCCGCATGTTGATCAAGGCCGCAGACACCAAGCGAAATGCCTTGGTAATCTGTGTTGGTTTAGCGTCTGGCTTAGCCGTCACTTTCGAACCAAGGTTGCTGCAACACTTGCCGCATGACCTTGCGAACTTTCTTCACTCTGGCATTACAACAGGCACCATCATGACGGTTCTTCTAAACCTTGTGTTGCCGAAATCTTCACGAGCAGAAGAGCAAGAAGCGCTGGCCGAAAGCCAAGCGCAAGTTGAGCTAGAAATGAAAGAACAAGCTGAAGAAGAGTTACAGTCAAACGACCAATTAGAGATTCAGCAAGCAAGCACAGAAGCAGATGTTCAAGCGGCATCAGAAAACCCTGAGCCAAAAACGAACTAACTGGTTCACTGACTAACGTAAGCCGATTTTCACAGAATCAGGGCTGATTAGAGCATTGAACGTTTTAACGCCCTGATTCGAATTTATCTTTCAACAGCAAATACCAATAAAGACCCTCTTCCCTGAAAAGGCTGAGATGGCTAAGGACTACTATGAATGGAAACCATCTGGATTAAGAATCCTCTCGCAATCTACACTGGCTCACTGGCTGATGCAGAAGGCGGTATTGTCATTAAAGGTAATACAATCATTGAGCTGGTTGGCAAACACAAAGAACCGACCTTACCCGTAGATTACAGCGTCGACGCCTCTCGTCATGTTGTGACTCCTGGGCTTATCAATGCGCACCACCACTTCTATCAAACCCTAACGCGTGCCTACCCCGGCGCACTGAATAAAGAACTCTTCCATTGGCTACAAAGCCTCTACCCTGTTTGGGCTAACCTCGATGCTGAGATGATGAGCCTTGCCACTGAACTGGCGCTGGTTGAGCTAATGATGTCGGGCTGTACCACAGCGTCAGACCATCATTACTTGCTACCTAACGGGCTAGAGAACGCCATCGATTTACAAGTCGAGGCGGCAGAGAAGCTTGGCGTGAGAGCGATATTTACGCGCGGCTCCATGAGCCTAGGGGAAGATGAAGGTGGGCTACCTCCACGACACACCATTCAAACCGAACAAACCATTATAGATGACAGCCAACGCTTGATTCGCGATTACCACCAGCGTGATGAAGGCGCGATGATTCAAATCGCACTCGCGCCTTGTTCGCCGTTCTCAGTCACCACCGACCTGATGAAAGAGACCGCCAAGATCAGTGAGCGTGAGAACGTGATGATGCACACTCACCTATGCGAAACGCTCGATGAAGAGGACTTCTGTATCGAGAAGTTCGGTCTACGCCCTGTCGATTACCTAGAAGATGTCGGCTGGCTCAACGAACGCACTTGGCTCGCTCATGGTATTCACTTCAACCCAGAAGAGATCAAGCGCTTGGGTAAAGCAGGCATTGGCATCAGTCATTGCCCGACGTCCAACATGATGTTGGCTTCCGGTATTTGTAAGAACAACGACCTTGAAGCCGCTGGCGTAAAAGTCGGTCTTGGCGTGGATGGTTCGGCCTCTAATGACGGCTCAAATATGATTGCCGAAGTACGCATGGCGATGTATCTACAGCGCCTGCAGTATGGCTCTGCCAACGTTTCACACTTCGACGCACTGCGCTGGGCGACATCAGGCTCGGCACGCGCAATGGGCAGAACGGATATTGGTACGCTAGAGGTTGGTAAACAAGCCGACATCGCGATGTTCAAACTCGATGATATTCGTTTCTCTGGTAGCCACGATCCACTGGCTGCATTACTACTTTGTGGTGCTCAACAAGCGGATAAAGTGATGGTAGCCGGAAAATGGCGAGTTAACGATGGTGCCGTGATTGGCGTAGACATGGAGCGACTGATGCACCGCCACCACGCTGCCGCAATGAAGCTTGGTAAGTTGGCGATGAATAACAACTAACTAAGACACTTGCCCATCAAACACTGCAAGCCAAAGCGCGTGGCTTTGATGGGCAAACACCCAGAACATCCGCAAAGATTCTAAAAACCCATAAACATTCGAAAACACCCGCAAAAATCTGCAGGCATGATTGCCTCTCAGGCTATGTATTAGTCAGTTTACTTAAATAGTTCCATCCCTATCAGAACGAAATATAAACCTTCACTAATTGAAGATAAGCTAATTAAATGCAATCTAATTTAATATTAACTAATAAAACATTCACTAATTAAACTTTCGATTAATATAAAGCAACCCGTACATTATCTGGCACAGATCAAATTTAAAACGCTCGTTCTATTTATATATTCATCAAATTAATCAACAGATTTAGTAATAATGGAAATTATGAGGATAATTATACTTTTATCACTTATCGCATTTATGAATAGAATAAAAACCTCTCGAGACCTTTCCATACCTAGCCTGACAAAAGACACAAGAGTAGTGACTTAAATATCATTAAATTCAATAGATCAACAATCAATCAATATGAATCCAAATATGTGATCTAAATAGAACTTTTCATTATAAATCTACTATAGATTGACCAAATCTTATAAAAACAAAAAACACATTAAAGGGGTCTATTTTAAAAACAAAAAAATAATTATAAGAATAACAATATAAAACTATTCAATAACCCTTCATAAATATTTAAAAATGCCATCGAATGGTAGGGGGATTATTGTCTTTGTAAAAAGCTAATAACAAATCTAACAGGGCTAAACGATGAAAAAAATCACTAAAACACTAGTACTATCTTCGATTTCAATTGGGCTACTTTCTTCTTTTGCTTTCACTTCTCAAGCAGCGCCAGTTCAAGTTAACCAAGCGTCAGCTGAACAAAACATACCTCAAGTCACCTACGATACGATAATCGGTGAGAATGGCGTCTTTATTGATTTAGATACCGACAACTTTATTCTCAAACAGCAAGAGTGGTATCAGATCCAAGCCTATGTCGAAGGTGCTTTAGCACTGCCTGTGACAGAAGCCAGTATGAAGTCGACTTTAAGTATTCCTAACGACATTCCTTTCTCTAATTTTCAAGCACTGGTCGAGCAATACTCAAACATTCACGATACTGCCTTTTATTGGAAAAAAGACCTTTACCCAAGCATCGTTGGCCTTTCATTAAGCTTGGCCAATTACGCACAAATTAAAGACTACATGCTCACCCCTTTGAGCGATGCTTTGAATGAAATGTTGGCCAAAGCATTCTCGCCACTGCCGGAAGATATAGAAGCAGTAGAACGCAACAGAAAAATGGCGATTGCTTACCTAAAAAGCCTGCAGAACTTTTCCATGAAATACCAACAAGAAGTGTCTGACGTTGGCGGAAGTCTATTGGAATTTTCAGCCACACTGGACACGCAAAAATTGCAGCTAGATGTGTTGGAAGGTACCCATAACGGTTATCTAAGCGATGATGGCAGTGCGCTTCAGCAACGAGTGAATGACATCAATGCACGTATCACTCAACTCAACAAAGATTACACTCACTACGTTACGGTCGCCTCTACCGCAGTGACTTATGCTTGGTTCCCTCTGGTTGCAGGGCCAATTATGGGCGTCTACGGCGATAAAGCAGAAAAAGCACGCAAACTTCGCAACGAATTACAAAACGAAGTAAAAGAGCTTCAAGAGCAGTTAACTTACACGCAAAAGATATATAACTCTTATCATCGCTCTTCGGAGAGCATCGAGATGATTTCTCAGCAAATTGAAAATGCGATTCCACATATTAATAAGCTGAAACTGAATTGGCAGAAAATGAATGCCGACTTCACCTCACTGCTCGTTGCACTAGAACAAGCTCAAGATAATGCCGATATCATGAGAGACGATACCATGCTTGGTGCGATAGGCGCTCTTGCGAATACAACAGTTGCAGAAAGTAACTGGAGTAATATTAGTGAGAAAGCAAAAGCGTTCGCAAACAATGCATATATCCAAAAAATGGATTAGTCCCTATACCTATCGAAAAGTAGCGCGACAGATAAAATCGACGCTATATACAGAAACGCTATACACAGCAACGAAACTGCTAAAAATATAACAAGATAGCCAAATTACCTTCCGAATAAGAAGCCGCACCTTAAGCAAATTAAGGTGGCGGCTTCTGCTACCCAAAATTTGGTGACTACTAATTTCGACAGGACATAAATATGAGACTTCTACCTATTATTATTTCTCTTTCATTTTCTCCACAGGCTTTTTCTAGCGACTGGCTTGAACTGAACAATTTACCCAATTCAACCGAATACCCAACCTGGGTTCAATCTGCCTATTCCGATGTTGGCGTCCTATCGCGTTCAACATCCGATTTACACATCAACCTAAGTGACTGGATTGCAGAGCAAAACCTCTATGTCACTAAGCCTTCAAAAGTTGTCATTTTTGCAGATACGATTGAGGTTCCAAAGAACTTCAACTTGCTCGTAAATAATCAAAATATCCTGATTTTTGCACGCAAAATCGTTGGTCAAGGCACGCCGACATTTGTGCTCGGACAACAAGGCTCTGCTGCCTCAATTTCTGTGATTGCGGGCGAGATAGAGACACCGATTAATGTGCTCGCTTTCCAAAGCGATGGCAGCATTACACGAGACGCTCTAACAGGGAAAATCGGTGATGGCGAATCCGTTGTCTTAGCAGGAGAGCACTACCGAAGAACCACCATTGACTCGAACATCACTGGGCAAATGAAATTGGCTTCTGAGCCTTTTACAGACATTGTTAATCGTTCTTTTGATATGGCCGCCAGCTTATACGATACCAACCCAGAACTTAGCCTCGACCTCATCAACTGGGTTGAACAGAGCTTACGCTACTCAGGTTCAGTGGTAGAAGACGATCCAATCCTTTCAGACCTTTACTTGCAAACCGTCGCGTTCAAACAATTCATTAGCTTCAGTACCAAAGAGAGCCACTATGTGCCTTATCTCGATAAGGTGTTGTACCAAGATAAATACGAAGCGTATCTGAAAGCGATGGTCGCGTATCAAGCTCAGTGGGACATTATTCAAGACAGAAGCACCGTCATTGAAGACAAAATAGAAGCCGCTCAGTTAGCGCTCGCTAACATTGAAGACGTTCTTCGCGCTCAAAGCTCGATTATCACACAAACCCAATCCAACATAGACAAGATAGGCGATAGCCTGACCGAAGTAGATAGCCAATACAAAGCTCAGGAGTTAGTGACTCTCGATGCAAGAACGACTTATCTAGTTGGCGTAGAGAATTGGAAAACCCAGCAGCAACTCAACGCAGCTTTGGCGATTTTCAAAGCAATAGCCGAGATTGGCAGTGCAGTGAGTGGCGTGTTCACAGGCAACCTTTCAGGGGTCAATGACCTAACCGAGCAATTGGCTAAAACCCCAGAAGCATTAGAAAAAGCGAAAAACCTCGTCACCAATATCAAGTCTGTCACGGGCATTATTGATAGCGTCACTAAAACGATTTCTGGCATCTCTCAGCTCACCGCGGATATTAAATCAACTATCAAGTTCCAGAAGATATCGGAAGCGATGGATGGCTTTAACTTCAACATCCCAACCATCAATGAAAGCAACCTAGCGTGGGATCTGATGATCACCGAGATCCGCAGCAACTTAAGATATGCCGATAGCTTAGGAATTAAAGGGACGAGACAGTACTTACTTGAGCTTGAGAAACAGGTGCTTCTGGGTAAGGCAATTAACATCACCCAGCTTAACTTTGCTCAGGAACAAGCAAAGCTGGTCGACTTACTGTTAACCAATAACGTAACCATCAATCAACAGCAAAGACTGAATGATGCAATTGGGGGTTACCAGGTAGACACCGACAGCTTCGATTCGATTGAACGTGAACTGTCGAGAGTATTGATGCACTTCAAACGTCCGATGTACGTTGCTTTATCTAACTATGTTCAGGCATACGAATATTGGGCATTGAAGCCAAGCGAGATCACGCCTTCTCTCAACAAAAGCTACTTGGACTACCAATTTGATTTGGCGTCCATCGAAAGTGAGTATGTGAATGCTCTGTCTTCTTTCCAACCCGCGCCACAAGATTTCACCATCGATAACTACACCATTTCCAGCCCAGAACAACTCGAAAGCTTTGCAACAACCGGACAGCTCAACTTCTCTATTCCATTAGAGCAAGTCCAACTCTGTTCGTTTGACCGCGTTAGGCTATCCACGGTACGAGTGTTCTTAGAGGGTGAAAACTTACCTTATGGCAAGCAACTCAACCTGCGTGTCTCCAGTTCAGGCAACTATGCCGATCGATACGAAAATCAAGATTACCAGTTCAGCTCTAACCCCGTGTCACGCGCGTTCTACTATCGCATTGATGATCCAACCACCAACGACATCAGCATCATTACAGATGGCGCCGTAGCGAATAAGTTCGAATACGCGTACTTCCAGCCCACCCCATTCACTTCATGGAATGTCACGCTTAACAACTTTGATAAAACCGAGCAAGCGAACAACCAGTATCTAAAAGATATCGAACAGATTCGCGTCGAATTCTTAGGTAGCGGTATCCCTAATGGCAATAGTTGCTCTAATTAGTTAAGTGCTGCTCTAATTAGCTAAGTGCTGCTCTAATTAATCAAGAGCTTCTCTAACTAACCAAGTGCAACCTCAATTAACCAACTGTTGCTGTCATCCAAAGAACGGAGGTTCAAGGAGTAAGGTTCTGGAGAGAGTTCGTAACAAAAAAGGCCGACATGATGTCGGCCTTGTTACTTCTATTCGATTTTTAGAATCCGATTCACGGCCTAATCCATCAAGCTCTTAGACTTAATCGCCTTCTTAGAAAGCTCTTTGGCAAACGCTTTGATATCTGTTTCAAACTCATCGACGCTTTGGCGGATTTCATCCAATTGAACCGTCTGCATCACTCGGTTTTCCATCACGATTTGGCCATTAACGATGGTCGTGTCGATATTGCTTGGGTTCGCTTGGTAAACCAAAGTCGCGTATGGGTCGTAATTAGGCATCATGTTCGCCGATTGTGTCTCTACAATCACGATATCCGCCTTCTTACCCACTTCAAGAGAACCGATTTGATCTTCCATGTGCAGGGCTTTTGCGCCGCCTAATGTTGCCATCTCAATGACTTGTTCAGGGATCATAATGGTGCGGTCTGAATGCTTCAAACGTTGCATGTTTGCTGCGTAACTCAGGGTACGCATGATATCGACTTGATTGGAGCTCATTGGGCCGTCTGTTCCTAAGCCAATGCGCATGTCGGCACGATACATCTCCCAAGCAGGCGCAATGCCTGTCGCCCCTTTGGCGTTCGCCATTGGGTTGTATGAGATACCCGCGTCAGCTTGCTTGAGAAGCTTTTGGTCATTTTCTGAAAGGTGGATGCCGTGAGCAATCACTACACGCTCATCAAGCACACCGATTTCATCCATGTATTCAACTGGCGATGTCGCTTTGGTTTCGTCTTTGATGCGCTTTTCTTCATTCGGGAATTCAGCAACGTGAATCAGCACCGGCACATCGTATTGAGCAGACAGCTTGTTGATTTCTTGCAGCTTATCTTTACTCACGGTGTACACCGCGTGTGGTGCATAAGCAGGTGTGATTAACTCGTCGTTTTTGTACTGCTCAATAAAGCCTTTGGCATACTCAATCCCACCGTAAGGTTCTTTAGCATCGACCATTGGAAACTTAATCACGGTTTCACCGAGCACGGCGCGCAAGCCAACTTCTTTGGTCGCCTTGGCCATTTCATCCATGTGGTAATACATATCGGCATAAGTGGTTACACCGCTTTGTGCTAGTTCGATAGAGCCAAGCTTGGTTGCGTTGTAAATCAGTTCACGGCTTAGCTTTTCGGCTTCTAGAGGGAAGAAGTAAGCGAACAAGCGGTTCGAGATGCCCTCTTCTCCTAAGCCACGAAACGCGATCATCGGTAAATGGTTGTGCGCGTTCACCATGCCCGGCATAACGATTCCATCTTGAGCATCAATCACCTTTTTGGCGTGATATTGAGTAATCAAATCCTCGTTACCAACTGCGATAATCTGGTCGTCTTTCACCACTACCACGCCATCATCAATCACATCCATTTCAGAGTTGATAGTCAGGACTTGTCCGTTGGTGATGATCAGATCAGCGTTGTATGTTTGCGTCGCGACCGTTGAACCGCAACCTGCAAGCAGAACTGCGCTGATGGTGCATGCCAAGCTTTTAAGCGTCATTGCTAAACCTTAATGTTGTGCGTGTAATATTGTTAGCGGCTTCATCTATAAGTTTCCAGCTTTTCGCTTTTCGCTTTTCGCTTTTCAGAAGAGTAAGTGCCGCCAATTTTCGCGATACTATAACCTGTCATTTAAATAAAATGGCATACCTAATCGAACCGAATTCAAGATAAATGAGTTATTGCACAACGGGTCACAGAAATACAAAACAAACACTACACAGCCAGGTTCCAGGCCATTTAATTTTGGTGAAATTCGACACAAGTATTCATTCTAATCTCCGACCATAAATGTATGGCTCGATTTCTTTTAGATTGCGTGAATAGGTTACTTAATCTTTCCAAACATTAGGATGATAGACCTTTGAAATTCTTATAAATTACATGCTGAAATCCATCACCCGCAAAGTATAAACTTGTATTAAAATCAATTTGCTCATCCCACAAGCAAGATCACTGTCAATGAATATAAGGTTATATTGCTTATTACAGAAATACACTCATCTGACCTGTACCATTGAAAACAACCTTTCTATGCAGCACTTTTTCAATGAAATTCCAATCCAAAATCATACTCACTACCAGTCTTCTGTTCTTGTCGGTTATTACTTGTATCGGCTTAATTCAACAACAAGCAACTAGCAATACTTTTAAAGAAAATATACACCGTAGTGTTCAAGAACTAATCAAAAGCGTCGGCTATACAGTTTCATACCAACTCAACGCTAGCCGTGAGTTAGTGGGTTCAGTAGTCCATTCATTGAATATGATTGATGCTACTAATCATGACCTTGCGTACAAAGCAATATCGACCTCGACTTTGAAGAGTAGCTTTCAAGCGATTGGTATCGGCTACGAGAATAATGGTCTTCTCATATCGAATGATGGTTGGATTCCTGACGAAAGCTATGATGTCCGCTCTCGCCCTTGGTACATCGCAGCGAGCCAATCAAATGACATAGTCGTTACTAAACCTTATGTAGACTCATCTACCGGCGATATGATCATTTCTGTTTCTTCATCAATCAATGATCCCAATGATCAATTTTTGGGAAATGTAGTATTTGATGTGTCATTGAACCCCCTGGCACAACTAGTAAATCAAACCAACCTATTCGACTCAGGTTACCTTTTCATGGTAACAGGTGACGGCACAACGATTGCTCACCCTAACAGTGATTACAACGGTCAGCCTTTAACCGAGTTTGCTCCAGGTGTAGAACTCGAAACGGGTGTAAAAGAAGTTATGCTCAATGACGCACTGCATCTGATCAGTTTACAAAAAGTGAAAGGAGAAGATTGGTATATTGGTGCGCTTGTAAATGAAGAACGTGTTTTCTCTAGCCTAAATGACCTAACCTCACACCTAATATTAATGGCTTCAATTTCGGTCATCGTTATTTCTATTCTCTTGTATTGGGTGATTGGTTACCTGTTCCGACCGATCAAAGAATTAAATTCAGCAATCAAGAACATCGCTTCTGGCGAAGCGGATCTAACTCATCGCTTAAAAACAGACAACGACCGCGAGTTTGCTGAATTGGCAGAGAACTTTAACCAATTTGTTGAAAACCTGCAGGTTCAAATGTTGGATTCAAAGAGAGTGGCGTCAACCTTGAAAAGCCAAGCAGATACAACTCAAAAGACAACACAAGATACAGGATTCAATGTAAATCATCAGATGTCAGAGTTAAGAAGTTTAGTGACCGCCATGGAGCAAATGTCGGCTTCTGCTCGCGATACAGCCAAAAGTGCCCAAGATGCGGCAGAGAGTGCCAATTTTGCTGAAAAAAATGTCGTAGAGAGTGTCGATGTTGTTCAGCAAACCGAACAAACGATCAAAAGCTTATCGCTCAGTATTAAACATGCCTCCACTCAATCCGACAACCTAACCGAAGCAACAAACAGCATTACGAGTATTTTGGATGTTATTAGTGAGATTGCTAATCAAACCAATTTACTGGCTTTGAACGCAACGATTGAATCAGCACGTGCGGGGCAAGCTGGTCGAGGTTTTGCGGTAGTCGCTGACCATGTACGCTTACTCTCCTTGAAAACACAAGAATCAACAACAGAGATACATTCCAAAATAAACCAGCTAAAGAATGGGACTAGCTCAATGGCACAAGCTATAACCGTCAGTGAAGCAAATGCAAGAGACGCTATTTCTTGTGCTAAAAAAGCCACTGAAGCACTCAGTTCTGTACAAGCAAACATCACCCATATTTCTGGTTTTAACGATCAAATAGCAGCCGCAGCAGAAGAACAAAGCTCTGTATCTATTGAGATAAATCGTAATACACAACAAATCAGTCAATTGAGCCAACAAATCGCAGAACAAGCTGTAGAAATGAGCAGTGGTATGGATGCGCAATTGAGCGAGATCGATAAACAACAACAAATCCTAGAACGCTTCAAATTATAAAAGCTAGACCTTCTCTCTAAGTAAAAACGCCGATATACATCGGCGTTTTTACTTGTAGTTATCTTCACTTTATTCTGGTTTCAGCCACGACTTTCTTGAAAAGAACAACGCATACATTGCAGGAATCACCAAGAGCACAACTGGCAAAGAGAACAACAAACCATAGCCCAGTGTTAGCGACATTGGCCCCATAAACACGTCAGTTCCACCTAATCCATAAGCCAGAGGAAGCAAGCCAGCAACCGTGGTCAGTGACGTCATCACAATCGGGCGAAGGCGACTGACCGCAGCTTGCATCACTGCGTCTATCGCATCTAAACCTTCGATTCTTAGCTCGTTGATTCGGTTAATCAACACTAATGAGTTGTTGACCACCACGCCTGTCATGCCTAGAACACCAATCAAACCAAACAAAGACATCGGCTGCATGTGAACCACGAGTGCCATTAATGAGGCCATAATCGCAAACGGGATAACCGCCATTATCAGCAGCGGTTGCAACAATGAGTTGAACATCACCGCCAATACAAAGTAGATCGCCACCATTGCCGCGGGGAACACCACCATAAAGCCACTCATGGTCTCATTGGTACTTTCCGCTTCGCCACCAACGCTAATGGTCACGCTCGATGGATATTGACCTGTAAGCTCTGTGATTAGCTCATCGGCTAATGCGACTGAACTAATACTCTCGTCAGATAAAGCCGCTGATACCGTCACTTCACGCTCTCCGTTATAGTGCTTAATCAGACGAGGGATTTCTATCGGTTCAACCGTTGCTAGTCGGCTGAGCGGTAGTTGTTGCCCTTCTGCCGTGTAGATTTTAGTCGTTTTCAATTTCTCGATATCGCGAAATTGCTCGTCCAGAACAACACGGATATCGACTTCTTGATCGCCAAGCCAAGTGGAGGTCACGCTATTACCGTCAAAGCCGACTCGCAGCGCATTCGATAAGTCACTCACCGTTAAGTTGTATTTCGCCAACCAGTGATACTGAGGAACAATATTCAGCTGAGGATCTTTCAGTGCCTCACTGTGATTAATGCTGGTCACGCCTTTGTAATCTTCTAGCCAAGTCATCACCAAATCCACGGTTTGATTACGTTCACTCTCGGTTCCGCCAAGTACTCGAACCTCGACAGGGGCGCCGGGAGGAGGACCACCAGCATCAATAGAGAACTTGATAAACATGCCATCAGACACCACTTTCAACTCTTCATTAAGCGCCGTAATAATCTGCTCTGCAGAACGGCTGCGCTGGTCAAAGTTCGTTAGGTTGATGATGCCCTGCGATACCGGTGATGAGTAAACCAATTCATAGCTAACCAGTTCCGTTTCCGGCAGGGATTCAATCGCTTTCTCTATCGACTGATGGGCTTCTCGCACCTTGCTTAGCGGCGTGCCTGCCTTCACTTCGGTGTAGACCTCAATGTATTTACCCGCTTCTGTTGGGAAGATATCCACTTTCAACGAAGACACCAAAAAGCCAGAAACGGAGAAGCCAACCAACGCCAATACAATCACTGACTTCTTATAACTCAGAGCGAGACTGAGCAGCGAACGGTAGTGGTTCGCTATCCATTCAAATCGATCCTTTTCTTGTGTCTTTGAGTTGCTCTCTTTCGCCAACGATAAATGCGCTGGCAGCGTTAAGGTACATTCAATGAATGAGAACACGAGCGCAGCAATAACGGTAATTGGAATCACCGCAACCGCCTTGCCCATGGTGCCCGGAATAAACATCATTGGGATAAATACCAAAGCCGTTGTCACAAGGCTTGCCATCAACGGCTTGATCACCTTTAACGTACCCGACACCGCAGCATCAACACCTTTTTTACCCGCTTCCTTCTCTTGGAAAATACTCTCAGCAATGATCACTGAATCATCAACGATAATACCGATCACCAACAACAATGCAGCCAATGTGATGCTGTCTAAATTAAGCCCAATAATCGGCAAAACGATCATCACACCGAACACACAAAACGGGATAGAAACCGATACCCAAAAGGCGACGCGTCGTTGCAGGATCATGCTCAAGATCAGCAGAACCAACACCAGACCTATCGCACCATTGGTGGCCACGATAGAGAATTTCTCACCCATGTCTTTGCCAAGGTCGAGGCTGGTCTGGAAAATGAATTGATCGCCAATGCGTTCGCTTTCTTTGCCCAACAAAGCCTTAATGCTGTCGATGGTGGTAATGACATCCGCACTGCCACTGTTTGTGATTGAGAAAATCACCGCGGGTTTCCCACTCAGAACGGGATCTTCGGTTGCTCGCGCAAAGGTATCAATCACCGTTGCTACATCAGACACACGCGCGACCTGACCTGAATCTAACGCCTTAATTACGATGTCAGAAACATCACCGGTCGACGCCACTTTGGTCATGGTGACGATCTTCTGCTCTTGGCTCCATGACTCTACAAAGCCACCCGATTGAGACAGGTTATGCTGCTCTATCGCGGTGCTCACATCATCAAAAGCAACTTGGTAACGGCGTGCTTTCTCAGGGTCAACTTCGACCCAAAACTCTCGTTCGTTAAATCCAGAAAGCTTGATAGAACCTACGCCACCAAGGTTGTTGATTCTCTTTTCTAGCTGATACGCGTAGTGCTGTAATGACTCAAGATCGGTGTTGCTGTCTGATAAACTCACACCAAAATGGTACACATCCAAAGAGGAGGTTTTCTGTTGAGTCACAACCGGTGGCGAATCAATATCTTTTGGTAAGTTTCCGACTCGATCGATGGCTTGTTGAATATCTCGCAAGATCACCGCCGCGTCTTCACCGGGCAAATATTCGACCTCAATAAAAGAACGCCCTTCTGAGGATTCAGACGAAAAGTAGGCAATGCCATCCACAGAGCGAAGTTCTTTCTCTATCGGATTCGTGATATTCAGTTCAATATCTTGAGCCGTCGCGCCGGGATAGATGGTTTCGATCTCCGCCGTGTCCATCGCGACATCGGGGTACTCTTGTAACTTGAGTTGCATTAACGACATAGCCCCCGTCAGCAACACCATCACCGTAATGATGCGAGCCAAAAACTGACGATTCGCGAAGTATGATAAAAAGTTCATCTCTACTGCCCTTTACCTTGGTTCGAGTTCGATGCAGTTTGAGCAGCTGTTATATTTGTCACCGAAAGATCTGTCGAGGCGTAAACCGACATCCCCGGCTTAAATTGATGCCCTTGGTTGGTGATCTCGACCAATACTGGGTAAGTTAAATTTTGCATCTCGACACCAATACGCTGCACATTCGCTTCCATTTTTATCTCTGGGTTAGTTTCAGACCACACCACGACTTCCTGACCAACGATGAAATGCTTTAAGTCATACTCACTCGCCATAAATGACAGAGTGACTTTATCGATATTGACCACTTCATAAAGCAAATCTCCTTCACTTACCCAAGCTCCAGATTGCGCGGGTTTGTTAGAGATGTAGCCCGAGATAAGAGATTCAATTTGAGTGTTTTCGAGATCCACTAGAGATTGTTGGTAATCGATTTGAGCGACGGAAACTGAAGCTTTAGCACTGAGAAACTCGGCACGTGCTGTATCTAACTCCCCCATTGAAAGGCTGTTCTTTTTGATGAGAGCTTGATAGCGGTTATATGTAGCCTTTCGCAATGCTAGATCAGCCTGCGCAAGGGTAAGATTGGCCTTGGCCTTATCCACGCTAAACTTGAAATCATCGGCTTTAATCTGAGCCAGTATTTGTTCTTGGTTTACGGCGTCACCCACTTCAAGGTTATTCATCTCCACCACACCGGGCACCTCAGCCACAACACTGTGCCTGTTTAACCCTTGAACGTGACCGATCAGCTCTGTTGCTTGAGCTAGTGGTACTTGAGTCGTTGAGACACCGAGAAGTGCTGCCAGCGCGATAATTTTAGTTTTCATAATTCAACCTTCACCTATTGATGTGAACTATTGTTGAACTGGCTTTGTCGAATTAAAGTCGAAGTCGATTCGACATTGAAAAAGAATCTGATGAAGCTCCATTTTTTAATCAACGCTATCAATTAGACATAAATTCGACATAATTTTAGGTAGGCTACATTTTTTCTGGGAGTCGCTGTTTTGATGGGAACAGACGTTTTAATGAGAGCAGATATTTTAGTGGAGCAAGTCGATGCTTGAACGCAGCCGTATTCTAGTCATTGAAGACAATATCGAACTACAAGGCATTATTGCCGACTTCTTAGAGGTTAAAGAGGCAATCGCAGATTTTGCTTCTGATGGCGAACAAGGTCTTAATCTAGCCATGCACAATGACTTCGACGCGATTGTTCTCGATGTCATGTTGCCCAAGCTTAATGGCATGCAAGTCGCGGCTAAATTGCGCCAAAATGGCATAACGACACCGATTTTGATGCTAACCGCGTTAAATGGCCAAGAAGACCTATTAAGCAGCTTCGATTCCGGCGCCGATGACTTTGTCACTAAACCGTTTAAATTTCCAGAGCTGGAAGCTCGTCTTTGCGCGCTGATCAAACGCAATAAAGGCTTGGTTGCTCAAAAGATCTTAAGCTATGGCGAGGTAACGATTGATGAGAAAACCCACACCGCCTCAAGAGACAAACAAACCCTAACCCTGACACCAATCTTGTTCCAAATTCTAAGAGAGTTAGTGAAAGCTCAAGGCGGCGTCGTATCTCGTGAAAGCTTGATATACATGCTTTGGGGCGATGAGATTCCAGACAAAGATGTACTCCGTAGCCATATCTATTTGTTAAGAAACGTCCTCGATAAGCCATTCAAGTTTCCTATGTTGAAGACGATTCCTAAACACGGTTTTCAATTGATTTTATCTGCAAGCGAGCCGCAATAAACATGAAAATTCGAACCAAGCTAGGCAACTCCATCGAGGATGTCAGGATCCGCACCATGCGCACCTTTGCTGTCATCGCACTGGTTTCTTCATGCGTGGTATTTTTTGTGTTCTCGCTTCGTTTAGTTTGGCAGGAAGAAGCTCAAATCGAGAGCCACCTGAAATCATTTAAAGGTGTGGCAGAACAATTCTACAAACGCCTTTCACCCGAAGGTAGCCTAAAGCTCTCAGACAACGTGACGGCTTATTATGGTGAAGGCGACTTTACCGACCAACTAAAAAAACTACCGCCCATGGCACTGGATACAGTGGATCGCCAACGTTTTGAAATAAGACTCTCTGAAAATGACTTTCTTATTCCCGGCGTGGTCGTCTATCACTTTTCCTTCGAAGACCAAGGCAAAAACATTCCGACTTACATCGCCATCAGCTCCTTTGACATGGACTTGTGGGACGACAGTTGGGGCGTATTGATGGCAACCTCAACCTTGCTGATGCTTGGGTTGATCATTGTGTTACGCATTACCCTCAAGCGGGTGTTTGACCAACTGATGGCACCAATTGAAAACCTCAGCACCCAACTCAGCAAACATGAGTCCGATAATTTCCACGTCCCGACCAACACCATTGACGAGCTGCAGATGCTCACTTCGCACCTCAATAGCTACTCAAAGATGAAAGACCGTCTCGCAAAACAAGAGATGATGTTCGCAAAGTACGCGAGCCATGAATTGAAAACACCGATCGCGATTGTGACTGGCGCTGCCGAATTGCAAGCAATGAAGCCTAGCGACCTAGCATTTCAAACCAAACAACGTAATCGTATTCTCGGCGCAGCCAATGGCATGAGCGCCACCGTTGAAATACTGCTGAACATTGTTAAACAAGAGAACTCTTCCACCGAAAAGACACTAACGGCTATCGATGAAGCCGCTATCGATTTATCGAAGTACCGCACGATGTTAGCTCCAGGTGTTGAGCTGCTGTTAAACATTGAGCCAGATACTACGCTTAACATGCCTTTGCCAATCGTCAATATGGTGCTTAAGAACTACATTGAAAACGCGATTCGATTCACCACGCAAGGTAAAATCACTGTAATCATCCACTCTAATACCATTTCAGTTTCTGATACTGGTGCAGGGCTGAGTGATGATACAAAAACAGAACACGGCCTTGGTTTAATCATCGTCAATCGTATCGGAGACAGTTATGGCTGGACATCAACACTGATAGATAACGCGCATTCAGACTCAATACCAGACACTTGTGGTTGTACCGCCATTTTTTCTCGAAGCGACACATAAAGGTCACCCTTCCATAAAGCAACACAGACAAAAAAGGACATCGAATGATGTCCTTTTTTGTATTAATTTGAGGTCAAATAACTAAGCTTTTCCTTTCACACCACACCCTTTAATCACTAGCTGCGTGATGAATTCAGCGGCATCTTCATAGTCTTTATCATCGAGCTTATCTTTCTGCATCACGCTGCAAATCTGCCAGCCAAAATCGGCGTAGGTTTGAGTTGCCGCCCAGATGGTAAACATCAGGTGGTGTGCAGGAACGTCATCCATTAAGCCTTGTGCTGACCAAGTTGAGAACTTATCGAGGATCATCTGGGATTGCTTATACAGTTCGTCACCAATCTCTTTCGGCAATACTTTAGCGCCAGACATCACTTCGTTAGCAAATACCTTAGAGGCGTGCGGATGATCGCGAGAAATGATCAGTTTGGTTTGAATATATTGAGACAAGGCTTCAACAGGATCGCTGAGATCTTCAATTGGACGAGATGCTTCAAGTAAAGGCTGAGTGACGGTTTCTAGAACGGCATTGTAGAGCTTATCTTTAGAGCTGAAATAGTAGAAGACGTTGGGTTTGGGAATGTCGGCCGCTTTTGCGATATCAGCCATTTTTGTTGCGGCATAACCATGAGTGGCGAATTGTTCACACGCGACTTCGATGATTAAATCTTGATTCTTTTGTCTGATCCTAGACATATTGCATCCTTTACAGCTCGTTACTAAAATCATAGTAATCAACGTGCTTCATTAGTCCAGAAGATAATCTCAGAACTCAAGGTCACCGCATTGATAACAATAAAATGGCCGCTCTATTTGTTAAGAAGCGACCATTCCATACCGTGCTTTTGAACTGTTCAAGTTAAAGAATCAATATCGCTCTGAAGTCATTCACATTGGTCAGCGTCGGCCCCGTGGTAAGAAGCACATCGACTTGCTTGAAAAAGTCGTAGCTATTGTTGGCATCGAGGTAGTCTTGCGCTTTAAGCGACAGGCTCGAACCTAGTTGCCATGTTTGAGGCGCGATCCATGCGCCCGCATTGTCTTCCACGCCATCAATCCCGTCGGTATCAGCAGCCAATGCAAATATGTTGTCTTGGCCTTTAAGCTCGTTATACAAGCTCAACAAGAACTCACAGTTACGCCCACCGCGACCATTCCCTTTAACGGTTACCGTGGTTTCCCCGCCGGAAAGTATCACGCAAGGCGTCTCAAATGGGTGCTTGTTATTAGCCACTTGTTTGGCCAGCGCAGCATGCACTTTCGCGACATCTCGCGCTTCTCCCTCTATGCAATCACTCAACACATAAGCGGGAATGCCCAAACCTTCAGCTTCTGCAGCAGCGGATTCCAATGCCGACATTGGTGTGGCGATAATATGGTGCTCCGCGTTCTTCCAACATACGTCATCTGGTTTCACCGTCTCTGACTCTGGATTATTTAGCCATTCAAATGCCGAGCATGGTGTTTCTATTTGGTAACGTTCTAAAATTGCCATCGCATCAAAACGCGTGGTGGTGTCGGGTACGGTTGGGCCCGATGCAATCACACTAATGTCATCGCCCGGCACGTCCGAAATCGCCAGTGACACAACCCTTGCAGGATACGCCGCTTTAGCAAGTCGACCGCCTTTTATCGAAGATAGATGTTTGCGAACACAGTTCATTTCATCAATGGCGGCGCCTGATTTAAGCAACGCCTTATTGATTTGTTGCTTCTCTGCTAGGCTGATGTCACCACCGGGCAAACTTAGCAAAGCAGAGCCACCGCCTGACAGTAGGCAAATAACCGTGTCGTCAGCACTCAAACCACTCACCAATTGCAGCATACGTTGGCTTACCTCTAAGCCCATCGCATCTGGTACTGGATGCGCCGCTTCAATCACTTCGATATGTTCGCAAGGGGCGGTGTGCTCATAACGAGTCACCACCAAGCCTTCAAGATCACGCAGTGCGAGATCTTGTTGTTGCTTAACTTGCCAGACAGCTTCGAGCTCTGCTGCCATTGATGCGGCCGCTTTTCCTGCTCCGATCACCACAGTACGCCCGGCTTGATTAGCAGAGCGATAAAAAATGTCTTGAGGAAGAAAAGGTTCGATGTGATTTTTAGGTAGCGCCTGATTAACAGCACTTGAGAAAAGGGTTTGTAGAAACTGCTTAGCATCAATGTCCATCAGCCACTCCTTAGTTGACGGAGAAAAAAAGAACCCCGATACAAGGCCAAAGGGTGCCTGCTAAGATCAAGTTGGAAAGGAACAACTTCAACCTCTGCCTCGTATCAGGAACGCGTATAAAAGGAGACGAAACTACGCGATTTATAAACAAACTGTTGGGCTACGAATCGATAGCAGCCCTAATTAATTAACGGATAATCGGTTGATTGATTAACCACTAAACGGACAAACCGTTAACTAGATTAACGAATCGAGTGGTCAGAGCGTTTCTCTATCGCTTGGATAAGCGCAGAGTGGTCCCAACCTTCGCCGCCCATTTCGGCACACTCGCCAAACAACTCCTGAGCATTAGCCGTATTCGGCAGTGCAACACCTAATTCTTGTGCGCCCGTTAGTGCTAAGTTCAGATCTTTCTGGTGAAGTGAGATTCTAAAGCCAGGGTCAAAGGTGCCTTCAACCATACGCTCACCGTGCACTTCCAATATCTTAGAGTTAGCAAAGCCACCTAATAGCGCCTGACGTACCCGTGCTGGATCGGCACCGGCTTTTGAAGCAAAAACTAACGCTTCAGACACGGCTTCGATATTCAACGCCACAATGATTTGGTTAGCCACTTTGCACGTTTGACCTGCACCGTTATCACCCACCAGCGTGATGTTCTTACCCATAATTTCAAATAACGGACGTGCTTTATCAAAGGCGTCTTGCTCACCGCCCACCATGATAGTCAGCGCCGCATTGATAGCACCTACTTCGCCACCTGATACCGGAGCATCAAGGTATGACGCGCCGCCTTCGTTGATTCGAGCTGCAATGGCTTTGGTCGCGATTGGCGAGATTGAACTCATATCGATAACCAGTTTTCCAGCAGCGCCACCTGCGGTGAGGCCTTGCTCGACGCCATTGTCACCAAACAGGACGTCTTCCACTTGAGGTGTATTCGGCACCATTAGGATAATGATATCCGCTGCTTCAGCCGCTTCCGCTGGTGAATGACAGACCGTTGCGCCCGCTGCCACAAGGTCGGCAGGTGCTGCATTAAAGTGATCCGACAGAATCAAATCGTGACCTGCTTTTTGAAGGTTACTCGCCATAGGTTTACCCATGATGCCAGTTCCGATAAATGCAATTTTAGACATGTTGCTCTCCTTAACGTTTGAGGGTTACCAGACGCAATTAACGGTACTGGTGCAGCCAACCAAGGCCTTCTGTCGTCGTTGTTTTTGGCTTGTATTCGCAGCCAACCCAGCCTTGATAACCAAGCTCATCAAGATAATTGAGCACGAATGGGTAATTGATTTCTCCGGTACCCGGTTCGTGTCGGCCTGGATTATCCGCCAGTTGAACGTGTGCGATTTGACCAATATTTTGTTGCATGGTCGGCGTTAGATCGCCTTCCATAATTTGCATGTGATAAATATCGTATTGGATAGAAAGGTTATCGCTCCCTACCTCTTTAATGATCGCTTTGGCTTGCTCTGTGGTGTTCAAGAAGAAGCCCGGAATATCACGGGTGTTGATCGCTTCTATCACTAAGCTGATTCCTTCTGCTGCTAGCGCGTTCGCCGCGTAATGCAGGTTAATCACAAACGCCGATTGCGCGTCTTGTTGGGTCACACCTTGCGGAACAATCCCCGCCAAGCAATTCACTTGAGTACAACCGAGCGCTTTTGCGTAAGCGATGGCTTTAGGTACACCCGCTTGAAATTCTTCAACTCGTGCTGGGTCGACCGCGATACCACGATCGCCAGCATCCCAATCACCCGCAGGCAGGTTGAATAGCACTTGTTCTAAGTTGTTAGCATCGAGCTTTGCTTTGATTGCCTGAGCATCAAAGGCGTAAGGAAAAAGATATTCCACACCTTGAAAACCCGCTTCTGCGGCGGCTTCAAAGCGATCCATAAAATCAACTTCCGTGAATAACATTGACAAGTTTGCTGCAAATTTTGCCATGACTCTGTCCTTATTCTTTATCTGTAAAAATCTGGTTATTTGTAGTAAAGCCTCGCTCTATTGGAGACTTTCCGTAGAGCTAAACCTCAGCTCTACGGATACACATGACTTAATGATTACTTGTACGCCAGCGCCGTTGGAGCATCGCCGCGGCCTTCGGCAAGCGGTTCAAATTCGTTAATAGCATTGATCTCAACGCCCATTGCAATGTTGGTTACTCGCTCAAGAATCAACTCAACAACAACCGGGACCTTATGCTTGTTCATCAGCTCTTTAGCTTGCTCAAACGCAGCGGCAATTTGCTCTGGTTCACGCACTCGAATTGCCTTACAGCCTAGGCCTTCAACAACGGCAACATGGTCAACACCGTAGCCCTCAAGCTCTGGCGCATTCTGGTTATCAAACGCCAGTTGTACACAATAGTCGATATCAAATTGGCGCTGTGCTTGGCGAATCAATCCTAAGTACGAGTTGTTCACCAACACATGAATGTATGGCAAGTTAAATTGCGCGCCAACGGCCAGTTCTTCGATCATGAATTGGAAATCATAATCACCAGAGATAGCAACGATATCGCGATCTGGATCAGCAGCTCGCACGCCCAATGCAGCTGGTGTTGTCCAACCTAGTGGGCCAGCTTGACCACAGTTGATCCAGTTACGCGGCTTATAAACATGCAGGAACTGAGCGGCAGCGATTTGCGACAAACCAATGGTGCTCACATAGCAAGTGTCACGGCCAAATGCCTTGTTCATCTCTTCATAAACACGCATCGGTTTCATAGGTGCTTCATCGAAATTGGTTTTACGCAGCATGGTCGACTTGCGTTCCTGACACTCGCTTGCCCAAGCATTTCGGTTCGGCAGTTTGCCTGCATCACGCCACTCTTGCGCCACTTCAACCATTAGCTCTAGCGCTGCTTTCGCATCAGAGACAATGCCTAAATCTGGGCAGAACACGCGACCGATTTGGGTCGGTTCAATATCAACGTGAACAAACTTTCGGCCTTCAGTGTAAACATCGACAGAGCCGGTATGACGGTTTGCCCATCGGTTACCGACACCAAACACAAAGTCAGAGTTGAGCATGGTTTCGTTACCGTAACGGTGAGACGTTTGTAGCCCTACCATGCCTGCCATTAATTCATGATCATCTGGGATCGAGCCCCAACCCATCAAGGTTGGAATCACAGGAACTCCAGTGATCTCGGCAAACTGTTGCAACAATTCAGACGCGCCAGCATTAATCACGCCACCGCCCGATACAATCAGCGGTTTCTCCGATTGAGACATCATGGTTAATGCTTTCTCAACCTGCGCGCGGGTTGCTTGCGGTTTGTAAGGTTCTAGCGGTTCATAGGTATCGATATCAAACTCAATCTCAGCCAGCTGAACATCAATCGGTAGATCAATCAGGATTGGCCCCGGACGACCCGAACGCATTAAATGAAAGGCTTTTTGGAATGCGCGTGGCACTTGTGCAGGTTCCAGCACCGTAGTCGCCCACTTAGTCACTGGTTTAGCGATAGATTCAATATCGACCGCTTGGAAATCTTCTTTATGAAGACGAGCACGTGGCGCTTGGCCTGTGATGCATAGAATTGGAATCGAATCTGCAGTCGCAGAATAAAGACCCGTGATCATGTCAGTTCCCGCAGGACCAGAAGTACCAATACACACACCTATATTGCCTTGATTAGTGCGCGTGTACCCTTCAGCCATATGGGATGCACCCTCTACGTGACGAGCTAAGACGTGGTCGATTCCTCCGAGCTTTTTCATAGCCGCATACATAGGGTTAATTGCTGCGCCGGGAACACCAAATGCGATGTCTACACCTTCACGTTTAAGCACCTCTACCGCTGCTTCAATCGCTTTCATAATTGCCATTCGAACCTCCAGTTCAGATTGTATACAATTAAACTAACTTTTGTGTACTATGAACCATCCTAGCTATTTATCAACCCCAAAATGAAACAATTTTGTTACATCAACCCATCACATTAAGTACGCACTCATCCTGAAAAGCTTACAATTCATTGCTTTACATAAAATATCTTTACGTAAAAATAAATTACAAAAAGACCAAATGATAAATAAATGTTAAATACCGTTTGCTTGTTTACAATTTCTACAATATAAATATCCTTAAAAAGAGCATTTTGTATACAAAGTGACATCGTATTGTTCAAAGGAGACAACAATGATGAATGACGTAAAAGAGAGAGAAGAAGTACAGTGTATGCAGGTACTCGGGAATATGGACAACTCCGAGTACAAAGAGATCTTGTCTAAAGATGCATTAAAATTCTTAGAAGCTCTCGTCAATAAGTTTGGAGATCGCCGTCATGCCCTGCTAAGTGACCGCGACACAAAACAAGCTCAATATGACGAGGGTGAGCTACCCAATTTCAGAAAAGACACCATTTCCATTCGTCAGAATAAAGAGTGGAAAGTGGCAACACCGCCACCAGAGCTACTCGATCGCCGCGTAGAGATCACCGGCCCTATCGAAAGAAAGATGGTGATCAACGCGCTAAACTCAGGCGCGAAAGTCTTCATGTGTTGCTTTGAGGATGCGTCTTCCCCGACTTGGGCCAATATGGTCGAAGGGCAAATCAACCTAAGAGATGCCAATCTTGGCACCATTAGTTATTTCGATGAGAAGAAGCAGAAGCGTTACCAATTAAACGACGATCCTGCACTGCTGATCGCACGCCCACGAGGGATCCACCTTCCTGAGCAATCCATCCAATTCAACAATCAGCCTATCGGCGGTTGCTTGATGGACTTCGCCTTGTACTTTTTCCATAACTATCAGTCACGTGCACAACAAGGTTTAGGGGTTTACTACTACATTCCAAAACTTGAAAGCATGGAAGAAGCACAATGGTGGGACGATATTTTCAGCTTCACCGAACACTATTTCCAAGTACCCAAAGGCACCATTCGCGCGACAGTATTGATCGAAACGCTACCAGCCGTGTTCCAGATGGAAGAGATCTTGTATGCAATGCGTGATCACATCGTGGCAATGAACTGCGGTCGTTGGGATTACATTTTCAGCTACATCAAAACGCTGAAGAACCATAAAGACCGCATCCTGCCAGATCGACACGGCATCGGCATGGACCAAGAGTTCCTTAACGCCTACAGCCAACTGTTAGTACGTACTTGTCACGCTCGCGGCGCACTGGCAATGGGTGGTATGTCAGCCTTTATTCCAGCGAAAGACCCACAAGAGATGGCGCGTGTGACTGCCAAAGTAATTGAAGACAAACAGAGAGAATCTCAAAACGGACACGATGGCACATGGGTCGCGCACCCTGCACTGGTTGATTTGGCAATGTCGATCTTTGATAAGCACCTCGATGGCAAAGTAAACCAAATGGACTTCCAAAGCCCAGAGCATGTGATCAATGCAGACTCGTTGCTAAAACCTTGTGAAGGCAGCCGCGACGAAGCAGGAGTACGTAAAAATATCCGCATCGCGCTGTATTACATCGAAGCTTGGATTCAAGGCTACGGCTGTGTACCTATCTACGGTCTTATGGAAGATGCCGCCACCGCAGAGATCTCGAGAGCCAATATCTGGCAATGGATCCACCACGGGGTAACTCTCGATGATGGCCAAACCTTTACCAAATCACTATTCCACTCTTGGCTTTACCAGGAGTTAGACACGATAAAACATGAAGTCGGAGACTCGCGCTATTCAGCAGGTCGATTTGAAGAGACAGCCGATCTTTTCTATCAACTTTCTACAGCCGAAGAGTTCGCTGCCTTCCTAACTTTACCCAGCTATGGGCTATTACAAGAGTCCAGTTAGGACTCTTGTACCGAGCTGAATCAGTCGATGATATTCACAACTAGAGTAATGATTGGCTGACTTAACTTGGTACACGGCCCCTTGAAAAACTAGGAGATAACATGGGAAGTTTGACTCTACAACAAGCGTTAACCATCATCGATGGCACCTTACAAGCGGGAAACAAGATCCACACTGAGCCTTTGACGGTCGCCGTCTTAGACAGTGGTGGCAAACTGATTTCTCTGCAACGTCAAGACGGCTCTAGCATGATGCGACCAGACATCGCGATTGCTAAAGCGTGGGGGGCACTCGCACTGGGTTGTTCCTCTAGAAAACTCGCCCAAGATGCTGACAACCGACCAGCATTCATCTCCGCCGTAAACGTGCTCGCACACGGAAACATGGTGCCAGTTCCAGGGGGGCTACTGATTCGAGACAAGGATAAAACGGTACTGGGTGCTATCGGCGTCAGCGGTGACATTTCAGACATTGATGAAAGCTGCGCCATTAATGGTATTGGTTGTGCTGAGCTATTCAGTGACGAGATGATCCAAGCTTAATTCGCCAATTCGCTGTACTTGAAGTTCTTAGACAGGAACAAAAAACCGAAGCGATTAGGCTTCGGTTTTTTATTCATAAGTTGCGCCAACAACACTAACGAATAACGTGTGATTAGACAAAGAACGCTAACGTACAAGAACCATTAAGCGCGTCCATTTAGCGTCTTCCTTCAACTTGTTAGATAGCCAGTAATCAACACTAAACGATCCAGCGCCAAGTACCGCTAGCGCTAGATACCCACCAGCAACAGAGACGTTTTTGTAGAAGTGAATCATTTGCCCCGATGAACTTGGGTCGAAGTGAAACATAACACCAGAAACCAAAGAGAAAAGTGCAATCGAGAACGCTGTAAAGCGAGTCATAAACCCAGCTAGAATCGCAAGCCCACCACCGAGTTCAAGCAAAATAACCAAAGGCAAAAAGTGAGCGCTGACTCCTTGAGAAGCCATGTATCCCGCCGTTCCTTCATAGCTAAATAGCTTTCCCCAACCCGCTTGAATAAACAAGTAAGCCAATAAAATACGAGCGAAAAAAGTCAGTGTGTCGTTCAATCTAGTGTTCATAGTTCTAAGCCTTGATAAGTTTCATTGCCGATAGGTTATTCGACTTAGCATTAAGATGATAACGAGAAAAATAGAACAACTTGTTTGAAATTTTAGTAGACATACTCGCATACAAATTACTGACTAAACCCGAAGATTGAACAACCTCAATGCTGTTACCATTGCCTTAAATTCATTGAAACACTCGCTTTGAAAAAGCTAGAGAAGTGCTGGAGAGCCTCGGCTCAACCTAAGCCATCTAAATGAGTCAGAGAAATAACCCCGTTTAACAAGCACAAAAAAACCGAAGCTCATCACTTCGGTTTTCAAATCAGTTTGAGTTAGCTCAGTTCAATAAATTCAGCAAGCCGATCCAGCCAGTCAATTACTCGTAAGCACTCAGCCATGTTTTAAGCAACTGGTTAGTATTCTTCTTCTGACTAGTAGACAGTGATTTAACCAGCTTTTTCTGCGTTTCGACATGCTCTGTCATCATTTGATCAATCAGAATAAGACCATCTTTAGTTAACTGAACACTCACGCTGCGCCTGTCTTCTTTACTGTGCTCACGACTGATCAGCCCTTTAGCTTCCAGTTTATCAAGGCGATTGGTCATCGCGCCTGAAGTCAGCATCATCGACCCAATCAGCTCTGAGGGAGTGAGTCGGTAAGGCTTTCCAGAACGTCGCAAGGTGGCTAGCACATCAAACTCACCGAGTTTCATGTCGTATTTTTTATGAAGCTCGGCAACTTGCGTCTCCATATACTTGGCAATACGCATAATCCGGCCCATCATTGCCATAGGCTCAGTTTCTAGCTCAGGCTTTTCCTTTGCCCATTGCTCTACTACGCGGTCGATAGCATCCATTTGCAATCTCGCTCCGTTATTAGTCTTGATTACTTCAAACTAGTTTAACATAAAGATACTTTACAACCACTAGTTCTCAGTATACAGTTCACACAATAGTTATCTTAACGTAAAGATATTTTAAATGAACATATTATTAGCAATGATCCCCGCGTTCTTTTGGGGAACAACCTATGCAGTGACGCAATTTACGCTACAGGAGTGGCCACCATTATTACTGGGTGCTTTGCGTGCGTTACCTGCTGGTTTGTTATTGCTAGCAGTAAAGCCGACACTGCCTAAAAAAGGCGAGTGGCAGATCATTTTCACATTGGGCCTTATCAATATTGCGACCTTCTTTGGCCTGATCTTCGTGATGGCACTAACGCTGCCTTCAGCGATTTCTGGCGTGGGCATGATCTCTGTGCCTGTGTTCGCAATGATCTTCCATTGGGTAGTGAAAAAGCAGCGCCCGCACCTAATTCAAGCCCTTTCTGGGATTGGCTTGATCACCTTAGCGTGGATACTGTTTAACCCAAGCCAAATCGCACTGAACCCTATCGGTTTGGGTGCCATGTTCGCAGCAATCATGTGTATCGTTATCGGCAGCAGCATTACCAAGTCACTGGGTAACCGCATGCATTGGTGGAAGGTATTAACATGGCAGCTGATTTTGGGCGGTACGATTTTGTCTGTCGCGTCTGGCGTTCATGCGTTCATTGACCCACAACCTTATGTTAATGCTGTCACTCATTTCGATACTCGCAACGCTATGGGTCTATTGTGGGTGATTGGGCTGAACACAGCACTAGGTTACGGCATGTATGTGTGGTTGCTACAACGTATGTCAGTGGTTGATTTCACCTTCGGTGGTATTGCAAACCCAGTTGCGGGCATCGTGACCGGTATGGTGTTAATGGGTGAATCATTTACTCCAGTCCAATACTCACTAATGACTGGCATGATCGTAATGTCGCTACTACCACAGCTCATCCTTGCAGTAAGACAAACCAAACAAGTTAAGCCTGTTACGCAGTAGATACTGTCTCCTAAACGTATTGATAAAAACGCGCCTTACATAGGCGCGTTTTTGTTGGAGGCCAGGCCATCGGTGAACCAAAGAATCACGCCCTACTCAATATGTCGAACCTTGGTCATCAACAGGGCTAAAGCAGTAAATAATTGAATAATGAAGCAGAGAACAAAGATATTGGGTACGCCGAATTCTGATACCAAATAACCAGAAACCGCCAAACCAAAGGGCATCAATAATTTAAACAGAGACCCCGTAATACCTGCAACTCGGCCTAAATGTTGCTCATCGAAAACTTCTTGACGGTAACTCCAGATGCAAATACTGCTGTACACGCCAATCGCACTCACCCACATAAACGCGCCCATTAATGCCCATTTACCATCAAGACTAAACAGCCCATCACCAACAAAAGATGACATTAAAAGTCCGCTAGCTTGGACGCCGTCTATGAATAATACAGGAATAATAAAACCGACCGCTTCAAGTGCAATAGAGACCATAAGTAAAACACCTAAGCCAATGCGTTGACGAACTTTGTCAGCAGTAAACGAACCTAACAGCCCTCCGATTCCAGATGCTGCAATCAGGTAGCCCACCTCCATATGGTTTAAAGCCAGCTCTGCTTTTGCAAAGTAGATAGCTTGAATCCAAAATACCGCTCCCGTGGTATTTATCACCATCACCGCTAAGGTAATGTGCCACATGTTCTTGTTCGCATACAAGATCAGCCAACCCTCTTTCAGTGCACTAAACACCGACTGATGAGCAACAGGCGTAGACGGCTTGAATTCCAATTTATTGAGCTGCCAAAACGCTAGCACATACATCACTGCAATAAGTAAAAACACATTATGTAACGCGGATAACAGAAGCAGACCACCTGACAAAACCGGACCGACCGTTTCTAGCAAACTGTACAAGGAGCTCATTCTCGCGGTAGCGGTATTTTGCATGTGCTGAGGTAAAACATTTTTCATCATCCCGATACGCGCATTGTGATAACCATAGTTAAACGCCATCATCAAGAATGCACACGGGAACAAAGCATATAGAGGGTTAGAAAGCCAACGCACTGCAATATATGAGACAACTAACACCAACACTTGCCCAAGTAACATGCATTGCGACCACTGCTTCTTATTGAATTTATCAACCCACACACCAATGAACAGCGCCAATAAAAGATTGGGTAAAAACTCCACCGCTCTCATCCAGCCCATCATCTCTGAAGACTGCGTTAACTCGTACACCAACAACGGCAGAGCAAGGTCATAAACCTTGGTCCCAAAAGCGACGAAGAACGCCGTCGAAAACAACACAATAAAGCTCGAGCTTTTCCAAATAGAGGACGTCGCCTCTGCTTTTTCTACACCTTCCATTTTTCATTCCTTTTAAAAATAATCGAATAACCCTATTATCGAGATTAAAAGATGAAGAAAAATAGAAAGATCAAAAAAGGATTTCACCTTTATGCATTACTGGAAGGCACTGACATTTTTACGTTCTCGGGTACTCATTAACCAACCAACTAAACTTTCGCTTACAGAAATTACTGAAGCTCTGGGTTGTACCAAACGTAACGCACAACTGATTATCAAAAAGCTAGTAAACGAAGGCTGGATTGATTGGAAGTCAGGCGTTGGACGGGGCAACCTACCCATACTCACTCTACTCAAAAACGTGAACCATGAGTTAGAACTGAGGATTGATGAGTTACTATCGGAAAACAAGGTCGACCAAGCTTTAGAGCTTATTGAAGAGTCGCAACGTGATCAGTTTCTACTTGGTTATATCAGCCGCTATCAGAGCTTGCCGACTACGCTCGATATTCTGCAAATCCCTTTCTATCGAGGCACACATAGCCTAGACCCGATTGAAGTGACACGACGCACTGAAGCACACATCACCCGTTACTTGTTCAGTAACTTACTGCGTTTCAACACACGTACTCACTCGTTTGAAGGTGACCTTGCAATTGACTGGTACCAAGATGAAAATCGTTGGGATTTCACTTTGCGAAAAGGCTTAGTGTTTCATGACGGCTCATCGATTCTAGCGCAAGACATCAAAAGCCATTTCCAACGTTTGCTCAACAGCTCTCACCACAATAGTCAGCAGTTTAATTGCATCTCAAATATCACTGTTGTAGACCCACTTCATCTTTATTTTGATACCAAGGCCAACGCAGGGTATTTGCCATCACTGCTATCCAACTCAGCCGCGGGTATTGCAAAAAAGGTAGGAGATACGATTGTTGGTAGTGGCAGCTTTAAATTGGTCGAACAATCGAAATGGCTTACCAGGCTGGAAGCATTCAAACATTATCATGGTCACCGCCCTTGGGTAGATGGCATAGAGATATGGAATGTCGGCGATAAAGCCAAAGACTATGAGATGCACTGCGATATTGTTCATTCGCACCCGCATTACCGACACTCCTCAATATCGTTCGAGCTTGAAGAGATGGAACAGTGGGAAAAAGGTTGTGAACACGCATTGATAAACCCACATCGCCATCCTTGGTTCGGAGAAGCAAAGCGCGTTAAATCACTGAATGAATTACTCCGCATACTTGGTGTCGCTAAAGATATTCCTCTAGACACTGTCGGCTACGCCTGCGGAATGCTTGCTACGTCTAACCAGCCATCAAGCTCTAAACTTATTAACAACAGTGACCAAGACGCATTGAAAGCCGCCCAGCATCTGGCTGACTCACTAACTAAACCGACCCAACCAATAAAGATTCTGACCTACCAATTGTTTGATCACATCAAAATGGCTCGCCATTATTGTGAGCGATTGAATGAACTTGGTTTTTCTTGCGAATATCAAGTGCTCGAATTCCCAGACTTTTGCCAACAAAGCAATCTACAAAATGCGGATATATTGATCAGTGGTGAAGTGTTTTCAGACAATCTCGACAGCAGCTGGATGGGATGGCTACAAAGTTCTATTGCCTTAGAGGTTTGTTTAACTGACGAGCAAAAACAGTGGCGTAACAAAAGCCTTGAACAGCTATGGGGTCTCAATGACTACCACCAGCGACAATCGGCCTTTCTAGAGCTTGAGGCACAATTAATAGAGTTCGGTGTTTATAGACCGATTTTCCACGTAAAACAGCAACTCAATTATACTAAAACAGTTAATCCAGTTGAGCAGCTGGCGAATGGTTGGATCGATTTCAACCAAATCACTATGCGTCGCTGAGTAGCAATATTTCTAGATAAGAAATCACCCCTTTATAGTCTGATTAAATAAAGGGGCTTTTTGCTTCATAGCATGTCTTTCATATCAATTGAGTATACAGCGATCGACTTAAATCAGTTTCGCCGCTTCGGCCTCAATTTCAACTTTCCATCGCTCGTCAAAGAGCCCTTGTACAAACAGTAATGTCGTTGGGAGACCACCAACATCGAAAGGCAATCGCTGCTTTGCGGCTTGATAGTCAGGCATATCATTCCGGTCAACTAAGTACAGCCTTACACTGATTAAATCTTCGATATCCATTTGGTTTGCCTGAAGCACACCTCTCAGATTTTCCCAAGCCAGTACAATCTGTTGTTCCGCACTTTCAGCCACCACCCCTTCGCTATCAACCCCTAGTTGCCCAGCGATGTGCAATCGCGTTGAACCTGCGGGGATCAACGCACATTGATGATAATTTGCGGCTGGAGCGGGTACTGAAGAAGGGCTCCATATCTTATTCATCATTACCCCTCAGAGGCTGTGACGATTTTTGACATGACGGTGATAATTGGCATATCCGTAAGCATCGCGCCTAAACGGTCAAAATCACCAATATCTTTGCGCCAAGCAATGTATTCATTAAAGTGAGCGGTACTTTCCCATTCTTCACATAAAACCAAGGCATTTTCTGCCAAATCTTTTTGATAAAGCTCCGCAGAAAGGTTGCCGTTAAAAGTACGAGTATCTGGCAATATTTCGTTAAAAAACGCCCCGATCTCTGAAGTTTTATATTCAGTATGGCTCAAGGTAAATTGCACTAAAATAGTCATCATTATCTCCGTTTTCTTATTTTGTTAAGGTACGAGGAGAATCTTACTTGTTTGTTAAAATAGATAAATACAGTAATATTTGAAACATAGTTCGATTTAATAAGACAATGAACCACCATGAAAAACGAATTGCATCGCATGCAAGTGTTCGCCCAAATTGTAGAATCGGGCTCCATAACGAAAGCAGCTGATAAGCTAGATCTCTCAAAGTCTGTCGTTAGCCATCACTTACAAGGGCTTGAGCAACACCTTGGTGTGAAATTACTCACTCGAACAACACGTCGCCACTCCTTAACCGACGCTGGACAACGTTTTTATCAACGATGCTTAGAAATGCGAAAATTAATGTCGCTTGCGGAAGAAGAAGTGCGCGAGTCCTGTTCTGATTTTGCAGGCACTATCACCATCACATCCCCACACACATTGATGACACATCTTATTGGACCTGCAATGTGTGAGTTTATGAAAAGCCACCCTCGTATCGAGCCTCAACTATTGGCCAACGATATGCGCGTAGATCTTATCGAGAAATACATAGACCTGTCGGTCACTGTTGGGGCTCTTCCTGATTCAACGTCTCGTGCAATTAAGCTCGGAGAGCTTCATCAGGTACTGTGCTGTCACGCTGATTATCTTACTAAGGCGCAAATACCGCAGCCAATCATGCCAAGTGACCTCTCCCAATATGACTACATTGCCAATCAGTGGGAAGGAATCAACAGCCAAAGAAGCTTTGAAATTAATAAGGGCAAAGTAAGCACGTATCAATTCAGGGCAAGTCGAATCGGAGATAGCGTTCCGACCATCCGCATGATGGCCTTAAATGGGTTAGGGATTGCCTGTTTACCTAAACAAGCAATTGAAGAAGACCTGAAAAAAGGGACATTGGTAAACATCTTGCCCAAAGATCAAGTTCTTAAAGCCTCTTTCTATGTCGTCCATAATTATGGGTTACAGGTGCCAGCCAGAATTCGCGCCTTTATTGAACACCTAAAACAACACGCTGAATCTTATTCTTAATATCTTTCAACCAAATTGCCATACGTCGCTAAACTGACGATTTATCGACCAACATTAAACCTCACAAAGAATAATGACTTTGTTTAAGTTATCTAAAATAAAATAATTTTCTTCAAAATAACTATATTAGAGATTTAATTTCCACAATAAACTCAAATTAGAGATAAAAAGGCAAAACTTTTCTCCGACTACCTTTCTATACTGTGCCACGTCATTAAGGCACCACAAGCCTATGATTTAAAATAATTATTAATGAGTAGTCACCATGAATTCGAAGTCGCTAACTATCTTGCTTTTTGTCTCTGTTTGCTTAATTTGGGGAACCACTTGGTTCGCTATGGAAGTGGCATTGCATTCTATCCCACCTATTTTTGCCACTGCGTTACGCTTTTTACTTGCAGCACCTCTGCTTGCGGTATTAGCAAAAGTCTTCAACCAACCTTTGCTTTTCCCTAAAGGTAAACGTCAATGGCTGCTTATTGTGGCACTGATGTATTTTGCTATTCCGTTCACTTTGATGATCTATGGTGAGCAATACATCTCTTCTGGTCTAGCGTCGATCATCTTCGCCAATATGCCAGTCGCTGTCATGCTGATGTCGGGTTTATTCTTAGGTCTACGATTGGCGAAACATCAAATCTTTGGTTTGGTCACAGCTGTTGTGAGCCTATGTTTAATCCTTGGCAATGAAATGCAAATGGGTGGTGATGACTACCTTATTGGCACGGTTTGCTTAGGCCTTGCTGTTGCCATTCACGCAGTGATGTATGTTTTAGTTCAAAAGCACTGTAAAGGCATCGAAGTACTTACCTACAACGCCGTACCGAGCTTAATTGCTTCTCTATTCTTGTTCGCAGTTTCAGCGATGGGTGAAAGCGTTAATGTTGAGTCCTTCACTTGGGATTCAATCTCAGCAGTCGTGTACCTAGGTTTTGTGGCGAGTGTTGGTGGCATTGTGGCTTACTTTAAATTAGGACAAGTTTCGACGCCTTTCCAAGCATCTATCTGCTTCCTGATTTTCCCAGTGGTTGCGCTACTGATCTCTTGCTACATCAATGGTGAGGTTCTATCTGAACAGTCTCTGCTTATGATGCTCCCTCTACTTTGTGGCATCTTGCTGACCAAGGCACCAAAGGGAATCTTCAAGCTGCGCTCTTCTTTGAAAACAGTAAGTAGCAACTAAGTTCTATGAATTTACCCTAGAAGCCCACAATGCGCTTCTAGGGTTCTATTTAGCGACTCAAATCTAAGTTTTAACTCACTCCCCTCTCACACTCCTATCTATTTCACCGCGTCCATTCTTTCACTGCCCATCACTCATTGATAATGGCAAGCGAATGACTTAAACGTCGCAATCGACTACATTAGAAACGCTGAGAACAACCGACTCTAGTCTTAATTGCACCATCTGTCTTCAACCAAGGAATGTCATGAGAACTCCCATCAAACACATGCGCCTGATTAAAGGTCAACCTTGTAGGATTGAGGAACTGACTAACAGCGACGACGCATTCTTAGAACCGCACAGACATGAATACTGGGAGTTGGTGTGGTGCGTAGATAGTTTAGGCAGTCAGAGCATTGATTTTGTAGACTATGACAACAAGGTCGGCCGTATTTTTACCATTGCTCCGGGTCAGGTTCACCGATCTGAACTAGTGGGAGAAAGCGCTCGTTTACTGGTGTTTACGCCAGGCTTTGTCAAAACCAACCATCGCAACACACAGCTGGTCGACACCGTTTTTGCCATGCATCAAAGTCGTCCTCCCTACTTAGATTGCAGTGAAGAAGGCAACCGCTACCTACTGCCTATTTTCACTATGATTAAAGAGGAGTGTGCACGAGAAGAGAGCGACTGGGATTTGGTAGAGTCCCTCATGAATAGCTTTTTGCGCTACATATTACGTTTCGCCAGCCAATCATCATTGAAAGGCGAAGTGCGCGACAGCCGAGTAAACCAAGTGGTCGATTTGATTGAGCAACACTACACTACCCACAAACATTGTGAGTTTTATGCGCAAGCGCTATCGATAACTAACAAGCGCATCAATGAGATCGTGAAGGCTGAACGAGGTAAGACGGTCACCCAATTGATCCACGATCGAATCATCTTGGAAGCGAACCGAGAATTGATTTTTTCGACCAAGACAATTAAAACCATCGCCTTTGAACTTGGCTTCGAAGACCCCGCCTATTTCAGCCGTTTTTACCGTGGCCAGATGAATGAGTCGCCTGCAGAGTTTCGAACTCGATGTTCAGATAGTGCAACATAACACGCAGATCATCCCTTTTTAGAGCCCAGTTAAGTTCGGATAATGCTCCCTCTTTATTTCATCCACTTTGGTTACATCCAACTTGTTGGGAGCACTCTCGAATGGCCATCAACCTTAAAACAGATCCTATATCTAAATCCTTTTATCAGTACCTTTGGCCAGCGCTAACTGGCATGGTGATCAAGTCTCTCTTCATCATGGGAGACGCATGGTTCGTCGGACGTGGTGTTGGCCCTGATGGGCTTGGTGCTATCGCTTTGACCATCCCTGCTTTCTCGATATTTACCGCTATCGCGATGATGGTTGGCATTGGCGGTGCAGCGCTTATGTCTATCGAAGTCGGCAAAGGAAATTCAGCGTCGGGTCAAACCCTCTTTAGCCAATCAATGCTCAGTACCGCCGTGCTTAGCACCATTTCAGTCAGCATTGCTCTGTATTTTCTAGACGACATGATTGCGTTAATGGGCGCTTCTGGATACATGGCTGAACTGACTCACGATTACCTGGGTGTAATGCTGCCATTCTTTGTGTTGTACTCGTTAGCTTGGGTCATGTCGTGCTTTGTTCGTAACGACACCAACCCAAAACTGGCGACTTACGCGATGTCGATAGGTGCTGTGGTCAATCTAGTGTTGGATTACTTCTTCGTCTTAAAGTGGGGCTGGGGTATGAAAGGGGCAGCCTACGGTACAGCCATTGCGCAAGGTGTTATCGCTTGTATTCTATTGAGCCACTTTGTACGTAAACAAGGCACCTTGGAACTGAGCCTAAAAGGAGTTGGTTTGGACAAACTGCCAAGCATCCTAAAAATAGGTACACCGACCTTCTTTATTGAGGTAACCGCCGCGATGACAATCTTGCTGTTCAACTACGTGTTGTTGCATCAGTTTGGTGAGAATCATATTATCGCCTATGGCTTAACGGCAAATATCGGGGTATTCGCTTTGTTTGTGATGGTCGGAATCGCTCAAGCCTGCCAGCCAATCATCAGCTTTAATCATGGTGCCAACCAGCCAAACCGAATCGAAGCGATTTTTCGCTTAGGTTTAAAAAGTGCCATTGGTAGCGGCTTGGTGTTTATGGTTATTGTGTACCTGCTTGCGCCTCAAATCGCAGCCCTCTATTTGGGTGATTCAAGTGATTTGATTGCACTGTCAGCCACGGCATTAACGTTCTTCTTCTTTGCTGTACCACTGATGGGCATCAACTTAGTGATCGCCAACCTGTTTCAGGCAACGGCCAAACCTAAACAAGCAACACTGATATCTCTTGGCCGCGGCTTTGTGTTCGTCGCCTTGGGCATCATGATTTTGCCAAAGCTATTCCCAGAACAAGGGATTTGGGCGAGTATCCTGTTCGCGGAAACCGTAACAGCCATATTCAGCCTAAGTATGTTACGCAGCTACAAGAAGCGCTTTTCTGGCTCATTAGAAAAACAGGCGGCATAGGAAGTAATCCGTTTAGAACGTCACGCCTTTGACTACCAAATAGCACATACAAAAAAGCTCCAATATCGCTATTGGAGCTTTTTATTTATCTCACCAGATTGAAATGAACATTAGCGCCAGCTGAACATCCGGACTTCGTTACCCTCTTCAGGCTTCTTAGGAATGTTTAAAGACAGCGCCAAAGAAACCACTGCCATTGCTGCACCAATGTAGAAAACCGTTGCAGGGGAAGACAGCCAAATCACACCAAACGCGACTGGAATAACAACCGCTGCAATATGGTTGATGGTGAAAGAGACACCCGCGGTTGATGCCATGTCAGCAGGATCCGCAATTTTCTGGAAGTAGGTTTTGATCGCCAATGCCAACGCAAAGAACAGATGATCGACCACGTAAAGTGCTGCCGCCCACTCAGCGCTTTGCACCAAGCCATAACCAACAAACACACCAATCAAACCCACATACTCAAAGATCAGCGCCTTACGCTCACCCACTACACCAATAAATTTACCAATGCGTTTTGCGAACAAGAAGTTAAACAGATAGTTGATTAAGAACAGTAGCGTGATGTCAGCAGCCGAGTAACCGAACTTCTCGACCATCAAGAAGCCTGCAAACACCGTGAAGATTTGTCTTCTTGCACCACTCATAAACGTTAGCGCGTAGTAGAGCCAGTAACGCTTTCTCAATACCAACTTTTTATTTTGCTGAGTCTTGGTCTGAAACTCCGGGAAACCAAAGGTCATCACCAAAACCAAAATAAAGCCAATACCGCCAGTGATGCCATACACCCAAGCAAAGTCGAGTTTAAATTGCTCTAGCATCATCCAAATCGAGCCATAAGTGATTAACGAGGCCAACGCGCCAACGGAGATCATCTTACCTAGCATCTCTGGCGCTTCTTCTTTACTCAACCATTGCAGTGACAGAGACTGCTTCAGCGTTTCAAAATAGTGAAAACCCGTAGACATCAAAATCGTAGTCAGCAACAAGCCAGTAAGTGAAGGGAATAAACCGGTAATCGCCGTGCCTACGGTTAACATCGCCAGCGATATCAACATAAAGCGTTGCTCACGAATGAATGCCAACACAAACACCACAGTAAACGCTAAGAAGCCAGGGATCTCACGAACACTTTGCAACAAGCCAATATCGGCACCATCAAAGTTCGCTTTCTCAATCACGAAGTTATTAAGCAAAGCCATCCAGCTCGAAAACGCAATAGGGACAACAATCGAAATCAGTAATAAGAAGTTTTGCGGCGTTTTCCAGCTCGCGGTTCTATCGAACATTGACGGACTCCTGTTCGTCTAATTGAGTGAGCACTCGTAAGGTCAATTGCTCAGTATACGGATTGATCTTCCAATGTTCTGGACTCCAACCTTTTACAAAACGTTGAAAATCAGCCCACGCCACATAGAACATTGGTCGCCAAGCGGCTTCGACTTCATCGAACGAAAGCTGTGGCTGATAGTACGTCAATGCCTCTTCCAAGTATCGGAAGTAAGTCTCTAACATCTGTGATTCAAGCTCTGCACAATCTTGCGGCCTCACCGCACTACTCATGAACAAGGCGACATCTTTCATCGCACAACCATGGCCCACATATTGGAAATCGACGGCAGCTGCGTTTTGGCTTTCTGAATCAAAACAGAAATTGGCAAGCTTGGCATCGCCATGCACCAAAGTTTGATATGGACATTCTTTTAGTAAACGGTCGATGTGCTTGGCTTGGTTCTTCAAGGGTAAATCTGCCAAGGCATTAAACTCATCAGGGCGTGTGTCTAAATGCCAGTATGTGCCGACTTGCCACAATGAGGCTGACTGTTCTTGATCGATATTGATGTACTTTGCATGAAAATTAGCAAGCCACTTTAGGCAGGCATCACGTTGTTTTTGCTCTTCTAGAGTGTAACCAAACGCCAGTTCAGACTGAGTGTCTTTGGTTGCCAGATCGTCAGAAACAGCAAGCACATCAAACTGAGAGATCAACGGGAAGCCGATTTCAGCCAAGTCTTGCATCACAATCAGCCATTCATTGTCTTGTAACTCACAATGCAGCCCTACAGGTAAAGGGCAACGCTCATCCCACTGTTGAGTGAACGATTGATACCATGCCGTTTCCACTTGGTAAGAGTGCACCTTTCGTTGGTGAGAGAGTTTGGTATTCCAACCCTTTGGGTGTTCTGCTTTATCAGGTAACGCGACATGTTTAACAATCACACTTTTCAGTTCAGCATGGCCTTCTTGAGAAAAGACCAAGCGAACTAACTCGCCATAACCACCCCACAGGCGTTGAATCACTTGGACATCAAACCCTTGGTGACAACCCAACGAGGTCGCGATTTTTTGATAAAGCTCATTTTGATAAAGCTCTTGTTGATAAAGCTCTGGCTGATTTTGACTTGAACTCACTTCAGGTTGAGCCCGATTGTTTGACGATATTGATTGAGACATATTACTCGTTGCTATGCTTTATCAGATAGAAGATGTGACCATTGTGGCTGCCTATTCATGTAGTGAACGACATAGCTACAAACTGGCACAATTTTGAAGCCTGCTTGTTCAATTTCAGGCAAGACCGACTCCATCATCACCTTGCCAAAGCCCTTGCCTTGTAGTTCATCAGGGATTCGCGTCGAGGTGATATGTAGTACATCTCCGTCCTTTTGATACTTAACGACCGCGAACTGGTTGGGTTCTAGCTCAACTGTGATCTGGTTCACTTCTTGATCCCATTTTACTGCCTGCATTCTCAACTCCTGCAAATAATTGATACGACAAACAATAAAAGTTTGAAGTATGAGTTCCTTGTAATAGACTAACGCAAGTGCATATAAATAAAACTAAGTACTTACAAACAAAGTAGTTAATTCAGTGCCATCGGCTTAATATAAAAACAGCAATGATAAAAGGCACTCTATAAATCTATGTGAGTACGCCTACTCAATCTAGCACGTAATAACCCCTTGTTAGCAAGTTACCAATATAACTAACAGACGCATGTTGGCGCATGGAGAATATATAATGAACGCACCACTGAAGAAGCCTTTGGAGCATAATCAGGCACTTCAAGACCCTCGTAACCGCACCGTTTCTACGATAAACAGCACCGATGCACTGGCCATGATTGAGCACGGCAGTGAACTGACATTAAATGTCTCGACTCCGGTTGGCACTAAGTTTCTCGCCACCACCAAATTTATCGGTACGCACAGTGATAACTGTATTGTGGTTGAGGTTCCCGAGGTATCCAATGAAGATCTGAACTTTTTCTTTCAAGAAGGTTTTTGGATGACCGCTCGTGCCTATTCTCTACGAGGTGAAGGCGCACTTATTCACTTTAGAAGCCAAATTCACCATAAGATTGGTGAACCTTTCCCTATTCTTGTGCTTTCGACACCAAGCACGATGCAAGTCACTCAGCTGCGTAAAGAAACACGCTATGAAGTGAACTTGGCTTCAAGAATTATCTTCAACGACCAACGAGCAAACTGTGAGATAAGAGACTTATCGAAAAGTGGTTGTCGTTTTGTGACCTCTCCGACCTCTCGTGCAATTCAGATTGCCGATCGAGTGTCTATCGAGATTACACCTGAGAACTACAATGGCCCTCTTATCCCTCCATTGAGAGGCATCATCTGTAATCTGCAAAAATCGACGCACTACGCTCGATACGGTGTGGAATTTGATGATATTGGCCGAGCTAACGCTAAACACTTGTTGGCAAAATTGAAGTTCGATGGCACCAAGCTCTGCTTACGAAACGGCTAAGATCATTTAACACACTGCGCTGATCTAATTCGTGAATTGACCAAATACAAACCACTCACTCGCGAGCAAAGTAGCAACCAATAAAAAAGCCATCGACTCTAGAATCGATGGCTTTTGCGTTTTGGCTGTTTTTATCTGTTTATCTGTTTATCTGTTTATTTAGGCATAAACTAGCTAACTATCTAGTCTAGCTAACTAGCTATACAGCTATTTACGCAGTGCGTTCAGTTTAGCTTGAGCGATACCAAAGATAGTATCAATTGGATAGCTACCCTCATCACTTGCCTCACCTGCGGCTTTGCCTGTAAACAGTTCAATCGCCTCTGTGACATGGTCAATCGCCCAGATATTGAACTCGCCTTTTTCAACCGCTTTCACGATGTCACCGCGCAGCATTAAGTTATGAACATTCGAGCGTGGGATGATCACCCCTTGTTCGTTTGAACGTCCTTTGATTTCACACACATCAAAGAAACCTTCAATTTTCTCGTTCACACCTCCAATAGGCTGAGACTCACCGAACTGGTTCATTGAGCCGGTAATCGCAATATCTTGGCGGTTTGGCTGCTTAGAAAACGCAGACACCACCGCACAGAACTCGGCCATACTCGCACTGTCACCATCGACGCCACCATACGATTGTTCGAAGGTGATATTAGTGGTGAGCGGAACTTTGGCCGTCTTACCAAATACAGAAGAAAGGTAAGCCGACAAGATCATCACACCTTTCGAGTGAATACTGCCACCTAGGTCTACGTTTCTTTCAATATCAATCACTTCACCGTCACCGTAAGCTGTGGTAGCCGTGATTCGGTTCGGCGCACCAAACATATGATCGGTAGTACTGAGTACTGACAGAGCATTGACCTGCCCTACCGCTTGGCCATCAACATGAATAAGCGTTGTACCGTTAGTGAAAGTTTCCATTACGCTGTCTTGCAATCGTCCAACACGCATCTGTTGGTTAGATAACGCCTGGTCGACGTGCGTTGCACGAATCAAGTTCGATTTTGAGCCTCTCGCTACGTAGTTTGACTCACGAAGCAGATTCGCAATGTGTGCCGAGTGCAGAGACAATTTACCTTGATCACCCGCCTGACGAGAACTGTGCTCAATGATGCGAGCAATCGCTTTACGATCACAATGCAGCATGTTGTTGTCATGTACGATACTCGAAATGAAGCGTGCATAATGCATTTCAGAATCCGCAGTACGCTTCATCTCATCTTCAAAATCGGCTGTGACACGGAACAGTTCACCGAACTCCGCATCGTAATGTTGCAGCAGTTGATAAGTGCGGTAATCACCAAACAAAATGATCTTAACGTCTAATGGAATAGGTTCTGGATCAAGCGATACCGCTCCCGTTAACGTGACCTCTTTTTCTAATGAAGTGAAGCTCAATTGACGCGAACGTAGCGCGCGCTTCAGGCCTTCCCAAACATAAGGCTGTTCGAGGACTTTAACCGCATCCATCAACAACACACCGCCATTGGCTCTATGTAAACTACCAGCGCGAATCAATGAGAAGTCCGTAAATACAGTACCTTTAAAAGTTGCCGTCTCGACATAGCCAAACAGAGAGTGATAATTCGGATTCTCTTCAACCACGATCGGCAGCGTCTCCTCCTTCTGGCTCACAATCACGTTAACCTTGTAGCGACGCGGCATTTTCTTATCCAAAGAGGCGGTCGCAACTTCTGCTTGCTCTGTGCTCTCTTCCAAGAAAATATCTGCGTTATCGACAATGTCTTTACGCAGTGCCGTCAGGTACTTTTTGATATCTGCATATTGGCTGTAATCTTGCTTCAACTGCTTGATGAAGTGCGTGATCACATCTCGCGCCGTATCATCATTAAGCTTTTGAATTTTCTCTGTATACGTCTCTTCAAGCTCGGTCAGTTCGCGAGAAATGGTTCGTAGACCCACTTCCAATCCATCAATGGTTTTATCGAACTGGTCTTGCTCTTCCGGCGAAAGCAGATCAAAGCTCTCTTCGGTATGAAGATCATCCCCATTCATTGCGACAAACTGGTAATCACCCTGAGTGGTAATCGTCAGGTTGATGCCCTTGTCTTTCGCTTCTTGGCTAATTGTTTCGAGTGCAGCTTGTTGCTTCGTGGCCAATTGGTTTTTAAGCCTATCTGCACGGCTAAAGTACATCTCATTGTCGAATGCGAGCGGCATGGCTTTAAGCAATTTACGCATCAGCTTTTCAATGTCTTGCTTTAAGCTGCTGCCCACGCCACGTGGCAACTTGAGTACCTTCGGTGTACGAATATCTTCAAAGTTCGCGATATAACACCAATCAAAAAGCTCTTGGACCTCTTGAGTGTGTCGGTTTAGATAGCGCAAAATCATGGTGCGCTTACCCAAACCATTTCGCCCTATCGCATAAATGTTGTAACCCTTTTCCTTGATTGACATCGCGAACTCAACGGCCTTTTGTGCACGTTCTTGCCCGACGATTTCGTCAATTGGAGCCAGTTCTTTGGTCGACTTACATGGTAGCTTATCGAGTTCCGCTACCTTATACAGCTGTTCTGTATTGAGTCTTTGCATCGCCATCGCCGCCTCCTTAGTCCTTCATTACTTGGGTGTAGATAAAATCAGTGTAGATGTAATTTCCTATAAATTTAGTGACTTACGCAACATCGCTGCTCAACTGAGCAAATAACGCACAATTTGAGCCATTTTTAAGAATAACCGGCCACTTTATTTACCAACTTAACATGTGAATGATTTTAATTTGCATTTGATAATAAATATCATTAACATTTTCAGATATTATAAATTGAGGATGTGGATATGGAAATTGAACGATGCTGGATGCACTACCTAAAAGCTGAACAGTTAATGGAACAAGGTCACTGGCCAGAAGCACAGCGCCTGTATGGTGATGTTCTAACGTCTCTTCCTCACCACATCCAAGATGCTGCATACCAAAGCGACATCAAGCCCTGCCAATTTGCCTGTCTACTTGCAGGGCTTCGAGACGCAAGTGTCGCTCAATCAGAGATTTTCAACCGTTTAGGCCATCATCAGCAAGCCTTCGACACCTTGAATCAGTCTTACGCACTGATGCAATTTATCTCTCTCGAAAGTACAGAACTGATCCAACGCACCTATTCACTGCTGGAAAAACAGAGTGAAGATCTACTCAATCACTTGATCGCTTTTTGCAGTGCTCAACGCAGTTCGTATTGGATGCTCGAACTAGAACAAATTCAACGTGCTCATCACCATTTTGGGCAACTTAAAACCACGTCAGAAGTGAAATCTTCACCTAATGTCTTAAATTGATAAGGATATATCATGTCGGACCGGGCCATTCTTAAAGTCAATAACCTCTCCGTTAGCTTCACAACCAATGATGGAATCATTGATGCGGTAAAAAAGGTTAACTTTACCCTTAATTCTAGCGAAACCTTGGCCATTGTTGGTGAATCAGGTTCAGGTAAATCAGTCTCTTCTAACGCACTCATGCGTTTGCTCCCTGATAACGCCATCATTGATGCTCAATCTGAAATAGAATTTGAGGGGCAATCAATACTTGGCAAGACTGAACGAGAAATGCAGTCGATTCGTGGCGACAGAATCGGCATGATCTTTCAGGAACCGATGACCTCTCTCAACCCATACCTGCGCGTGGGCACACAAGTGGCTGAAGCCATTATGTGTCACCGCAATGTATCGAAATCAAAAGCAAAACAGCGTGTGCTAGAGCTCTTCAATCTTGTGCATTTACCAATGCCAGAACAGGCTTACAACAAGTATCCGCATGAGTTTTCAGGCGGTCAGTTGCAGCGCATCATGATTGCGATGGCTTTGATCAACGAGCCCGATATTTTGATTGCCGACGAACCCACCACCGCATTGGATGTGACCGTACAAGCGGAAGTGCTTTCTCTAATCAAAGAAATCCAAAACAAAATGGGCATGGCAATTTTGTTCATCACCCATGACCTTGGCGTAGTAAAACATTTTGCCGACCGTGTTCTGGTGATGTGCAAAGGTGAGCTAGTTGAAGAAGGGATGACTCAAGCCTTATTCGAGAATCCAAGACACGATTACACACGTATGCTGATTAACTCGATTCCTAAAGGCGCTAAGGTTCCTGTTGAGGCGTCAGCCCCAGAGCTATTGTCTGCTGACGATATCCGAGTTCAGTTCTTGGTTAAATCACATTTCATCAAGAGTAAAAGTCAGTACTTCGAAGCCGTAAAAGGCATTTCGTTGAATCTTAAACAGGGCGAAACCTTGGGTATTGTTGGTGAATCCGGATCAGGAAAATCAACACTGGGACGTGCATTAATCGGCTTGCTGCCAAGTACCGGACGTATTGTTTACAAAGGCCAAGACGTTAGCTTATTAAATGATAAAGAGCGTCACAAGCTCAAGAAAGATGTCCAAATGGTGTTCCAAGATCCTTATGGTTCTTTATCACCACGCATGACAGTTGGGGAAATCATCACCGAAGGCTTAACGGTGCATCAACCTCATCTATCCAAGCAAGAACGTTTAGAAAGAGCGCGCAAAGCATTGATTGAAGTTCGCTTAGAGCCGAATTCAATAAACCGTTATCCGCATGAGTTCTCTGGCGGACAAAGACAACGTATCGCGATTGCTCGCGCACTGATTCTTGAACCTTCTTTCATTTTGCTGGATGAACCTACTTCAGCACTCGATCGCTCAGTACAACTGACCGTGATTGACCTGCTGAAAGACATTCAAGCCAAGCACAATATCGGCTTCCTGTTCATCAGCCATGACCTCTCGGTAGTGAAAGCACTGTCGGATCGTGTATTGGTGATGCAGAAGGGTGAAGTGATGGAAGAAGGGTCTGCAGAAGAGATTTTCAATGCACCAAAAAATGACTACACCAAGAAGTTAATCGCAGCATCATTCGACTTAGAAAATAAATCGAAAAAAAATGCGGCGTAACGGGAACTAATCAACATTAACAGCGTCTTATATGTACATTCTGAATAATCTCCTAATGGATTGAAATCTAGAATGGATATAGCAAAACTGGTTTGGCCGCCAAAAGAGAAATGTCGCATGGATGCGACATTTTTCGTTTCTGGCGTATATTAAAAATCAGCTCAGAGATTCGAGCCAGTGATAATGAAGGTTTGCTAAAATTGACGGACTTTAAACAGGGTTAGTTGGTAGTCGGGTCACAGAGCGGCTTCGTTCAGCTCGTTTTTGGAAAAAAGTTTGTTAGCGGCATTAGTAATAACTAACAGTATGGAAAGCTAGTTAGCTTCGTTTACAATATTGCACACTGTTGTTCCTAAGACGAAGAACATTGACTCTTTGTTTATCAATCGTGAGTTCTAGCGTTGGATGCCAAACTTTCTTGTCTCTGTGTGTTACCACAATAACAGTTGAACCTAATGCTTGAGTTTGTTGTGCTATTTTCTGTTCGGTTACTTCATCAAGTGCAGAGGTGGCTTCATCTAAAATTAGGATAGGTGCTTTTTTTATTAGAGCTCGAGCAATTGCGACTCTTTGTCTTTCCCCTCCAGAAAGCCTTGATCCTTTCTGGCCTACACTTTGGTTTATTCCATCGCCTGATAAGTCAATAAGTTCACTCAGTTGCGCTTGCCTAGCAAAGAGTTCTACTTCAGCATTACTTGCCTCTGGGTTACCTAAACGAATATTTTCGGCCAATGTTCCAGTAAATATTATTGGATCCTGAGCGACATAGGCGATGTGCTGGATTAATATGTCGTATGGAATATTCTGGAGGTTTATGCCACCAAGCGAAATATGACCTTGGTTAGGGTCATCAAACCTTAAGAATAATCCTAATAACGTGCTCTTTCCGCTACCACTTACGCCATTGATTACAACTTTTTCACCTTGTACTATTTCTACATTGGCGTCCTTGAAAAGATCCAAATAGCCAACATGATTTAGTTCGAAATTGTAGTTATTAGGACTAATAGCATTTTCCGGTTTGGGTTCAGGTAGAGTTGGTACATTGGTTAGCTGGTTGTAATCTCTTATTGAGGACTTTACGTCGTTGATGGCGAAACCAGCTAAGGCTAATTCTCCTAGTGGTGCAGCCGCTCTGGTAATTAATATCAGCAGCCCCAAAATCAATAGTGGTTGGGTAACCCCTTCTACAACTAGGTAGATAGTGACGCAGGCCAAAGGCAAGACCGTTGCAAGTGCAGAGGTTAAAGTGGCCATGGATGCAGTTAGGTTGATTCTCGAATGTACTTTTTCTTGTGTACACCAACTTTGGTCAATCCTTTCTATCGCTCGTTCAGGTCCTGCCGTTGAGCGAAGCAAATCAAGGTGATCTATGAGCTCGAGCGTTGATTTTGTGGCTTGAACATCAGCGTTGTGTCTTTCGCTGTCAGAGTTACTGAGGTGATTCTGTGCTTTGTATTGCAGCAGCAATGCGCCTATCAATGAGACTGCACTGATTAGTGCAACATCTGCCCCCCCAACGATTCCGATGCCAGCGATCAAGAATAAGGGTACTAATGGCGTGTGCAAAAATGTTTGTAATTGGTGAGCTGGGATTGACATAAAGCCAGGAATGCCTCGTTCGGCAAGTTGAGTTAGTTGCGTTCGATGCTGATCGTTAAACCAAGAAAGTTTTGCTTTACTAAGAGATTGACCGACTGCCGAGTACAAATCTCCGGCTAATTGCGCACCAGATATAAACCCCGCTCGTGTTACTAGAACCGTCACCAAAATAGCGACAATTGCTGCTGATATGACACCTAGTGGCGGGGCTTGTTTTACCAATGATAGTGCAAGAACTGTGTAGGTTAAGGCTTCGAGTGCCGCAACCAACGCCCATCCAGCTCCCACCCTGTATAAACGATATTTTGCGCTCGCGGGAATGTTTGATTTGGAAGATGGGGTATTTTGATAAGTCATACTTCTTCATCCTGTAGTTGAGCATTTTTTTGTAGTGCCAATATAAAGTCGGCTCGTTGGGCTAACTCTGCATCATGGGTTACCATGATTATGGTTTTATTTTCTTTTTGCGCGAATTCAGTTAGGTTTTTCATGATGGATAAGGCTGTTTTTTTATCAAGTGCACTCGTTGGTTCATCTAACAAGAAAATGCTGGCTTGATTGAGAAATATACTAGCTAGAGCGACGCGTTGCTGCTGGCCACCAGAAAGAAGGCTGGCATCATAATCGAGGTTAATATCTACTTCGGCTAGAGCTAAGGCGTCAAAGAATTCGCTATCGCAGGCATTTGGTGCCGTTAGTTGTAAGTTCTGTCTAACTGTCGTTTTAAGTACCCCTATATCTTGAGGAACATAACGTATCGCCATGTGACGTGACATTTCGGTAAGTGTGGACAGTTTATAACTGCCAAGCATGGTGGTTCCTGAATAAGGTACTTCTTGACCGGCTAAAATACGCAGCAACGTACTTTTTCCAATGCCGCTTGGTCCCATAATGGCAGTGCATGAACCTGTTGGAAAGCAGTGGGTGAAGCTATCGATAATGGTTGTTGTGTCATTAATTACCGAGATTTTTGAAGCCTGTAAAGGAAGTGTTTTTGAACCTACATTGACGTTTCCACAACCTATAGGTGTTTGTTTCAAAAGCTTACCAATGTTCTTAGCTGCATTCTTACCTGCAGTGACATAGTCTAATCCGTGACCAAGCTTTAATACTGGTGAAACGACAGCCAGGCCGAAAAAAAACACAGAAGCCATTGCTGATGGACTTAGTCGGTAAGAAATTGAATAAGCTATAGCAAAAGTAGAAACTGCTTGAAGTAAAGCTATAGCGATGGAAGCTGGAAGTGCCACACTCCCTACCCATTTTATAATGCCATTAGTGAAGCGTTGAGTTGCCCCGTGATAACTCGCGAGCGCACCTGATTGAGTTCCATAAACCCGGTTAACTCTAATTCCTCTGGTGTAGTCATTTACTGCGGTGACTATTTCTCCCATTATGTTCATACGTTCTGCACCATATTTAGCTGCGAATCTAGGCAGAAAGACTAGGTAGTATAATGATGCAATAAGGCCAGGAAGTAAGGTTAAGAGCGCTATAGGACCAGCCATATTTAGCATAATGGTAATGGACATTACCGGAACGATGGCGAAAGTTACAAACTCTGAAGGCAGATGAGCAACCATATGATGTAAAGTATTGATGTCTTCTGAAACCAAGCGGCGAAGTTGATTATCACCATACCTAGAGAGAGTCTTGCTTGGAAGGCGCGTTAAGTGTTGTGCCACCTGACGACGTAATCTTGCTGAAAATAGAGATTCAGCATTGTGTACTAACCAAGAGGACAAAGATGAGAGCAATGCGCTAAAGATCCAAAGCCCGATGGCTCCGTAAACCCATTGGTTAGATAGATCATCGATTAATTGTATTAAACATAGCAATGCACCAATTTTTGCCACTGCAGAAACAATTTCACTTAGAGTCCCTAAAGTAAGTTTTGCTAATGAAGGTCTTAAGGCTGGTATTAAGGCTGGTGTAACGTAATGTTGGCTGATCTTATTTATCATTTTCGCACCCTAGTTAACCCACAAAGTTGAGATAGAGTGAGTTTTGGTGAGCTTATTGAGCTCTCTCGATATTTCATATAAAGCCTATTGAAATGAGGTTGATAGATTTTAATTATTTCTATTAGCGCAAAATTATTGATAAATTTTAGTATTATTGAGATGTGAAAACTCTCCTGCCATTGACTTTTCAATCGCCACTTTATCACCTTCAGTTAATCGTCCTTTTGAATATAGAAAACATCCAAAAGAGAGTATTTTATTCACTGTAAGCCGTATGTTTATAGAGTTCGATTGGCGCAATACAGACAAATGCTTGGCTAAATTTTTATGATTCCAACTACTTAACGCTTTGCAGTCAATAAGTGCGCTACCGCTATCTCTGTGTAGTCAAGTTTGAAGCAATAGATAAAAGATGCTCTACAGTTTCTATAAGTTTTAGAGATATTTTTCACTACAATCATGCTGTCCGCCTTTTGATTTAAGACTCTTAAGGAATAATTTTTCACATAAATTCAATAGTCTAATTTTAAACATTCTTATCTATGAATCGATTAAATAACCCCAATACTGCTTCTCAATTCCATTTTCCTCTATTTATAATAAAAGGCAGCTCTAATACGGAGGGACTTAACGTCATGTGAACTCTGTTCGCTAAAGTTAAGTTGAGTTCAAGAGTAGTCGTTCGAAAAAGCCCTTAACCAGAAAGGTCAAGGGCAAAATTGACCGAGATTAAAAATCCGCTGTAGCAGATAGCATCACCGTACGAGGGGCACCCAACGCAAGGCTAGCGTAATGGGTGGTAGTCCAATATGCTTCATCGGTTACGTTGTTGACCGCAAGACGCCAAATGACACTTTGATTGGCGATGGTAGAGTTATAGCGAGCACCTAAATCAAAAATAGTCTGTGCAGACAGTGATTGAGTGTTTTGTGCATCAATATATTGCTCTGACATGTAATTTGCTTGACCAATAAGAGTAAGTTGACGCATCACTGGTAGGTTCCATTCCAATGCTAACTTAGCTTGAAGATCGGGTAGCTTAGTCGCTTGCTTTCCTTCAGTCGTGACATCTGTTGCTTTAGTGATCTCTGCGTCGGTATAAGCGATACCACCAGTCAGCGTGTAGTCCTCTAACACCGTACCGTAGAACCCCCATTCAATACCTCGATTACGTTGCTCGCCACCAAAAGAGTAAATGTTAGTGTCTGGGTCTTGGTATCCGTTGGGCTTTTTGATCTCAAACAAGCTAAAAGTATGAGCAAAGTCGTTCATATCGAGCTTTAAGCCGGCTTCTGTTTGCTTGGTTTTTTGTGGTTCAAACGCTTCACCCACGTTAGCGGCCCCCGAGCCTGCCGTTTTTCCGTTTGTTAGGCCTTCGGTATAGTTACCGTAAAGAGAAACTGAGTCAGAAACTTTATACAACGCAGCAATAGCCGGTGTGTAGGTACTTTCCTTAAGCTTTGTGGTAGGAAAAGCATTTCCATTCCAAGTAACACCTGATTCGTAATCAATACTCTGATGACGTAAACCTAATGTGAGTTGGTATTTGCCATTAGCTAAAGATAAGGTATCGGCTACACCAAAGCTGATCTGTGTGGAATCGACCGGTAATTCATAATAGTTGTCATATGTGGAATCTTCAGGCCCCCACACTGGGTTATATATATTAGGATTCCAGGACTCAGGATTATTGTTCCCTGTCGGAGAATCATTTTTATCTTCTCTAAAGTAGGTACTATTAAGCACCAAATAGTGCTCTATAGGCCCTGTGTCAAAACTGCTACGAATCCCTACCTCACCGGAAGTGCGTTTGCTTTCTAACTTAACGGAGCCAAGAGACACCTCAAGAGTTCCGCTGTCGTCGATGATTTTAACTCTTTGTGGTACATTAGAATCAAAGTCTGTACGACTGGCACCCACAGCACCGTAAGCTGTTACGGAATTACTCAAATCCAGTTCAGCACGAATCATCATGCCTTTATCTTCACTGTCATTGTATGCCCAACTAGGGCTGAGTAAGGTATCTGACGAAGGGGGGGACGGGACGTCAACGCCAGAAGCTATGCTCAAACCTCGATTTGCACCATCAACTCGCTCTGTACTAAAGTATAAATCAGCTTCAATCAACGCAATATCATTACGCCAATCAAGGCTCAGCGATGCGAGTTGCGCTTTACGACTTTGACCATCAACTGACGCATCCCCATCTCTGAAAACCCCATTAAAACGAACCCCAAATTGTTCGTTTTCACCAAAACGGCGACCAATATCAATATGACCGCCAAATTGAGAATCCGACATATAAGTGCCAGTAAAGGATGAGATTGGTGCTTCTTGAGCTCGTTTAGTCACCAAATTGATCGAACCGCCAACTGAACCGTTCGGTGGCATACCATTAAGCAAAGAAGCCGGGCCTTTCAGTACATCGATGCGTTGGTACATCTCTGGAGAGCTACGATAGTAAGGAGCGATTCCATATAAACCATTGAACATAACATCGCCAATATCCGAACTGAAACCTCGGATCTTAAAGCTTTCTTTGTTTAACCCGGTTTCCCCACTGGTAAAAACAGAAGGATCAGACGCGGATATTACATCGGATATATCTTGTGCATGTTGGTCTTGAATGTGTTTGTCTGTGTACCCAATGGCATTAAATGGGGTATCTAGGAAGTCTTTATCGCCGAGCATCCCTATGCTGCTCGCCTTTGAGATTTTACCTGCCGCATACGCCTCATTGGCTTGGCCGTAAACGGTGATAGATTCGTCGGCCTGCTCTTCAGCGTGAGTGATACTGATGGGCAATGCAGACGCGCTGATCTGAAGCGCGACCAAAAGAGCGATACGACTTAGAGTTGGTTTACCACTAAATGATTGTTTTTTATGACAGGTCGCTACCTGATGAGTCATGGTTGATTCCTTTTTATCCTGTTTTAGGCTGGCTCACATCCGCACTGGAAAGCAGTGACGGTTTTTTGCTGGACTACGTTGGTCTAGCTTATTGTTTTGAAATCTAGCTCTGATAACCTTTTATAATGTCGTCAATCACGATTTTCAGTGATGTGATGCTGGCAGAAGTGATGTACCAGGCGTCAGCATCGACAAAGATTACTTTGCCGTTTTTCCATGCTTTGGTTTGTCGAAGAAGAGGGTTTGCCAAATGTTCCGCATCAATAACCGGCTTGCCTTCCATGACCGCTGTGCGATCAATGATGTAAAGAATGTCAGGGTTGGCTTGATTAATAAATTCACTGGAAATAGGCTGGCCATGTAAACTGGCTGCAATTTCAGTACTCGCAGGTTTTACACCCAGTACATCGAAGACAAAGCCATATCGAGACTCGATACCAAATGAGCTAAAAGAGCCATTGTTATGCATCACAACTAAAGCTTTTTCTGAGCGTTCGGCCGTCAAGGCTTGAACCTCATCGACCTTGGCATCGATTTCAGCCACTTTCTTTTGAGCGAGTGTTTGTTTATTAAAGATTTCACCGAGATCAATAACGTGCTGTTTGATTATGTCGACGTGATGCCCATGACTGTTACGGAAATCAATATCAAAGTGTACCGTTGGTGCGAGCTTAGACAGTTCTTCATACTGATTGGCGTGCAGTGGGGTCATCAAAACTAGATCGGGTTTAAGAGCATAGATTTTTTCCATGTTGGGTTGAACGATTGCTCCAAGGTCCGAAATGTCAGGAGTGTTTTTATACTTTGCCAAAAAGTGGGGTACAAAATCTTTCACCATACCTGCAATAGGTACGTTTAACTGATCTAAGAAATCCACTTCATTCATATCGAGAGCTGCCACTCGCTGAGGTCGATTTGAAATCACGGTTTGACCTAGATTATGTTCAATCACGATGGGGGTTTCTAATGGTTGAATAACTTGAGATTGAGCCACTTTTGGTTCGCAACCCGTTAAGGTTACAAGAGAGCTACAGACGATCGCGACAGCAATATTTAGGGTGCTCTTAAACATGGGGATTTCCTTATGTTTCAGTAATTTGCCAATAAACAGGCGATGAACAGACTTTATAGCTGGCTTCTTGCTCTCATCGTGATGATAAGGAAGTACCCGCCACAAAGGACGTTGACCAAAATAGAGACTGTTGTTTTATAATTAAAAAAGTGTTCAACCATCAATTGAGCAGTTAAAAACATCACAATAGCGATGGTGCAAGCAACCGGTAAGGTGTGTCTGTATTGCGGAGAACCCGTGATGGAATAAGCAATGTTGGCAATGAAAACCCCCATGAACGCAGTTGGTCCAATTAAGCTAGTAGAGATGGCCACAAGAATTGCGATGACAGAAAAATATTTAGGAATATAGTGCGCATCGTTGAGCCCTAAAGACATTGCCTGATCTCGTCCTAACCCAATCACGTCTAGCTCACTCACCCATTTATTGGCAAAGAGGGCGAGAATACTCAACACCGTGCCAGCAAATAAAAGTGTGGACGGCTTCGCTCTTTCAAACGAGGTGTAACTTAACCCCTGGAAAATAGAGAACTCTCCAGGACTTATTCTAATCTGGATAAATTGAGCAACCGTTGTCAGCACCATGGTCAGCACAAACCCAATCAACAACACTTGATGCATATCATGTTGAAATCGCTTGAGCACCCAGAATTGAATAACGAATGAGTACAACAAAATGAGTACCGCTGATACGACAAAATTACCTACCACACCCAAAACTGCACTACCAGAGGTGCCAACAAATAATAAGAGCAGAGCTTGCCATACAAGATAAATGGACTCGTAACCCATAATAGATGGCGTCAATATGCGATTTCTGGCCAAGGCTTGAAAAATGACAGCAGAGATAGCCACACAACTTCCCCCGATTATGATCGCACTGAGTTTAATGAGCCTTCTTGGGATGATGTACTCAAGGTCAAACCCTGAATTAATGAAAATAAAAGCGATAGATAACAGGATCACGAGTACAACACTCACTCGAAAGTTTAAGTTGAGTGATGTCATGCTTTTGCTCCCTTAAGCAAAAAGGCAAGAAACATAACTCCACCTACGGCACTTGCGGTCAAACCTACTGGTACCTCAAACGGAAAAAGCACAACCCGACTAATGACATCGCAAAAAATCAGTAGCGAGGCACCGCCCAATGCAACAATAGGTAAAGTGTTTTTGAGGTGGTCGCCGTATTTTAGCGCCACTAAGTTAGGGATAACTAAGCCAACAAAATGAATGGCGCCCACCGTCACTACTGTGACTGCAACCGTGATTGAAACGAGTATCAACCCTAATGCGGCGGTCATGGCGTAGCTGATGCCCAAATTGGAGGCTATATCTTCCCCCATCCCCATCACTGTAAATCTATGAGCATAGAGGTAGGTCAATAAGGTTATAGGCAAGATCAAAAAAATGATTTCATAATGCTCTTGGACCACTTTGGAGAAGTCCCCCATCAACCAGCCAGACATACTTTGTAAAATATTGTTTTGATAGGCGTAAAATTCAGCAAGTGCACTGAGTACACTACCAAACATCAAGCCAATCACTGGAACCAACGCAGTATTGCTGAACTTAACCTTACGTATTATAGCGATGTAGACCAAGCCAGCGGCAAAGCAAAACAGGACAGCAAAGAACATACGTTCCAATTTGTCTGATGATGGCAGCATCACGATTGAAACCAAAATACCGAGTTTGGCCGCATCAAGGCTGCCTGTAGTTCCAGGTTCAACAAAACGATTTCTAACGATGTGTTGGAGAATAACGCCGCACATCGCCAAGCCGGACCCCGTAAGAATCAGAGCAACTAGCCTTGGTAGCCTGCTGGCTATAATAGGCAACCAAGCTTTCTCATTAAACGTCGGCAATAATGACCACTCGATCTGGTTCGCACCAAAAAAAAGAGATGTAGCGCACAAAGTAAAGAACGCCAGAATCATACGAAAAGTCATTTAGAATGCTCTCCAGAATAGTAGGAATATTGAGACGCATCTAAATTCAGGGAAAAAGCAAATAGAATGAAGTACTCATAAAATAGAATTATCATAAAGAAAATGTCGAATCCTAAAAAATGGTAACTATGTTTCTTTTTAATAAAAAATAAGGTCACAACTAAACTCTCAAAATTTTTAGAGCTACTACAGATGTAAATTAATTAGGGTCACAGCAGGGACTCACGACTTTAAGTACAGTTAAATTCACCTTAATGATAATGCGAATTGTTACCAATTCGGAGTGATGCTACACTTGGTGCATATTAAATACAATAAGTTCTTGTGAATTTATAATAAAAACATGTAATTACTAAACTATGACTCGGGACTAACATGCTTAACTTCAAGAAAAAACCTAAAACTAACCTGTCAAATTAGTAAATAATTTATTCAAGAGTCTATTGGCAATTCTATAAATACTGGAAGCGACAAGACGAAATAACCGAATTCCACGTGACTTTTTACATCAGATGGGACCATCTCAAAAACATGGTCTTCTTAAGCTACGGTTTAGAGGAGTTAATAAAAATGGTGGGATGATGAATAAAAAGTGTGGTCAACTAAAATTGGCCTCGGTTTTAGAGTTTCCCAATATAATCGTTCCGATTCATTGGGAGTTAGGCCACCGTTATACTGATGTGGCGTGAGTTGACAGTAATATCCGATAATGTAGCGGGTGATCTCTTGTTTAGTCTCAACGAAGCTACGATAACCCACAGTTGGCACCCATTCCGTCTTCAGACTTCTAAAGAAGCGCTCCATTAGTGCATTATCCCAGCAGTTTCCTCTGCGAGATAAACTCTGTTTGATTTGAAAACGCCACAGTAATTGGCAGTATTTACGACTGGTATAGTGACTACCTTGATCGCTATGGAACACGACACCTTTAGGCTTGTCGAGATACTCATAAGCCATTGAAATAGATTTACTTGTTAACCGAATGCCCGGTGACGAAGACATTGACCAACCGATCATTTTTCGGGTAAAAAGATCGATAACAACCGCTAAATACATCCACCGATTACCTGTCCAAATATACGTAACATCGCCTGCCCAGACTTCATTCGGTGCGGTAACAGCAAACTGCCTACCTAAGTGATTTGGAACTTGAATATGTTCCCGTGAAGCTTTTCGGTAACGATGTTTTGGTACTTGGCAGCTCACTAAACCAAGAGTTCTCATCAGTTTTGTTGCTCGGTATCGGATCAGCTTTACGCCCTAACTTGTAATTATATCTGCGATGGTTCTCGCTCCCGCAGAGCTATTACTTGCAGCGTGAGCTTTATTAACTAAGCTGCGAAGTTTTACTCTATCGGTATTAATTACCGTTGGACGTTTAAGCCAATAGTTATAACTGCTTCGATGAACATTGAAGACTTCGCATAATGTTTATACGTTGTGGCTATGCTTGAGTTTCTTGATTATCAATAATTGTTCAGTGAGTCCGACATCAACAGAGCCGTGTTTTTTTAATATTTCATTATGCTCTTCAAGACGAGCTAGCTTCTTTTTCAATTCCCGAATTTCTATTTGTTCAGGGGTCATAGGTGCAACTTTGGGCGTTTTTCCTTGGCGCTCTTCTCTGAGCTGGCGAATCCACTTATCCATCGTGGACTGCCCACGTTCATGCCTTGAGCTGCCTCAGTCACTGAGTAGTTCTGATCTAGGACTAACTGCGCTGCTTCTAACTTAAATTCTGCGCTAAATAGTCGTCTTGTGCGTTTTGTCATAGTGTCACCTGTTTACTTATGAGGTGATGATATCACCTCTAACTAAGTGACCAAATTCACTATGCCACTACAATATAAGCAGTTCATGTGGAGTATGAACAGAAAATTACGGAAAGGACCACCTATAAACTAAGAACTAATCATTATATATTTGACCAACTTTGGATTGTAAGAGCATCGGTGAAAAACACCCTAAGAAGGTTTGGGGCAGAAATGTTTTAGCTTACCTGCCCCATATTGAACAATGTGAACGCGTAAATATAAGCAGTGAGATCGATAGCTTTACTGAGCGACATTCCTGCACCATGGTTCGCATTGACATCAATGTGAATCATCACGGGCGAACCACCTTGATGCTTTTCTTGAAATTAACGATACAGAGACTTGGTCGACTCTCTGACGATTAAATCAATGGGTGGTAGTCGAGCTTCATGCCGCTCGCCAGATAACAGATTCAAAATCGATTGAGCACATACCTCTCCAATTTCTTCAATAGGCTGTCTCAAAGTCGTTAACGCTGGCGTGAAATACTTAGACGTCGGCAAGTCATCAAAGCCAATCACAGACACATCTTCTGGCACTTTATAACCGTGGTCAGACAGCGCCTTAATCGCACCGTAAGCCGTTTGGTCATTTGCAGCAAACAAGGCAGAGAAGTGAACCTTAGATTCAATCAACTCTACCGTTTTCTCGTAGCCAGACTCACTACTGAAATCACCCTGTTTAACGAGTTTTGGCATCACTTTAATGCCCGCTTCTTGAAGTGCTTTCTTATAGCCTTCAAAGCGGTTTCCCGAATCAGGTTGACTTGAAAGCCCCTTAATATGAGCAATATTCACATGCCCTTGTTGCAGTAAATGTAATGTTGCCATGTAGCCGCCCAACACGTTATCAATGTTGATGGAGCGGACGTTATTCTCAACAAAATCGTAGCCAACCATCACGATAGGAATGTCTTGTGCATACTTGGCAATTTCTTCCTGAGTAATGCTTCCTGTCACGATGATCATGCCATCCACGTTGCTTTTTGCGAGATACTCCAACGCGTGCATTTCTAACTTTTTCTGCCAATGCCCTGTCGCGATCACTAACGAATAGCCTTGAGCGATCAGCGTTTTTTCCATGTCGTTGAGGATACGACTGGTATAAGGGCTGTCAGGGTGTTGCACCAACACACCAATGGTGAGTGAACGTCGGTTGGTGTTTTCTTGCATTTGAAAATTAGGTTTGTAGCCAGTGTCTTTAATCGCTTGCTCAATATTTTGGCTTTTATCGTCAGACACATAAGTGGTTCGATTAAGGAAGCGAGACACGGTGCTGGGAGAAACACCAGCCAGTCTTGCTACATCGTATACTGTTGTTTTTTTTGTTTTAGTGCGCATCTCGAACCCCTAATCAAGTGACATTCGGGGAGCTTTAAGCTCCCCATCAGTTTCAACCTGCATACCACTGCTTTAGCTGAAAATCGTGTCATTAAGTTAATACAAGTAGGCGAAGATCATCCCCGGTCTGAAGTAACGACCAGCCGTATATTTCAAGCCAGTACTCAGTAACCATTTGTGTAAGCCTGCCAGCTTTTCTAGCGGGATTTCACCGCACACCATTTTAACAAAATTATCAGTATCTTTCGTCAAGGTTGGATTAATCCGACCGTCAGACAGCACACAGTTTTGAAATTTAAGTACACTTAGCCAGTTTTTCGCATCATTTTGCGTCAACTTAAAGGCTTCCATAAGATCTTTCTCATTGACAGACACCGAGCAATTGAACCCTTCTGGCGCTGCAAATGGAATTTTTGAATAGTCATAGAGTGCGGTATACACGGTATCCATCAATGTTTCTGCTTGCTGGTTTTTACCTGCCAGACTCAACGCCGTTGCGACACTAAACTGCACACCAATCCACACATCTTGAGCTTGAAATGCCTCATGCGGCGAACCATCGGCCAACGTCATATTCGCAACCCCAAGCTTAGGGCTGTTAATCTCAAAGTTGTGCTTATAAACATAGTCTAGTGCGCGTTGGATGTTCTCTTGCGGAAAAATACCGTCTAAGCCGATGAGCTTTAGGTAACTGTCGGCCAACAAGGCATCACCAAAACTGTTGTCAGAATCTGGCACTAAATCTAAGTATTCTTGAGTAAAGGCTTGTGGCGCAGTCTCACTCATCAAACGTTTCTTAGAGACTCTTTGAGATACCTTACTGATGCTGATGGAAGTATCCGTTTCATTGAGATAGGTATTGAGCGTGTTCTTGTCAGCAATCGCATCGCCAGTCAATGAAAGTCCTAAGGTTTCCAGAGCTTGATAGCCTTCACCTGTTAAATGCTTGGCTTGAACTGGCGTCACGAAGAAGTGGTAGTAACCCTCTTTGTCATCCCACAAGCTTTGCTCAACCGTGGCTAACGCCTTTTTAGAACGCGTTAAGTAACCGCTAGCTCGCACGCTTTCACCCATCAATTGTGCAAGTTCACTCGCGGCTTGCAGGCCTGCCACCCAAAGGCTCGCACAGTAAATTGAGATGCCATGAGACGCGAGGTTATCAAAGGTATCGTCTGTGCCACGGGTGAGTGGTAAATCGTCACCCTCAGCAATCAAGTTTGATAAGAAATCGATGCTTTCGGTTACTGCTTGCCAGCACTCTTTAACCACAGAGAGATCTTGCGTGTTTTGATAATGGCGGTACACCATCAGAATGTATTTCGGCGCTAAGTCCTTCCACTCTTTCACATTATGCCAGCTGTAGGCGTCAGGCTGGATATCGAATGGGCTGCCCAAGTCGTGGATTACTGCGCCTCGAATGGCACGTACGCCTTGGTACTTTTCATCAATCAATTCAGCATTCGGTGTCGCTTCGTATTCCCAGTAGCGGCGCTGAGTGAAATCTTCGGCTAAAATAGCTTTCGAGAACTCTTTCATCACACAACCATCAAGCTCAGGCAATAAGTAAAGCAGCGAGAATGAGCCGTAGAAATACACGTCCAGAGAGTTAAAGAATGGGTAGTCGACACACTCTTTCACTAAGAACTTGTCCTCTTTATCCCATACTGTCGATTCCGCTAAGAAGGACAATGAATTCATCGCCATCGTGGCATAGCGCAGTGCAGAATCAGGCTGTGATATCTTGCTTTGAGCTTGCTCTAGGAAAGTTGTTTGTTGTGCGACGATCTGCTTCTCTATGGTTTCGAGCTTTGGCAACATGTCTTCTAACATAGGTAATGCAGGCTTTACTTGCGGGTAGAATTGCGTGTAAGCCTTATCTGAGTGCCAACCATTAAGCATGACTTTGCTGTGTGCCATCACCTGTGCAAAACGCAGATCAACAGACTCACCCGCTTCCAATTCAACCTGAACCACCACCAATGCGCTCAACGCTTCACGCCCTGTGTAAATGCCGGTTTGGAACTCAGTGTTGGTACGGCCTGTTTTCAGTGCGAACTCTGTTTGCTGAGCAGTCTTAGAGGTATAAAGCGTTGGTTTGACAGAAATCGAGACCTTACCAGATTCAGTCAAATGGTTATCTGCTTGAACACCAAACACCACTTCGCCTTCAATATCACTTTGATAAGGCGATTGGCTAGACAATTGAACACCCGTAAAGCTGCCGCTTTCACCCTTTAAGTTAACCACTTCATGCTTCTGAGCAATCGGATTTTGAGACAAGGTACATGCCGAATCCTGAATACCATCACGGCCTTTTTGGTAGGTTGAGCCAATCAAGTTTTGAAGCGGCTGAGCAAGCGTAATCACGCGTGGTTGCGATGAGTTATTGGTTAATTCGAAGTGATTCCAGTGCATCGGTAAAGAACATAGGCGTTTGTTCTCTTTAACGATCGGAGAGACTACCTTACGCTTTATATTAATATCTTCGAAGCTACTGTATTTATATTCAGCCAGTGGATATAAAGCTTGGTATTCTATATCCCTGCCATTAACACTATCTATATCACTGCCACTGATACTATCCATATCATTATTATCACCCGCAGTGAGTGATAATAATCTCGTTGTATCATTTATTAATAAACCATTAAAGAAATCTAAGGCTACATATAATTGACAAATAGTTGAACCTGAATCTTCTTCAATCAACAATTGAGTCTTATTTGAAAATTCAACGTTCCATTTTGTAAAGTTAGCTTTATTTTCTTGGTAGAATCGACCATTTTTTAATGCTGCTTGAATGAGACTAATCGCATTCGACATTTCTCTACTTTCAATCTTTTTGCCATCAAACAAAGCAGGATAGAAGTTCAGGTGAACGCTTAGCTCTTGTTCATTAAAAACTTGCAGCGTGTCGATGGTTGGCACATTCATCACTGACGCATAAAAATCATTAAAATTAATAACTTGCTCTGAACAATCGACAAAGATTCCCGGAATAAAGCTGAAGTTAGGCGTGTTGCCGTTTGGTGTGAGTGTAAATGTGTTACCAATTCCGCCGACCGCCATACCGGTATTTTCTGGTGTAGTCGAAATTGGCGTGTACCAAGGTTGAATAAATTCAACTGCATCACCTTTTTTACACAAGTGTTCTGAATTTCCTGAGTAGCTCGTATATGGAATTTTATTATTCATTTTAAAACCGCCATTGAATATTTTTTTCTTCTTGTTAATATCTTTTAAAAATGGAGACATCAACATGTTTAAAATTATAAATGAAAAATTTGGAAATATTGACTCTGTCACATTAATAAACCACCAACATGGTATAGAACTTCAAATAATCAATGGATTTGGTGCTGTTATTAATAAGTATATCGTAAATAACAGTCCATTCTCTTTTATTTGTGGTTATCAGAATTATGATGAACTGATCAACCAACATCCGTTCTTTTCCCGCAGTGCTAAATTATTCCCTTTTCCAAACCGTTTAAACTTAGGTCGTTACAGTTTCGATAACCAAAACCATCAACTCCCAGCTAACTTTCCTTGGTCTGATCACGCCGTACACGGCCTGCTCTACAACCAACCTTTTTCAATCACAAACAGCGTAGCCACTGAGGAATCCGCCAGTGTGACGTTGCAGTATCAAACGTCGTCATTGCACCCTGCTTTCCCGTTTGCGTTCAACCTTGAAGTGACCTTCACTATCGACATCACGGGTAGACTCTCTTCCTCAACGACCGTTTCTAATCTGGGTGATTCAGCCTTCCCATTCGGTGATGCTTGGCACCCTTATTTTTCACTCGGCACTGAGCTAGCACAATGTGGACTCGCTATGTCGCCTTGCTCTGAGGTCATACACGAAAACGACCTACCCAATGGTGAAAAGCACGCTTTTGACCGTTTGTCTTTGGACGATTCACTCACCAATCAAAGCTTAAATCATTGCTTTGAATTTGATTCCAAGACAACCAATCAACTTGCGTTTACGCGCTCAGATTCGTCTGCCGCAATTCGCTACCAACAAGATGAAAGCTACCCATTCGTTCAGCTGTACACGCCGACGAGCGAGCAAAGTATTGCAATAGAACCAATGACTTGTCCAGCCGACGCATTCAATAACCAAATTGGCTTATTGACGCTTAGCCCGAACCAATCTCAAACCTTTACTTGGCAATGCCAAGCCACCTATCAGCCAACATAAAGAAAGCAAAGTAAAGCAACTGCTGTATGCGAAATCAGCCCCCAGAGAACGCATTGCTAACGAAACAACTGCAACGAAAGAAGCAAACTAAAGAAGCAATAAAGGGCGCATAAAGCGCCCTTCTCTTTGTTAACCTAAAATCACCTCGATGGTGTGCTCACCAGAGGTAAACACTGGCGCTTTGTTACCTGAAATCAGGTCACCATTCACCTTCATCTCTACCACTCCCTTACACACGTTATTTGGGTTGGTAACATGAATGTTGTAGGTCGCGCCACGGAACTGACGACGGACTTTGAACTCAGGCCACTCAGCAGGAATACATGGGTCCACCAGCAAGCCATCCACTTCAGGTCGAACACCCAGAATCCACTGCGTACCCGCCACGTAAGTCCAAGATGAAGTACCTGAAAGCCATGCATTTCGGCCTAAACCAAATTGCTTATGTTCATCACCCAAGATGTTTTGTGGATAGCAGTAAGGCTCAGATTCAAAGGTATCGATGTCGTCGTTCTTAGAAGCTGGGTTGATTTGGCGGTAGTACTCGTAAGCACGCTCACCGTTGCCCATTTTCGCTTCTGCGATCATCACCCATGGGTTTGAATGCAAGAAGATACCGCCGTTCTCTTTCGCACCTGGTGGGTAAGTCGATACACCACCTAGCTGCGGGTCAAAGCCGTTGTAACCCGGTGTTGAAAGCTTAATGCCATTCGCTGTATTCAGCTTGTTGTAAACCGAATCTAGCGCTTGCGTTGCACGTTCTTGTGTTGCAAAACCAGAGATCACAGGCCAGCTTTGACCGTTGGTGTAGATCTGCCCTTGCTCATTTTTATGAGAACCGATCGGCAAGCCTTGCTCATCAAAATAACGAACAAACCATTCGCCATCCCAGCCGCATTCATTGACGGTGCTCTGCATCTGTTGATACTGATCTTTAAACTTAGCCGTCAGTTGCGCTTCACCACGCAACTCACACAAGTCCAACATGTCGAGAAGTGCTTTGCCGTACATGTTAGCCACCATCATCGATTCTGCACCCGTTGGCAGGTTCACCGTGTCATTCCAGTCAGCGAAACCTAACAGCGGTAGGCCGTGCTCACCAGTATTGGTATAAGTAAATTCAATCGCGCGGCACAGGTGGTTCCAAACCGTTCCCGTTTCAACTGGATTGCCCGCTTTGTCTTTTTGATAGAACGGAATATCTTTATTCAAGAAGTCTGCATTGCCCGTTTCTTTCACATATTGAGTTACCGCGTAGATGATCCACAGGTGATCATCACCGTAGTAATCAGGGCGATCTTCCTCTTCACGCGAGTCACCCGCGTTCGCTTCCATCGTTGATGGGAAGAACTGATGCATCGCAGAACCGTTGGTGTTCTGAACAGAAAGCAGACGCTCAATGAACTCACGCGCCTCTTCTGGCATGTGAGTAATCACGCCCAACGTATCTTGCGAAGAGTCACGGAAACCGATACCACGAGCCCCATAACCAAGCTGATACAGAGACAGGTAACGAGACCAGTTCTTGGTTGTGTGGCACTGACGTGGGTTATGTACATTAAGCATAGAGTTCATTGCCGGATCTGGCGTTTCAACCTGAACCGCTTGCAGGTAACCATCCCAATGTTCAGCCAGTTCAGCGAAAGCAGAATCGACCACTTGATGGTCACGATATTTAGCCAGCAGAGGAAGTGCAGCTTCTAGGCTCTGTTCTTGCGCGATTTGTACAATCGTACGTTCTGTCTGCTCTGGAGATAACCAACCTAGGCGCAGGTTAAGTGCACCAATGTTGTCGCCACGTAAACACTCAGTATTACCTAATTCATCATTGTTTAGTGCTTCTGGTGCTGCCCATGTGCCGTAGCCCAAATTCCCTAGGAACGATTGGCGATCACCATCAAAAGACGTCGCAGGGCGATCCGCTGTCATCAGATTTACCGCGTAGTCACGCTTCATGAAAGCATACTGCTCAAGCACGGTGTGACCCGACTCTTGTTGGTGTGCTTTTAGCGTCATGGTTTGTGGAACCCAATCGGCATTCAGTAGTTGCTTAAGTGCATCGAAGTGTGTGAATTCGTATACAGGCACCACATCAACGTGCAGCGCTTTGTCTGAAATATTGGTCACTTTGATGTCTTGTAGCAGCACTTGGTCAGCTTTTGGTACAAAGAAGGTCGCTTCACAACGCACACCAAAGGCTTCTGCAATGATGGTGGTGTATGACAAACCCGTGTGATTTTCAAACTTATCGAGCGGCTTCAGAGTGGGTGTGTAGAACGGTGAGAATACTTCTACATTGCCCGCTTCATCACGCACCTTGAGGTACATTGTCGAGCCTTTGAAGTCTGAGTTTGGCAATTGAGCAATGTACTTAGTGATACGGTTGAGCGCAGGATCGCCCTTACATAACAACACGCCGCCGTTGCTATCTACAATGCCACCGAAATCTAATGTGCCCACATAGTTACACCATTTGATCGGTGTGCACGGTGTGGTTGCTACGTATTCTTTGTTTTTATCGTCAAAATATCCGAATTTCATCATCACTATCCCTAGCCCCTCCCAAATCAGGAGGAGCCAAAACAATTTGTCGTAAGTTGGTTGGTGTCAGCTCATGGCTGACTTAACCGTTTGAAATAGCCGTTTGAGTCAGGCTTCTCTCACTCGCCCTTGCAAATCAACTGGCTCTTGCAAATCAGCTCGCTAGCGAGTTCTCACTCAGAGCATCGAACAAGTGGAAAGCATCCAAATCCAAGTAAAGCGTCAGATCTTTTACATCCACTTCAGCTGCTTGGGTTTCAACCATCAACGGCTGACCGCCAATTTCTGTTTTCAAAAGAATGCTTGCGCCCAGTAATTCCTTGTCTTTGATTCTCACAGGGAATGGCAGCACGCGGTCGTGGTCCACTTGCTCAGCACGTAGGTGAATGTCTGTTGGACGAACACCAAAATGCAGCGCTAGGTTCTTAGACGCCAGAGACTTAAAGCGCTCAGGCAGTGGGATATGAACATCGCCAATTTCAACGAAGTACTCGCCTTCTTTTTCAATCAGTTTTGCTTCCAACATGTTCATTGACGGGTTACCAATGAATTGCGCGACAAACTTGTTTGCAGGACGTTGGAAAACCTCGGTCGGAGTACCAACTTGAGCAACATAACCGTCTTTCAGGATCACGATGCGATCCGCCAGTGTCATCGCTTCGATCTGATCGTGGGTTACGTAGATCGTTGTGGTTTTTAGTTCACGGTGTAGGTGTTTGATCTCTTCACGCATCACGCCACGCAGTTTGGCATCTAGGTTAGATAACGGCTCATCAAACAAGAAAACTTTCGGTGTGCGAACCATCGCGCGGCCCATTGCTACACGCTGACGCTGACCACCAGAAAGCTCTTTTGGCTTACGGTTCAGTAGCGGGTCAAGCTCTAGCATTTTCGCCGCTTTTAGAACTTCTACGTCGATTTCAGCTTTAGGCATACCTTTCAGTTTTAGTGCAAAGGCGATGTTCTCGTACACCGTCATATGTGGGTACAGAGCGTAGCTTTGGAATACCATCGCTAAGTCACGGTCTTTCGCGTCGACTTTATTCATCAACTTGCCGCCAACCACGATGTCACCAGAACTGATACTTTCAAGGCCAGCAAGCATGCGTAGCGTTGTCGATTTACCACAGCCAGATGGGCCAAGGAAAACCACGAACTCACCGTCTTCAACCGTAAAATCAAACTCTTTGACGACTTCAACATCACCGAATGATTTTTTGATATTCTTAAATTCTACTTTAGCCATTATCTATTCTCCTCAGCGCGCTCTTGAAGCATGTTTCGGTACGCAATTGCGCTCTGTTTCAATGTTCTTTCTTGGGTGGTGTAGTCAACATGGACAATGCCGAAACGCTGGCAGTAGCCGAATGCCCACTCAAAGTTATCCATCAGGCTCCAAGCGAAGTAACCATCGACTTTCACACCCGCTTCAACCGCGTTATGCACCGCTTCGATATGACCTTGGAAATAACGAACTCGTTGCTCATCCATCACTTGTCCGTTTACGCGCTCGTCGTTACCTGCAGCACCGTTCTCAGTGATGTAGATAGGCGGCATATTTTCGTAACGAGCATCCAGTCTTACCAATAAATCGGTTAGACCTTGTGGGTTGATTTCCCAACCGATGTAAGTATGTTCAGCGTCAGTCTGTTTTACTGATTCAATATCCCCGTTCTCGTTGAAGCGAGCGACATTGCGTGTGTAGTAGTTAATACCGATGTAATCAACCGGTGCACTGATGATGTCTAGATCGCCTTCTAAAATCATCGGCATGTTCATCGCTTGGCGCTCAACGACCAGTTGTGGGTATTCGCCCTTCAATACTGGGTCAATGAACCAGTGGTAGTTCTCTGCTTCGCAGTAGTCGGCTGCCCCTTGATCTTGTGGCGTCAGCGGGTAAGCCGGGGTCGCGTTGAATACCACACCATGCTTCGCGTGAGGTGCATTCTTGCGAAGGATCGGCATTGCCAAACCATGAGCCAACATTAGATGGTGAGACGCTAGGTAGCCCTCTTTTTCACCCTTGATACCTGGCGCGTGTTCGCCCCAGCGGTAGCCCAGGAATGCAGACACAAACGGTTCATTGAGCGTGGTGTACACGTCAATGTTATCGCCAAAGTACTTACTCACCACTTCTGCGTATTCTGCGAATTTGTAAGACGTTTCACGGTTTAGCCAACCGCCTTTATCTTCAAGGTATTGCGGAAGATCCCAGTGGTACAAAGTCACATACACTTTCATGCCACGAGCATGACACTCGTCGATGATCTGACCGTAAAACTCTAGGCCTTGCTGGTTCACTACACCGTCTTGCGGCAAGATACGCGGCCATGCAATTGATAGGCGGTAAGCATCAACACCTAAGCCTTGAATCATCTCGATATCTTGTTGCCATAAGTGGTAGTGGTCACACGCCACATCACCATTGTCGCCGTTATCGACCTTGCCCGGCGTCTTGCAGAAAGTGTCCCAGATAGACGGTGTACGACCGCCCTCTTCAACGCCGCCTTCAATTTGGTATGAAGATGTCGCGACACCGAATACAAATTCCTTACTGCGTAACTTTGAATCACTTGGAAGTTGATATTTATTCATTTTTATAACCCTTAAACCTAACCTTTGACTGCGCCGGACGTTAAACCACTGATCATCTGTTTCGATGCGAACAGGTAAGTAATCACGAGCGGTAAAATAGAAATTGTGGTGCCTAGCATTACCGCGCCCCATGGCGTATTCGGAATGCCTTGAACGCTTCGTAGCGCCTGTGTAATCACGTAATTATCTGGGTTGTTAAGCACCACGAGAGGCTGCATAAACATGTTCCAGAAGAAAACGAACTGAACGATAGCCAGTGTTGCTAAGGCAGGCTTCATCAGTGGCAATACCACACTCCAGTACGTTCTGAACTCACCAGCACCATCCAATTTCGCTGCTTCAAGTAGCTCTTTTGGAATCGATGCAATCACGTGCTGACGCATCAAAAAGATCCCAAATGGTGTGGTGGTGAACGGTAGCCATACCGCCATGTGGTTATCCAACAAGCCTAAGAATTTCACGATCATGAAGTAAGGGATCAAGCTAAGCACAGGCGGAATCGCCATTGAGCCAACCAGCATGCCGAACAACACGTTCTTACCGCGGAACTTAAACACAGCAAACGCGTAGCCACCCATGCTACAAAACAGCAGCGAGATGGTGGTGCCTAAGAAAGCCACGTAAATCGAGTTAAACATCGCTTTCCAAAACGGCATGATTTCAAGCAATTTGGCGTAGTTAATCGCCAGGCTATCGCCTATCGCAAAGCTAATGCCCGTACCGAAAATTTCAGAACGGTCACGCGTTGATAGCAGTGCCGACCACACAAATGGGAAGACTGTAATCAGCGCTGAAACAACCAGTAAGATGCCTAACATGACCATCAAGATCTTAGTCAGAATGTACATGCTGCGTTCGCTTGGCATCAGTCCACTTAGTGGTGAGGTATTTGTCTTAATTGATGTCGACATCTTAATGTTCCCCTAAGCCTTTCTTACCGAAGAGTAAAAATTGAACCAATGTACAAGTCGCGATGAGTGCAAACAGTAACCACGAGATAGCAGATGCTGTGCCCATTTCTAGCCATTCCCAACCCACTTTGTAGAGGTACATCGAGATAGTTAAACCAGATTGGCCAGTACCACCTGTACCACGTGTTAGTACGAACGGTTCTTCAAACATTTGCAGGTTACCGATGATGGTCATCGTGATAGCAAAGAAGATGAATGGACGAATCATTGGTAGTGAAATGTTCCAGAAGCGGCGGAAGGCATTGGCACCATCCATACGTGCGGCTTCTAAGATGTCTTTAGGAATCGTCATTAAACCTGTGGTGTAAAGGACGATGTTAAAACCGGTGTATTTCCAGAAAACCATGATTGCGATAGACGGCTTCACCATAGTGGCATCGTCTAACCAACGGATTGGTTGGAAATCGTTAACCCAAGCAAATGCCCAACCAAACAACGTGCTATCGGCCAGAGCCATCAGCGTTTGGTTAATAATTCCTGAGTTAGGAGAATACATATTGAAGAAAATCAGTGACGCTGCGACCGTTGATGTAATGAACGGTAGAAAGTACGCCGATGTTAGCCAGTGACGCATACGGTCACCCATTGAAACCAACATGTAAGCCACTGGAATAGCGACTAAGTGCTGAGCCACGCCTGAAGTGATCGCTAGCCAAAGCGTGTTCTTCAATGAACGCCATAGCCATGGGTCCGTTAAAGCAATGTGATAGTTCTCAAAACCAACGAACTCCATCGCATCCATACCTCTTACCGGGTTCCACTCGTGGAACGACAGGTAAACAGAGAACAACAGCGGGAAGATCCCAAATACAGAAAAAATGATCAGAAACGGCAGAAGAAATCCATACGGTGTAAGCGCTTTCAAATTTAGACGAGAAAAAAGGCTTTTGTCCGCAGGTTCTATCGTTGTGCTCGCTGTATGATTCATAGTAACGACCTCTTAAAAAGGAAGCGCGTTATCCACGCTTCCTCACTTACTTAAAGTAAAAACAAATTAAAGATTACGCGTGCGACGCTTGATTAGACGCTCTGCCTCTTTAAGCGCAGTCTTGATGTCCTTACCTTCATCAAGTACTTCCATCAATGCGTTCTCTAAGATAATAGAACGTGCAACGTGGTCGCCTTGTGCTGGAGAGACGGGTTTGATGTTTTGCGCCACTTCAGCAAAAAGAAGACGGGCTTTTTGTCCACCGAGGAACTCCATCTCTTCTTGGAAAAGCTCATCGTCATACGTGGTGATGTTCGCAGGGAAAGCGGCAATCGTTTCGAAGTGCTTAAGCTGTACTTCACGGTCAGTCGTCATGTATTCAATAAGCGCCCAAGCTTCATCTGGATTGTCTGATTGAGTTGGAATTGAAAGGAATGAACCACCCCAGCTGCCGTAGATACCATCAGGTAGGTTTTCTACTGCCCACTTACCTTTAGTTTCAGGTGCAATCCAGTTGTTTAGGTGACCAAGAAGCCAAGCGCCAGAAAGTTGAGTTGCAAATGTGCCGTTGCGGAAGCCTTCGTACCATTCGTTAGACCAAGCCAAAATGCGGCCGTCTAAGCCTTTGTCGCGAATCTCTTTTGCTACTTCAAAAGCATGAACAAAACGCTCAGATGTCACCACTGGGTTGCCATCTTTATCGAAGTACAGACCTTCACCTTCAGGAACCGTCGTGAAGATGATCGCTTGTGCCACGTCGGCTGCCGAAGCGATAAGTTGTACGTTTTGCTCTTTCAGTTTTTCACCAGCAGCTATGTATGAATCCCAATCTTTGATTGCTTCTTCTACATCAATGCCCGCTTTTTCGAATACGTCGGTGCGGTAGTACATAACACCTGGACCTAGGTCGACAGGGATACCATACATATCGCCGTCAGCGCCTTTGCCTTGTGCCCATGCGTAAGGTGCGAATCGTTCTTCGTATTTATCTGCACCGTAGTTTTCAGACAGGTTAACTAGGCCGCCAGAGCCAACAAATGGACCAATTTTCTCAACGTCGACAACAATCACATCACCGGCACCAGAGCCCGTTGCAAGGTTCGTTGTGAGTTTCGTGTGGTGGTCACCGTGGTTGTTCATAAGGTAATCAACTTTAATCCCCGTTTCCTTTTCGAAATCAGGCAGTAATACCTTCAGGCTGCTATCGAAATCAGGGAAACCGTCGAAACGAATTTCTTTGTCTGCTGCATTTGCAGCTGTTGTACCTAATCCTAAAGCAACCGCGCATGAAAGCGCTAAGGTCTTAAATTTCATGTTCTATCCTTAATATTTTTATAGGGTAACTGGTAAATCCGATACCGAGTTTCTAGTGACCAACGTCGGCAGCAATTTAAAGTTCACGTCATGTTTTATTTTTTTTAGCTTCTGTAGAGTGAGCTGTACTGCTTCAACGCTCATCTCTTCAATAGGGAAATTAATGGTGGTCAAACTAGGGGTCAGATAGCGCGCGAAGATGGTGTTATCGAAGCCCACCAGTGATACATCTTTAGGAACAGACAGTCCCTCTTGATGCAACACCTCGAAGGCGCCAAATGCCATGTGGTCATTCGAAGCAAATACTGCTGTGAAATGACACTTACGATTAATCAGCTTCTTCATAGCACTGATGCCCGTCTCTTCAGTAAAGCCCGCTTCCGAGACTAATGCTTCATCGTATGGCACACCCGCTTCTTCCAAGGCCTTTCGATACCCCTGCAAACGCCCCCTAGCATCTGCTTTATCTAAAGGCCCGGTAATACACGCGATATCTGTATGTCCCTTTTGCAAAAGATATTGAGTAGCGAGTAGCCCCCCGACTTCGTTATCAATATCAATGCAACTCATCGCCATTTCTGGGATGAAGCGGTTAATTAAAACCACAGGGGTCCCCTGTTCTTCCAATTCAATTAAATAATCATCACTGAGCAGTTGAGTATGAAGAATCAAAGCATCAACACGACGCCCCAACAGAAACTCCACAGACTCACGTTGCCCTTGCTCAGTATTCGAACCCGCTGTAACCACAGCGTGGTAACCAAAGCGGCGTAGGTTTTCTTCTATGCAATGCAAAATGCCTGAATAGAAAGAACCGCCAAGTTCTGGAACAACAACACCCACACTACCAGTACGACTTGAAGCCAAGGCTTGAGCGATAGAGTTCGGGCGATAACCCAATTCTTTGATCGCTTTTTCAACCTTTAATTTCTTGTCATGACTGACTCTGCTAGTGCCATTAATAACCCTAGACACTGTCGCCTGAGACACACCTGCATGTTCTGATACGTGTTTAATTGTTGCCACTCGAACCTCGATACTTCATTAGCTTGTAACCGCTTACAAAACGATTATTAAAGAAAGGCGTCTTGGTTGAAGTGAGTGTCATCACACTAAACCTCGAGCTAAAAAGGCCAGTTGTGGAAATCATGAAAGCGCTTACAGATTCACTTCACGCCATGAAACAGTTTCATGAGATTATTGTTCATATTATCAAGATGGCGCTCGGTTACTTGTTCGTCAGGTCAAACAAGTCCGCCTAAATCCATTTTTTGAAAACGTCATTTGATGATGAATCCGCAGCTGACGGCAATATACACGGGGAAAGTGACCTTGTTATTTCAATGGTCTTTCGAAATTGTATGAGAACATTTCACGGTAATTTTTAGCTCAAAGCCTTTTCATCAAATAACCAGATACGAAAACGCCCAGCGGAAGGCTGGGCGTGAAATCATGGAAGAAATTAACTGGCTCTAATCTTGGTGATTAGATGATTCCGCTAACTTAAACTCTTGAGTTAATGAGAATTGCTGTTGCGACATGGTTTCAAGCTGTTGACCGTGGGAAAAAAGCACTTGGGAACGTTGCGAGTTATCTTCAGCCAAGGTGTGTATCTGACTGATATTTTGAGTGACTTGAGAGGCAACGACTTGATGCTCTGTCGTCGCGGTCGCGATTTGATGACTCCTTTGCTCAACCTCATTAAGCAGATCAGACACCGTCGATATCGAGTGATTCACTTCGCCGGTTTGTTCTACGCATTGAACCATACCCACCACGCACTGATCGATCTGTTCAACCGCCAGTTTAGAGCTAGTTTGCAACTGCTCGATCTTGTTGTGTATCTCTTGTGTAGAAGCATTAGTTTTGGCCGCTAACACGCGAACCTCATCCGCAACCACAGAGAAACCACGCCCTTGCTCTCCAGCTCGCGCAGCTTCTATTGCCGCATTCAACGCCAGTAAATTGGTTTGCTCAGAGATCCCAGATATCACATCCAGAATGGACCCAATACTGGCGCTTTCGCTTTCAAGCTGACCAATGGTCGCCGTTGATTCCGCCAGCTTATTTTCTAAGCTGCCCATCAATTCAACGCTTTTATCCATGGTCTTTTGCCCATCACTGGAACTGGATACCGCGTCGGTCACTAGCGTTAGAGTTTGATTGGCCGCCTGAGTGATTTCCGTCACTGAGCACTCAATTTGTTCCATCGCTGTCGCTACCATCACCGTTTGATTGGTTTGTTCTTGCATCGCTTCACTCAGAGAACGGCTGGTGCTTTGGTTTTCAAGGGAAGCTTCCTTTAAACGTGTTGAGGAGTGGCGCATGTTGTCAATCATTTGGGTCAGGTGACTGATCACCAAATTGACTTTATCGCTCACCAAACCAAATTCATTATTGGCTTGATACTGAACCATCACGCTCAAGTCTTTTTTGGCGACTTGGTCTAGTGCACTTTGCAGTAATTTACTTGGCTTGCGAATCCCTTTAGCAATGTTCAGCCCGATTAGCAGCGCAATAAAAACCGACCCAATAGCAATGATGGCCTGCATCAAGAGTGCTTGATGAGAGAAGTCCATCGACTCGTTATATAAACGTTTAGCCGTGTCTTCCGCGTACATAGAAAGCTCATCAAAATGGCTTAACTGCACATCAATGAGCTGTTCGATCTCCACTCTTTGCTGAGCAATGCTCTCATGTAGCTTCACGGTTTCCATATGCGTTGACACAGATCCTTGCGCTGAAAATACATGTGAAGCGAGCAGTGATAAAGACTGTTTACTGCGGCGTAACAAAGATGAGTCCAGATTATCCAAATCTGATACAGCTTGTTCGAATCGCTCTTTACGACTTTGTAGACGACGCTCAACACCACGAACCTCCGATGACGTTTGCAGCGAGAAAGCTTCATTTGCTTCTGCAGCAATCAAACTCAATTGAACCAATAATGCTTCTACCGCTTTTTGCGTTGCATCTGAGCTTGCGCTCGCCAATTGATTCACCAAGGTGTTATTGAGTTGTCCTACCACAGATTGAAATTGTTCCTGCTCCATCGAACCGAGATCTTTACTATCCAAATAAGAGACGTATAAGTTTAAGGACTGCTCTACCTTATTGATGGTGGCAACGCCCGTTTCTTCAATATTTTGGAGTATGGGTTCAAGTGGTGAGCCCGATTCAGCCTTGCCATCAAACCAATTTAACTGCTGCTGATATTGCTCGATATTACTCAAAACGGTTTGTTTCAGCGGTTCGAGCTCATCAATGTAGTTCGCGGATAAATAGGGAGTAGTGCTGCGATTAATGTCCAAAAAACGAATGGTGAGCGTGGAGGATTGGAGCATTAAAGGAGTGGCTTGTTGAGTTATGGTTTCGATGTGTGAGGTTATGTTCTTGTTGCTGCTAATACTCAACCATGCGCTACCCAGCATGATTACTATCAGCGTAAAGAAACCTAAATAAACTCGAGACACGATGGAAGAAAGTCTCATCGTTATTCCTTGATCTAGTGGCGAAAAAAAGGGCACAAAAATGTGCCCAAGAATGGAGTTAATTGAAACGTGCCCTAATCAATCTGCCTTTAGGGCTAAAATGGACAGTATTACGTGCTCTTAACAAGCATAGATATTTGAAAGCATGGCTCCTTGAAAATATGCCAAATTCAAAGAGCACCGCTTTCTATACCTGTGATTACCACCAAGCTTCAAACATTGCGCCGAACGACAATGTATCAACATTGGTTGTCTTCACTGTGTTGCCTTTCGTTTCTACATCACCCACAGTTGTGTAGAAGCGAAGCATTGGACGACTCCAAGGTAAGCCACCTAGAGAAACGTTTTGAGACAGAGTGACTTTCCACGCATTCTCTTCACCGTCGTCATCGTAATCAACCATGCCGTAGCCAGCTTCTAACCATGTAGAGTGAACATCATCCCATTGGTACTGTGGACGAACGATACCAGCGTATTCAGTATTCTCACGATCTAAGTCTGAGCCAGAATTGTCTTTGTAAGACACTAAGTAATCAATGATGAACTGTTCAGATGCAGCGTAGCTACCCTCAACACTTGCATACAAAGTCTGGTAATCACCTTTAAGGTCATATACCGATGAATCGGCACCGTCACCGTACTTAACAACCAACTTGTTAGACTCACCCAAGCCTAATGTTGCACCTACTAGGTAGGCCGTTTCATCACTGACTTTTTGTCCTTGAGTCACGACAGGCTGCATTGAATCTGTCACTGGATCGTATACGTACTCAGTCGTCGTAGACGTATCCGCTTCGCTCGATGCAAAACCGTAGTTCGCGTAAAAATCCAGATTACCAATACCTGCGTCAATACTGTGTAGCTTCGCGGTTACAGCGTATCGACCATTATCATTGACGAGGCCGCCTTTCACTTGGCCTACAAAGCCCATATCCAGCTTCGCGCCGCCGAAATCTAGGCTGTTAAAGCCAGCGCCTTGACCATCGTGTGTCATCCAGAAGTAATCATTCAAACCTTGTTGCGGACGTTGATGGAAGTCGCGACCAGCCCACATGTAAAGTTCTGGTTGGCTTTCAAATACGTTAGTTACACCAGCGTACATTTTTTTCATGCTCAAGCCGCCGTCGTCAGCCCAAGCGTCTGCTTCCCAGTGGTCAGCCATGAATACGATGTCCCAAATCGCACCATTGTCAGCTTGGAAAAGCTTAGCTAGCTGAACCTCACCACCATTAGCTTCGTTACCCAAACGACCGACAGAACGACCTGTTGTACCGATGTCTACGTAACGCTCATCACCGCTCTTGTAGTGAGCGCCGTAACGAGCATAACCAGAGAAGACGATGCCTTCTGGCACCTTAGTTTCTGCAGTTAGGACAGCAGGCTGTTGATCGTTGACATAATCAATATCCACAACCTTAGATTCTAACTCTTGGATTCGTTTTTCTAATGCTTCGATATTAGTATCAGCAGCAAAAGAAGAGAGTGAAGCAAGCGATGCCGCCACTGCGACCGTTATTGGCAAAAGCTTAAATTTTTGCATTGTATTTCCCTATTATTTTTTTGAGTTTTCATCGAACAGGGAAATATTAAGCAATGAAAGAGTTGAAAAGTTGGTCGCTGTTCACACTGATAAATCAGCTTAAATGCCATGAAACTTTTAGAAAACCCATGACTAAAACTACTGACTTTAGATCAACAGGTTATAGTGAACAATGCGTAAAATATCAGCTTGAAATCGCTTTCATTTCATCAGTAATGGTGGCGGCTATCACGTAAAAGGGTGCCGAAAAGCAAAGAGAACGAGGTGTGAATTTGATTGGTTTTCATATATATGAAAAACCTCAAAATCTAAGGCAGATTTTGAGGCTTTTTGGTCTGAGTTAAATACCCAGTTATCTAAAATCAAGTATTCGCTACAATGAATCTAGGGACTCTATTCCCATATTGAACAGGGTAAATGCGTAGATATCAGCAGTAAGATCGATAGCTTTACTCAGCGGCATACCTGCCCCATGCCCTGCATTGACGTCAATACGGATCATCACTGGCACGCCACCTTCATGCTTATCTTGCAGCTCTGCAATGAATTTATAAGAGTGAGCAGGTACCACGCGATCATCGTGATCGGCTGTAGTAACCAATGTCGCAGGGTAATCCGCGCCGCGCACCACATTATGAACCGGAGAATAACCAAGCAGGTATTCAAACATCTCTTTATTCTGCGCTGACGTGCCGTAGTCGTACGCCCAGCCTTCACCAGACGTGAATGTGTGGTAACGCAACATGTCCAACACACCAACCGCAGGTAAAGCTACTTGGAAAAGCTCTGGCCTTTGAGTCATACAAGCGCCTACCAGCAAGCCTCCGTTAGAGCCGCCGCGAATCGCCAACTTATCGCTACTGGTGTAGTTTTCTGCGATTAAGAACTCGGCAGCAGCAATGAAGTCGTCAAAGACATTCTGCTTTTTCTGCTGAGTTCCGGCTTTGTGCCACGCCTTACCATACTCACCACCGCCACGCAGATTTGGCACCGCATATACGCCACCCAGTTCTAGCCAACTGCCAACCGTGCCCGAGAAAGAAGGCGTTAGGCTAACGTTAAAGCCACCATAGGCGTACAACATAGTTGGATTATTGCCGTCTAACACTAATCCCTTCTTGTAAGAGATAAGCATCGGAACCTTGGTGCCATCCTTCGAGGTATAGAAGACTTGTTTAGACTCAAATTGATCCGGCTCAAACGGAGACTCAGAGCGTTGGTAGATTTCAGAGCTTCCAGATTCAACATCAAAAGAGAAAATCGTTGGCGACGTTACATAGTTGGTAAAGGTGTAATGAAGCTGGGTTTGCTCTTTTTTACCACCCAAACCACTAGCCGTTCCTAGCCCAGGTAAATGAATTTCACGAACCAGATTGCCTTGGTAATCCAGCTGCTCAATCTTAGACACCACATCGACCATGTAGTGGGCAAACAAGTAACCACCACCCGTGCTGATATCTAACGGCTGTGGCTTTTCAGGAATGATATCGAGCCACTGTTGACTGCTAGTATCAAAGCTCACGACCTTGCCATTAGGCGCATCGAGATTGGTGTATAGAATGAAGGTCTCATCTTGGTTATCGATGAGATAAGTGTCGCTATCCACATGATCAATCAGCGTGTTCAGCGATTGTTCCTCTGAACCTAAATCGATATAGAACAGTCTGTTACCCGATGTCGACTCTCGCCCTAGAATGATCAAGTAACGGTCGTCTTCGGTGGTATAGCCTGATACATAGCGGTGCTGCTCAGCGTTGTTCTCGCCAAAAACCACTTTGTCGCTAGCTTGCTCTGTACCCAACTCATGGAAGTAAAGTTTGTGCTGTTCGGTACGTGCAGAAAGCTGGCTGCCGTCTGGCTTGTCGTAACTAGAGTAATAAAAGCCACGATTACCCAACCAAGAAATGCCGGTGAACTTCGCATCGGTGATTTCGACTTCAAGCTGCTGTTTAGTCTCGGTATCGATAACAAAAATCTTGCGCCAGTCGCTACCACCCTCTGAAATACTGTACGCCACTAGGCTGTAATCTTTAGAAAACGACACCGAACCCAGTGATGTGGTGCCATCTTCCGAGAAAGTGTTCGGATCTAGGAAAATTTCTTCTTGTTGCCCTTCTTTGTGACGATAGAGAATGCTGTGATTCTGCAGGCCATCGTTCTTATAGAAATAGGTGTACTCACCTCGAACAAACGGCTGCGAGCTCTTTTTGTAGTCTTGCGCTTTCGCTAATCGCTCTCGCAGTTCAGCGCGATACGGAATTTGAGCAAGGTAATCGAACGTGACCTCATTTTGGCTCGCCACCCACTGCGCGGTTTCGTCGCTTCTGTCGTCTTCTAACCAGCGATAAGGGTCTTCAACTATGTGATCAAAATAGTCATCGCTGACGATCTGTTTGTTGGTGACTGGATATTGATACTCTTTTAAATAGCTCATCGTGATCCTTATTAAAAATAATGTGAAATCGTCAGGTAACGTGTTCTGATGTGTTCAATCAATAACTTAATCTTGTTCGGTGGCTGGCGCGTAAAGGGGTACACCGCATAAATACCGAGCTTCTTGCCGACTAAATCAGGGAAGATATCCACCAGCTGGCCGTTGCGAATGTCGTGATAAACCAGACAGCGCGGTACATACGCGACCCCATGACCGCCCAAAGCGGCTTTTCGTAATGCCGTCGCATTATCGGTAGAAAAAGAGCCCGAGACGCGCACTATGTATTTATCGTTATCAGTAAAGCCATCTTTACTATGCAGAAATTGCCACTCACTGGCACCCGTTGTTTGATAAGCGTATTGCAGACAATTGTGCTCAACCAAATCCTTGGGCTGCATCGGCTTACCATTCTTGGCGATATAAGACGGAGAAGCACATACCACCCATTGAGAGTCCAAGATATGACGGGCAATTAAGCTGGAGTCTTCCAAGTAGCCGGTTCGAATCACTAAGTCGAGGCCATCATCGACCAGATCCACAAAGCGATTGTTAAGTGACATATCAACCGTTAAACCTGGGTGCATATTACAAAACTCGGCAACAGCATCTGCCAGAATCAAATCTCCGGAGATAGTAGGCACTGACATTTTGATATGACCACTAACATTTTCACCAAAGCCTGAAACTGCGTCCATAGCCTCTTGAGCCGCCTGCTTCACATTTTTGGCTCCGTGTAACATTGCCTTACCCGCCTCGGTAAGCGTCAATTTACGCGTGGTTCGATATAATAGCTGCACGCCAATCTCTTCTTCCAAACGCGCAATTCTCTTACTAACTACCGAATTTGTAAGGTTATTTTGCTCTGCCACCTTACTAAAACTGCCCAGCTCTACTACCTGTGAAAACAGGATCAAATCGTCTGCTCGCATTTGATTATGCCAATTTTGGAATTAATTATTTTCATTATTTCCCTATATCAATAAAAAATAAAGGGGTAAATTCACGCCAAATTAACAAAACAATTACAAAAACAGCTTTTGCAATCACATCGGTTACAAATAAAGCGACTCTAATTACAACAATTGAATCCTCGAGATTCAGATTACACCTACAAAACTAATGACGTGTTATTCACTTCAAACATGAACGTTTGAAAACAAGTACGAGGAAGTACCCATGAGTGAAACTCTACTAGCATTATTGGCCTTTTCGCCAATAGTTGTTGCAGCGATTCTGCTGGTTGGCCTTAACTGGCCTGCAAAAAAAGCGATGCCCGTGGCATTTGCGTTAACCGTTGCTATCGCCCTATTCGCATGGGATATGTCTAGCACTCGCGTGCTGGCTTCAGTATTCCAAGGCTTCGGCATTACCGTGTCGGTTCTCTGGATTGTGTTTGGCGCCATCTTCTTATTAAACACTTTGAAACACACCGGAGCTATCACCACCATCCGCAACGGCTTTACTGACATATCAGCAGACCGTCGTGTACAAGCGATCATCATCGCTTGGTGTTTTGGTTCATTCATTGAAGGTGCATCTGGCTTCGGCACACCCGCTGCAATCGCCGCTCCATTGTTGGTTGCCATCGGCTTCCCAGCATTAGCCGCTGTACTGATGGGCATGATGATTCAATCTACGCCAGTATCATTCGGCGCGGTGGGTACACCTATCATTGTTGGCGTAAACAAAGGTTTGGATACGCACAACATTGGTGAAAGCCTGATTGCCAATGGTTCAACATGGGATGCTTACCTACAACAGATCACATCAAGTGTTGCAATCATCCACGCCTGCGTTGGTGTGATGATTCCTGTCTTGATGGCGATGATGCTGACTCGCTTCTTCGGTAAGAACAAAAGCTGGACTGAAGGTCTTGATATCCTGCCGTTCGCACTGTTCGCCGGTGCTGCTTTCACTATTCCCTACGCACTAACGGGTGTTTTCCTAGGTGCTGAGTTCCCATCACTGATTGGTGGTTTGGTTGGCCTTGCGATTGTTGTAACAGCAGCAAAACGCGGCTTCCTAGTACCTAAATCAAAATGGGACTTCGAAAGCGAAGATAAGTGGCCAGCAGAATGGCTAGGCTCTTTGAAAATCGATCTAGATGACACTCATTCAAACAGTAAGCAAGGTCATAAGAAAATGAGCATGGCGATGGCATGGGCACCTTACGTGCTGCTCGCTGTCACTCTAGTTGCTAGCCGTGTGAGCCCTGAGTTCAAAGGCCTACTTAAGAGCGTTAGCCTTTCTTTCAGCAACATCCTTGGCGAGACCGGTGTAAGCACAGCGATTCAACCTCTGTATCTACCAGGCGGCATCTTAGTCTTCGTCGCGTTGGTTGCGGTTCTAATGCAATCTCGCAGTGCAGCTCCACTGGCTAAAGCCTTTGGTGAGTCGAGCAAAACTCTGATAGGCGCTGGCTTTGTGTTGGTGTTCACTATCCCAATGGTTCGTATCTTCATTAATTCTGGCGTGAACGGCGCTGATTTAGCAAGTATGCCAGTAACCACTGCAAACTTTGCAGCTGACCTAGTCGGCGGCGCATTCCCAGCGTTAAGTGCCACGGTGGGTGCGTTAGGTGCCTTCATTGCAGGTTCGAACACCGTTTCAAACATGATGTTCAGCCAGTTCCAATTCGAAGTAGCACAAACACTGTCTATCTCTAGTGCTGTGGTTGTTGCTCTGCAAGCCGTTGGTGCTGCAGCAGGTAACATGATTGCGATTCACAACGTGGTAGCCGCATCGGCGACCGTAGGCTTATTAGGACGCGAAGGCGCAACACTACGTAAGACTATCATCCCAACGTTCTACTACTTGGTGATGACAGGAATCATCGGCCTAGTGGTTATCTACGGCTTCAAAATGACAGACGCACTTATGTAAACCATAAGTCGTTACAAAAGCACTTGGCGTTAATACTCAATTCCCCGACTGCAACACCGTCTAATAAGACAGTTGATGAGTTTCGGAATGGATACTAAAACACATCAACACCCCGGGTATTAACGCCATTTTATTGCTTAACTGTTTCACTGTTTATTTGCTTCACAGGTTAATTGCTTCATAGATTAATTGCTTCACTGGTTATTTTATTTATCGATGAGTTGCTTCACCGATTAAGAAACAACAAACACTTACTTTTCAAGAATTAAAGCAGCCCAAGCCAAGCTCTCATAGAAGGGCAACATCCCAAGAATTTAGGACTGAAATTATGATCATATCCGCATCGACTGATTACCGCACCGCAGCAAAAGCGAAATTACCACCGTTTCTTTTCCACTACATTGACGGCGGTTCTTACGGAGAACATACCCTACGCCGCAACACCGCCGATCTTGCAGAGATCGCGCTCAAGCAACGTGTCCTCAATGACATGTCAGACCTAAATTTAGAAACCGAGTTGTTTGGCGAAAAGCTGGCCATGCCGATTGCATTAGCTCCGGTTGGCCTAACAGGCATGTATGCACGACGTGGTGAAGTACAAGCAGCAAAAGCCGCAGACAACAAAGGCATCCCTTTTACGATGTCGACCGTGTCGGTATGCCCGATTGAAGAAGTCGCACCTAAGATTGAGCGCCCAATGTGGTTCCAACTTTACGTGCTAAAAGATCGTGGCTTCATGAAGAACGTATTGGAACGTGCCAAAGCGGCAGGCGTAACAACGCTGGTATTTACGGTAGACATGCCTGTACCTGGCGCTCGCTACCGTGACATGCACTCAGGAATGAGCGGTCCAAATGCAGCAATACGTCGTGTATTCCAATCTATGCGTCATCCTAGCTGGGCAGTTGATGTTGGCCTACTTGGTAAACCGCACGACCTTGGCAATATCTCTACTTACCGAGGTTCTCCAACCAAACTGGAAGACTACATCGGTTGGTTGGGTGACAACTTCGACCCGTCGATTTCATGGAAAGACCTAGAGTGGATCCGTGATTTCTGGGATGGCCCAATGGTCATCAAAGGCATTCTTGATGAAGAAGATGCAAAAGACGCCGTGAGATTTGGCGCAGACGGTATCGTAGTTTCAAACCACGGTGGTCGTCAGCTAGATGGTGTTCTATCAAGTGCTAAAGCACTGCCTGCAATTGCAGACGCGGTAAAAGGCGACACCAAGATTCTGGTCGACTCTGGCATTCGTACTGGCTTAGATGTGGTTCGCATGATGGCGATGGGCGCAGACTGCACCTTGCTTGGTCGCTCTTTCGTTTACGCGTTAGCAGCGCAAGGACAAGCAGGCGTTGAGAACCTACTCGACCTTTACGACAAAGAGATGCGCGTTGCGATGACTCTAACTGGCGCCAAGACAATCAAAGACTTAACTCGTGATTCTCTGGTGGGGCTAGATTAAACTTCAACGATTTAGGTTCGGATTCGGACTAATGCTTTGGTCTACTTAGACTGAAGTTCAATCGGTGTCACAGCAATTCCACTGCCGTTGTGACACCGTTTAAGCACTGGAAAATAATATAAAAAACAAATCAGTGCCAAATAAGAAGCACAAGGAAGCAAAGATGGAGACAAACACATCCCATGAGCGAGTAGTAGACGCACAAGCTTATCAGCAGCTTGAAGCGATACTGGCTCAAAGAATAGAAACAGAACGCATTGTCACTCAAGAGGCAAAGCGCTTGGCTTACGGCACCGATGCGAGTTTTTATCGCTTGGTGCCGAAAATGGTTCTAAGGCTCAAGAACTTAGACGAAGTCATATTCACCATTCAAAGCTGCCGTGAACTCGGTATTCATTTTACCTTCCGCGCCGCAGGCACCAGCCTGTCAGGACAAGCGGTTTCAGACTCGGTACTCATCACACTGACCGATGACTGGCGTGGCCACGAAATTGTCGATAACGGCAATCAGATCATCCTTCAACCGGGTGTAATTGGCGCTGATGCTAATAAATACCTTGCCCCTTTCCAGCGTAAAATCGGCCCAGATCCAGCTTCAATCAATACCTGTAAAATCGGTGGCATCGCGGCGAATAACGCCAGCGGCATGTGTTGTGGTACTGCGCAAAACTCGTATCGCACCGTTGAGAGCATGAAAATCGTATTGAGTGATGGCTCCCTGCTTGATACGGCTGACAACGCAAGTGTTGAGGCATTCAAGCAATCACACAAAGCTCTGTTTGAAGGCATTGTCGAATTACATCAACAGACAGCTTCAAACCAAGAACTCGCAGACAGAATCCGCCACAAGTACCGCCTCAAAAACACCACTGGCTACGCTCTGAATGCCTTGGTCGATTACCACGATCCAATTGAGATCATCAAACACCTGATGATTGGCTCAGAAGGCACACTAGGTTTCATTGCTGAGATTACCTACAACACGGTTATCGAACATCCGAACAAAGCTTCGGCTCTGTTAGTGTTTGCCGACATCGAACAAGCCAGTAAAGCCGTTACTACGCTATCAAAAACGCCGGTTGCTGCGGTGGAATTGATGGATGGCAGAGCACTGCGTTCAGTAGCGGATAAACCGGGCATGCCTGCGTTTATGCCGAGCTTAGATTTAGAAGCGGCGGCAATTTTAGTTGAATCACACGCCAGCTCCCAGCCGGACTTAGATTTACAATGTAAATCAATTTTGGGTGCATTGACTGAGTACACTATTGTTGAATCAGTGCCTTTCACTTCTGATCCAAAGACAGTCGCAACCCTATGGGGCATTCGAAAAGGCATGTTCCCAGCAGTTGGCGCCGTGCGTGAAGTCGGCACAACCGTTATCATTGAAGACGTAGCTTTCCCTGTCGAAAACCTCGCTAACGGCATTCGAGAGCTACAAGAACTGTTCGACAAATACGATTACAGCGAAGCGATCATTTTCGGTCACGCCCTCGAAGGCAACCTGCACTTTGTATTTACTCAAGGCTTCGACAGCCAAACAGAAATCGACCGCTACGGCGGTTTCATGGATGACGTTGCCGAACTGGTTGCGGTGAAATACCAAGGTTCTCTGAAAGCAGAGCATGGTACTGGTCGTAACATGGCACCTTATGTGGAGCTAGAATGGGGCAAAGATGGCTATGCCTTGATGCAACAGATCAAAGCGCTGTTTGACCCAGAAAGACTGCTCAACCCCGGCGTTATCATCAACGACAATCCAAATTCACACATCACCAATTTGAAGCCAATGCCTGCTGCTGACGACCTTGTCGACCGCTGTATTGAATGTGGCTTCTGTGAACCTGTTTGTCCGTCTCGTACGCTGACTCTATCACCACGCCAACGCATTGTTCTGTACCGAGAACTACAACGCCGCCGAGCTGCGGGCGAAGAGATAGAAGCAAGTGAGCTAGAGAAAACCTTCGAATACCAAGGCATTGATACCTGCGCGGCGACAGGCCTGTGTGCCGAACGTTGTCCAGTGGGAATCAACACCGGCGATTTGATCAAGAAGCTTCGTATTGCCAAATACGAGAAATTTACGCCCATCGCTAAGTGGACAGCGGATCATTTCTCGACCACAACAAAACTGACTAAAGCTGGCCTCAAAACCAACCAAGTGGCGAGCAAAGTATTAGGCGCAAATACTGTCGGCAAGCTAACCAACGGCTTGCGCTCTATCACCAAAGGCGCGACACCCGTTTGGATGCCTGAGATGCCACAATCCAATAGCCACTCGCTAGTCTCATCACCAGTGACGGCAGAATCCTCAAGCAATCATAAGAAGGTGGTTTACCTCCCTTCCTGTGCCAGTCGCACCATGGGACAACAGAGTGATGCGGGCGACCAACGTCCTCTAACGGAAGTGACCATGTCTTTGCTTAACAAAGCCGGATTTGAGGTGATTCTTCCGAAGAAGCTAGATGACCAATGTTGTGGCATGCCTTACGACAGCAAAGGAATGACCGATTTAGCCCAATCTAAAGCGCAACAGCTCGAAGAAGTGTTGTGGCAAGCCAGTCGTCAGGGTGAATACCCAGTCTTAATGGATACTAGCCCATGTGCTAAACGCAGTATTGAACAGTTCACCAAACCGTTAGAGGTACTAGAGCCAACAGGGTTTGTGAATCAATACTTGCTTGAGCACCTGACACTTGAGCCGCTGCAAGAAACCGTGATGCTGCATGTGACTTGTAGCTCTCGTCGAATGGGTTTGGAAGGCGCGATGTTGAGCCTTGCTAAAGCCTGTACCGAAGAGGTCATCGTTCCTGAACATATTCAATGCTGTGGTTGGGCGGGTGATAAAGGTTTTACCACTCCAGAGCTGAATGAAGCGGCGGTACACCCACTCAAAGAGCAAGTGCCGAGCAACTGTACTCGTGGGTTCAGTAACAGTCGAACCTGTGAGATCGGTTTGTCACATCACAGTGGCATTCCGTATCAATCAATCTTGTACTTGGTGGACGAAGTCGCGCAATAGCGGAGCCTCCCCACTTAAGGTATCGAGCAATTAGCTTAAACCTACAACGAAAAATGGCAGCCCAATCAGGCTGCCATTTCTTTATTCGATTTAAAACGTATTACCGAGCTAGATCTTGATGAGCTAACGGCTACTGAGCTAGGTGTATCAACTCTTCTGGCGAGTAGTGTTCTGCTTCTGCACCTTTGGCGATTAAGTCGATCACTTGAAATTCGCTCATGTCACCAAACTCTTTGGTTAAGTAATCACGAAACGCTTTCTCGTTCGGCCACTTACCTCGCACGATATAGCCCTCTTCTTTATCGAAATCTTCTGTTTCAAAGAAGGAAAAGTCGGTCATACCAATATTGTGGCAATACAAAACGAGATACATGTTGAATCCTTAACGCTGAACATTTAACTAAGCTAAAAACCGATCGACAACCGATCCGAAAGCCAATTCTAAAAAACAGGCTCAAGGTTACAACATAAAAAGCAAATCGAACACTCAATCGAATAGCTCATCGATAACTTAAGCAACCTGCACTTTTTCGTTAATCATCAAACATCATGTTAATTGCCGCACCTAACAGAATCAGCCCAACGATTGGCCCCATGACTGCCAATGGCGCGCGTTCAATGTAGGGCAAGTTTTCTGCAATCATCAAACCCCATTCCGGTGCAGGCGGTTTCGCACCTAAGCCGATGAAGCTAAGCGAGGTCAGGCTCAATGTGATTACTGGCAGCCTCAACATCGCGTGCCTTAGCAAAGGTGGCAATACATAAGGAAGCAAGTAGAAGCGGAAGATTCGAAGCTTGCTAGTTCCCCACAATGGCGCGAGGTGCGTATATGGTTGAGCCTTGGCTTCTACGATCAAGCTTGAGCAGTGGGCGGCTAACGGCGCCCACGACACCAATACAATCGCGATTAATGCGCTGTTCGGATTCATGCCCGTTAAGCCAGCAACCAACAGGCCAGCAATGATGTAAGGAATACCTTTAGTGATCTCGATAAGACCTTGGCTAAAGCGGGTATTGAAGCCCATGATGATGCCTGTCGCCAAACTCAAAAACGTTGCCAAGATACCGGCTTGGAAGGTCGCGACCATACCGGAACCGATTCTCGCTAACAGATCTCGGCCAATGCCATCCGCACCCAATGGTGCTTGCCAACTTGGATCTGCTAAACGAGAAAATTGACTGGTGTATGGGTCACGAAATGCAGCCCAAACCACGATAGCAATCAGGAATGAGAATATTGAAAAAGCAACAGCACGCTTGGTGCGGCTTTGCGTAAAACAAAACGAAGAGTGGCTGCTAATGAGCTTACCGCTTTTCAGGCTGTGACCAAGAATCAGCTGTTGAACAAACAAGCTCATGCTACTCACGGCAATTGAAAATAGCAGCAATACCAATAAGCCGCCCTGCAACATTGGTAAATCTTGCGCCTTAGCTGCGCCTAGAATCATGCGTCCGATACCCGGAATCGAGAAGATAAGCTCAACCGCGACCGCACCACCAGTCAAACCAATCACGATCATCGCGATTTGTGGGATCAAGCTGCTCAGCGCTCTTTTCAGCGCAAAGCGAATAATTTGGTTGGAGTGAACGTTGGCACTGAGCCAAGTGATCACCCAAGGTTCATTTAAAACGCGTTGTAAACTGTCTCTGAGTAGACGACTAAATAGGCCACTGGCAGGCAGTGCGAGTGCTAAACTCGGTAACCAAATGTCTTGCCAGCCTTGCCAACCATACGGTGGTAGCCAACCTAACCAGATTGAGAACACCAGTATTAATACCGAGGCCATCACGTACTCTGGCAAGGATATTAATACGGTGCTTAAACTGCTGTAACTCTGCCCTAGTTTGCCCTTCTTCCAACTGCGCAAAGTAGCAAGCAAGCCTGCACCGCACAGCACGAAAGTCATCACAAGTGCGCTCGACATCAGAAACAGAGACGTCGACGCTGTCTTCTGAATGCCTAGTGCAACCGAAGAACCATCAATCCATGATTTCCCTAGATCACCCAAAAAAGCACTTCCTACCCAGTCAATCAGGCGCTCGCTTGCCGAACGGTCAAGCTGAAGATCAGCGCGTACCGCTGCTAAAGCTTCAGGCGTAAGCAGGTGTTGTTGCCCCGCCCTCGCACGCAGAATGGATTGGCTTGGGTCGATGCCTGCAATGTCAGGCATCAAGCCAACAAGAATCACCACCACAATCAGTGAGGCAATTCTTGATAGCCAAGGCGTCAAGATAAATAAGGTTCGACGCAGAGTTTCAGCAGATAACATCTATTTAGTTAGCCTATTTCACTTGTTTGATCTGTGTAGCTTGGTCAACTAAACGACGCTCACTTGGGTCACGAACCACATTGCTCACGCGCTCGCTTTCACCTTGAATCACACATTCGTGAAGCAATGGAATCGCAGCAAAGTCATTGAGGATTTTTTGCTCGGCTTCGATGATCGCTTGCTGACGTAGTGCACCTAGTGGTTGCAAATCAGCATGAGCCAGCGCTTGGTCGACTTCTTGAGAGCAGAATTGACCAAGGTTGAATGAACCCTTACAACCAAAGTCACTCATCATGTAAGCCACTGGGTCACCCGAATCTAGAACCGTTGCACGAGAAAGGATGAACGCATCAAACTTGCCTGACAGTGCATCGTTTTCAATCTGAGCGTATTCACGGATATCCAGCTCAACGTTAAAACCAGCCGCTTCAAGTTGTTGTTTAAGCAGTGCTGCTACTTCTGGAAGCTCTGCACGATCGGTAAAGGTACCGATAACAATGCTTTCGCCGTTCGCTTTTAGAGTTTTGTCTACTGCCTGACCTTCAGGTCGAATTGGTTCAGCCCAAGCAAGAGCAGGACCTAATAGACCTTGTGCAATATCCGCGTGGTTCTCATAAACGGTATTCACGATTTGCTCTCGGTCCACCGCAGCTGCCGCTACCTTACGCAGTTCAATATCGCTAAATACGCCTGACTTGTTGTTCAGGTAAAGCGTATTAGTACGAGGCATTGCCACTTCATAAAGTAGGTTCGGATCAATAGTCGCGATTTGTGAAACGGGCACTGCTTCAACGATGTCTGCCGTGCCTGTTCTTAAAGCTGCAGCACGAGCAAAACCGTTAGGAACGTATTCTGCAATCACAGATTCAACTTGCGCTTTTTCACCCCAGTAGCCATCGAAACGTTTTAGCTTCGCGCTGGTTGTACCGTTAATTTCAGTCAACTCAAACGGGCCCGTACCTGCACCCATTGGGCTAACGCGGCCATCTTCTTGGTAAGCACTTGCTGCAAGAATCGCTAATTGAGGGCTTGATAAACGGCTTGGTAAAAGAGGGTCATCAAAGCTGGTCTTGATCTCTACGCGGTAGTTGTCCATCGCTTTCACTTCTAGATCGACACCATCTAGAATGCGTGGCTTAGGCGCAGCCTCAAGCGCTTTCTGCAAAGAGTTCACTACCGATTCTGCGGTTAATGTAGAGCCATCGTGGAATTTAACGCCTTGGCGAATCGTGAACTGCCAAGTCAGTGGATCAAGATGTTTCCAATCAGTCGCTAGCATTGGTTCTGCTTCTGAGGTTGGGCTCAAGTTCACTAACGTTTCAGCCGTGCTCCAACGTGATAGTTTGAACGCGTCATCAGAAAGTGGCGATAGGCCCGTTCTTGGTGGCTGCATCATCGCAACACGAATTTCAGATTTGACCGCCGCATCGCTCGACTCTGGTTGAGAGTCAAAACAGCCCGTCAAAGGCAGAGCCAACGCAAGCGCGCAAGCCAGTTTGATTGAATTAAAACGCATAGTTATTTTTCTCTGTAAGCTGTATTTCGTTAATAAACAGTATTTCGTTAATAAGCAGTATTTCGTAATAAATAAGGTTGTGTTAACAAGTAGATTTCGAAAGTGGCTGAGATTGAATCAGCAACTGAGTCGCAGGGTGAGCAGGCGTGCTCATCACTTGAGGTGTCGGTCCATGCTCCACCATCTCGCCATGGTCAAGAACCAGAATTTCTTCACAAAGCGCCTTTGCCGCACCGAGATCATGCGTCACCAAAACGATTCGCATGTCGCGCTTATTCTTCAGTGAGTTAAGTAAATCCAGCAACCTTTGACGGTTCACAGGGTCAAGGCTGGCAGTCGGCTCATCGGCCACCAACACTGCGGGTCTAACGACAAGAGCCCGAGCGATAGCCACACGTTGAGCTTGGCCTGTAGAAAGTTGATTCGGTTTCAGTGATAACAAAGTGGCAGGTAAGCCCACGTCCAATAGCGTCTCTTCAATAATGCTTTCATGATTACCAGAAACGTCTAAGTTGCTTAGCGGTTCGGCTAAGATCTGTCGAACGGTATAGTAAGGGTTGAGACTGGTATGAGGCTCTTGTGGTACCAACTGGATCAAGCGACACACCGTTGCTTGCGTTTTGCTATTGCGAATCGGCAGCGAATGGCCAAATAGGCTGATTCGGCCAACAGTCGGTGATTTTAGGCCAAATAACAGCTCGAACAGTGTCGATTTTCCGGCACCAGAACGGCCAACAATGGCTAAGCTTTTGTCTTCAACATTGAGGTCGATGTTCTGTAGCGCTTTGAACGCCTTACCCCCCAACCAACTTGGCACTGAGTAATAATGAACCCCGACATTTTGGAACTTAATCTCGATCGGTGTTTGTGTTTCTGAATCTATCACTGGCATTAACGACGAGACTTCTGAATTTAGTGGTAAGGTCGAGCTCATTCGATTAAGTCTCTCAATGAACAACAGAAAGCGTGAGAACTTGATTCAAGCGCATGTTTTGGTGCGCCGTAAGCCACCACTCCACCATCATCGATGACCAACAATTTGTCACACGCTAATGCGCTGTGCAGGTCATGAGTAATCAACAAGCCACCGATTTGTCGCTGTTTAACATTGTCTCGAATCAGCTTAAGTATCTCTTGCTCTGTCACCGGATCTAACGCGCTGGTTGGTTCATCGGCGATGATGAGATCGGCGTTACTCAGCAAGCCAATCGCAATACAAATCCGTTGGCGTTGCCCTCCCGAAATTTGGCTCGGATATAACGGCAATATAGTTTCAGGGTTAGGAAATCCAAGCTGCATTAACAATTCAGTGAGTTTGATCTTGTCTTGTGATTTAAGCTTAGTGCGCGTCCCCGTCAATGCCAAACTGAGTTGACCTTCAATGGAAACCAGAGGATTTAATGCTTGAAGCGCATCTTGAAAGATAACTGCGGGGCGCTGTGCTGCGGTTCTTTGCAACATAGGCAAGCCACACACGGCATCGCCAGAAAGAGAAATATGGCCTTCAACTTCAACCGTCTCTGGCAGAAAACCCGCAATCGCGCGTGAAAGCATCGACTTACCAATGCCTGATGGACCCATGATCGCCAACAGCTCTCCTCGATATACATCGAAATGAATATCTTGAAAAAGTGTTCTCGAAGAGGTTTTGATCGTTAATTGGTCAACAGACAGAAGTGGGGTGTTCACGCAGATACTCATAAATGGATGTTATAACATAACAACCCTATCATTAAGCCTACATGATGAAAAGCGAACATTGAACCGTATCGCATTTTATTTGCTGTTTGATTGACCATTTTTACTAGGTCATTAGATAGAAAAAGCGCCCTTAGCATAATGCTGTCAGGCGCTTTCAAAAGTACTGGCAATAACGATTGTGTTTCTAACCTAATGACACGCCGCGGATGCACCTTCTGTTGGAAGGCACTTCTGCTTAACTTGTGCGATGAACGGATACAAGAAGGCAATACGTCCAAGATAAAACAAGGTAAACGCCAACCACAAACCATGATTGCCCCACATATCGATTGATAATGCCTGTACCGCTAAGAAAACCAACAAAGTAGCGATGCTAGAGTCCCTAACCGGACGCGTGGTACCCGTTCCGGTAAAGATGCCGTAAACCGTTAATCCAAAGCCAGACACCAGCGGGAACACAATCAACCACGGAGCCATCTCTTGATATAGAGCGACAAGCGTTGGGATATCGGTAAACAAGAAGACAATGCTGTCTTTGAATACCAAGGTGAGGAAGGTCAGTACGACAATAAAACTCGCCGTCCATTGGAAGTTAAGTCTTAATACACGATCCAACATTGAAGGGTTTTTCTGACCTACCGCTTTACCCGCGAACACACTCGATGCATTGGCAATGCCGTCAAACATGTAACTGACAATGAAGGTCACCTGCATCAAGATCGCGTTAGCAGCCAGAACATCGGCACCCAGTTTAGAACCAGTACGCGCCATCATGTTGAAGAAAACTAAAATACAGATGGTACGAAGTAAGAGGTCGGTATTTGAAGAGATGATTGTCGATAGGTCTTTCTTAGTCATCTTCGAACCTTGTAGGAACTCAGAGATCGAGATATTGCTGGTCTTAATCACCAGTGTCATACCAATAGCGAAAGTAGTGACTTGTGCAATCAAACTTGCGTAGGCCACACCCGCAACACCCAAGTCGAAATAAAGTACAAACACCGCATCCAATACAATGTTCAACACGTTACCAAACACTTGTGTATAAAGAACTTCTTTGGCTTTCGCCTGCCCCATTAACCAACCAATAATGGTGTAGTTGAGCAGTACAAAAGGTGCACCATAAATCAAAATACTGAAGTAGATATGCGCGTGCTCAGCCACTTTCGCTTCAGGTTCTATCACCCACATCGCGCCTTGCCAGATTAGCGGTTGTATCAAGATAAAGATCAAACCCACCAAACCAGACAATACGAACGGGCGCATCAAGCTGCCCGCTAAATCAGAACGATTCCCTTTGCCCAGTGCCATCGCACTTTGTCCCGTGGTACTAACACGGAAAAAACCAAACAGCCAATACATGGTGTTCATAATGATGGTGCCGATCGCCACGCCACCAATCAATTCAGCAATGCCAAGTTGGCCGATAACAGCAGTATCCACCGCACCTAACAAAGGCTGTGTCACCGTAGAGATGATGAAGGGGAAGGCGATTTTAAGATAATCTTTATGGGTAATGGTCATATATTCTAGCGAGTGATATTAAGAATTATTTGCAATTAGAACGGGATGCTATCGCTTAATCCGTACGTTGTCATCAATTACTGAGGTAAATTATCAACAAGCTTTCTCTTCATTACATCACCAACATAAGATGCCTTTCAGCCATTGAGTGAGCAAATTAGCCACAACAAATGAGTAAAGCCACGCTCGAAAAAAAACAACAAAACCAATTACCGAGCCAATTCATTAGTTAGCCTGATAAAGGCTCAGTAAAAACTCACAGGGAGGTAGAAATCAAGCTCAAACACTTCATCACTATTGAGAAAATGGTTCCGATGATAATGCACATACGCAGGAGTCGAGCGCTGTTTGAAACCAGAAGCCGGTAACCATTTTTCCAATACCATACTGATCTGTGGTAGCAGCTCACCATAACGACCATTAAGTCGAAATACGGCATGCAAACCGCCTGGAATCACCATCTGGTTCACGACACCTCGATACTTGATCGGCTCATCTATCGCGATGCACGCGACATAACGACACTGATCCATTTCAACCCAAGCAGGGTTAGAGTGATGCAAGCCGAACTGACTCGAAAAATCACGCTGTTCAGAGTTCGCCCATGCTTTCAATATCAACCACGCATTACGAATGGATCGGTTATAGCCAGTATGTCGAACATAAGCTGCCATTCGGTCTGATACTTCAACAATTTTAGGTTCCGGTAACTCCCGCTGCGACACATTCAAATAGCCTGCCGCCACTTCGGGATCTTTCAGGTAAGGTTTTTCTGCAATCTGTAAATCATGCTTACGCCATTCTCCTGGCGACATATTAAAGGTCGCTTTAAATGCTCGGCTAAACGAAGACACAGAGCTAAAGCCACATTTATGGGCGATCTCAACCACAGACGAGCTGGTATCGAACATTAATTGATTGGCCGCATACTCCATTCGAGTGCGTCGAATGTATTGATGCAACGACTCCCCAACCACACTTTTGAACGTGCGATGAAAGTGTTGCTCTGAATACGCAGCAATCTCAGAGAGCGCTTTTGCCGACAAAGGCTGACTGATGTCTTGGTGAATATGGAACAAAACATCATTGATTCGGGATATGTGTTGTCGTGACATCGTTCAAATAGCATAAATGGACATATTTAAGAGCATAAACGGACACGCCAGTTTTTACAATTGCCGTGTAATATCAAGCGATAGAATAAAAACGATAAACGACGAGACACAACACATGGAAATCGCACAGTCATTACAACAGATTCAATCTTCATACATTCGAGAGATCTTAGCAGCCGCAAGCGATCCAAATGTTATTTCGTTGGCCGGTGGTTTACCCGATGCGAAAACATTCCCTATCGATTTAATGAAGCCTACGCTAGAAAACCTAGCGAACATGCCTGAAGTTTTCCAATACGGTTCGACCGCAGGTTATGGCCCGTTGCTTGATCACCTAACACAAAGCTACCAATTGCCAGAGTCACACACGGCAATGATTTGTACTGGCTCTCAGCAAGGTTTGGATTTGATTGCGCGTGCGTATGTTGACCCGGGTGATGTGGTTGTGATGGAAGCGCCAAGCTACTTAGGTGCGATGCAGGTGTTTGGCCTAGTTCAAGCAAACATCGCTACCGTGTCTCAAACTGAATTTGGCCCGAACCTAGATGAACTGGAAACATGCTTTGCCGAGCAAGCGCCAAAAATGTTCTATGCCGTGCCTGACTTCCACAACCCAACCGGCGTGTGCTGGGCAACAGAAACTCGTCAAAAAGTGGCTGAGCTGTGTATCAAATACAACGTAGCCTTCATTGAAGATGCTCCATACCGTGAGCTACGTTTCACTGGTACGGAACTGCCATTGGTTTCTTCGTTCTGCCCTGATAACTCTATCGTTCTTCGTTCATTCTCTAAGATTGCATCGCCAGGCCTACGTATTGGCGCGGTAACAGGCAAACGCAGCTACCTTGAGCCACTGATCAAAGTGAAACAAGGCGCTGACTTGCACTCAAGTGTACCCATGCAAGCGCTGCTTGTCGGCCTTCTAAAACATGAAGACTTCAACGTACATATGGAAAACATTCGCACACTGTACAAGTCTCGTTATGAGGTGCTGTTCTCAGAACTAGAAAAACAACTGCCTGCAGATTGTGTGTTAAAAGCCGTCGATGGCGGGATGTTCATTTGGGTTGAGATCCCAGAGTGCGATACCTTCGAATTAGCTAAGACTTTGCTATCGAATGGCGTCGCGGTAGTACCAAGCCCTGTATTCTATCCAAAGGCTGATGAAGCTAAAGCTGCACTGCGCTTAAACTTCACCAACGCCAACCCAGAAGAATTGACGGAAGCGGTGAAACGCTTAGCGGAAGTACTGAACCAAGCGTAATCGCTGACGATACTGACCGCTTTGGTGATTGCCTGATCGGCTTGTTGCCGAGAAAGCCGCAACGAATCAGCATTAAGGGCCAATGTCATTCTCAACAAGAGAGTCACATTGGCCTTAATTTTAGGTCGCTATAAAACTCAGAAAGGACATCACTTTGCCTCATTGTATTATCGAACACTCATCCACTGTTGATGGTCAGCAACTCAATCAGAAAGTGTTTCTCGGCGCGATGGAATCTCAGTTGTTCTCACCAACAGGAGAAGACATCAAAGTACGCAGCCTTGCCTACCAGCATTACCAAACTGGTGAAGTAAAAGAAGACTTCGTGCATGTCTCTGTGCGTATTTTGTCTGGGCGTAACGAGAGCATTAAAACGATGCTCTCCAGGTCCATTTTGGATCAATTACTGACTCTTCCACTATCCAATGCTTCGCTGACCGTAGAGATCATTGATATAGAGGCAAGTAGCTATTCAAAAGCCTTAGTTTAAAGGCAAGTCACAAACGAACAGCCCCTCAAATAGAGTATTTTCAAAGCATTAGTTAGACAACATGGAGCAATAAATGGAAGTGGTGATTGGTAACAACCCTGAATTGATAATGAAAGCACAATCCATTCGTCATCAAGTCTTCGTTGTTGAACAAGGCATACCGCAGATATTGGATCTTGATGGGCTCGATCCTGTCTCACATCATGCACTCATCACCGATGAAGATAATTTAGTCGCGACTGCACGCTTGCACATTGATGAATCAGGACACTCAACTATGGCGCGAGTTGCTGTTCTACAGCCTTATCGAGGATCTGGTATCGCATCTGAAATTGTCACGGCACTTCTAAAACATGCCTCTGAACATGGTGCTAAAGTAATTGAAATCCACGCCCATCAATACCTAAAGAATTACTATGAAAAGTTTGGCTTTGAGTTCATTCGTGAAGTAGAAATCTTCGGGGAACACCAGCTCATTGAAATGAGATACAACATAAGTTCGTAGCCAAATATTCAATCAACAACAAGATATCACTACTTATCTGAGCTAAAACTGCTTATCAAATAGCTACCACCTCCACACATCTAAAACCACACTGGTAATAATGCTAAATAGCCCTACTTTTGGTTGGTTTTTGTCCTTCCTTGGCTTGGTTATACTGCGGCGGATTTTAATAAGCCAATATGGGCAAACCTGAGTAAATCAAACTCAGTATGTATCATAAAAGGCAACCGCTCTGGATTTACGTTCCAGCTCGCAGAAAGGAAAAACCATGTCTCAATATGTTGTATGTGCTCTGTATAAATTCGTAGCACTTGATGATTACCAAGAAATTCGCCAGCCACTCACTGACGTGTTAGAAGCTAACCAAATCCGTGGTACTTTGCTACTTGCGAGCGAAGGCATCAACGGCACTGTTGCAGGAAAGCGCGAATCTATCGACGCTCTTCTTCAATGGTTCAAACAAGATTCTCGTTTGGCTGATGTTGTTTACAAAGAGTCGTTCAACGAAGAACAACCATTCAACCGCACCAAGGTTAAGCTTAAGAAAGAGATCGTAACCATGGGCGTTGAGGGTATCGACCCACGCCACGTTGTCGGCACTTACGTGAAACCAAACGAATGGAACGCTCTGATTTCTGATCCTGATGTGATTCTGGTTGATACTCGCAACGACTACGAAGTCGATATCGGTACATTCAAAAATGCTGTAAACCCAAACACAGAAACCTTCCGTGAATTCCCTCAATACGTTGAAGAAAATCTCGATCCTAAGAAACACAAAAAAGTCGCGATGTTCTGTACTGGCGGTATTCGTTGCGAAAAATCAACAGCCTACATGAAAGAGCAAGGCTTTGATGAGGTTTACCACCTTGAAGGCGGCATTCTTAAGTACCTAGAAGAAGTACCAGAAGAAGAGAGCATGTGGGAAGGCGACTGCTACGTATTTGATGGTCGTGTTGCAGTAAACCACCAGCTAGAAAAGAGCGGTTACGATGTGTGTAACGCGTGTCGTCTGCCAATCACTGACGAAGACAAAGCCTCTGAGCACTTCGAGAAAGGCGTAAGCTGCCCTAAGTGTATTGATAAGCACAGCGATGAGCAGAAAGCCCGTTTCCGCGAACGTGAAAAGCAAGTTCAACTGTCGAATGCTCGTGGCGAAACCCACGTAGGTGGCGAAGCCGCTCACCTTATCGATCAACGTAAGAAAGAAAAGCTAGCACACAAAGAGCAGCAACGCTCTGGTAAGAAAGCGAAGTAGTTTTTAGTATTACGAAAATAACAAAGGGCATCAGCGAATCCACAATGGAACGTTAATGCCCTTTTTTGATCCTGTTCTCGCTTTGTGTTTTGAGCCACATTTCTTTCGATAAATTGCTTCTATACTGTTAATAATCCGACTAGAGAGGAAGTGCCAATGCTCAATGAAAACCATGCCTTTATCTTAGATTTCCCAGATCTTAAATTAGACATTGTTCAGCTCAACCACGACGACGAAAAATTCAAAGCAGACATGCAGAAATACCACCAACTCGACTACGACATCCGTCAGCTAGAAATCTCTGGCAGCCCTATCGATGACGACAGCATGCACAACCTCAAAGTTGAACGCATGGCGCTAAAAGACTCGCTACACAAACAGCTCACGCGCCACCACGCACTTAAGATCGTATAGAAAAATCAGGCCAAAACTCTATTTTAAGCCATGCATCACGCATGGCTTTTTGGTTTCATCACATCGCAAATCTAAGCTAATTCGGCGCCTTCAATTATGTTACTGTTTGCTTATTCAAAGGCGTTTGATAAGGAAGCGGACACTGTGGCAAGACAAGAAGAGAATATACAATTCCAGCTCGTTTCAAATCATGAATTCGAAGAACTGTTTACGTGTGTGAAACAAGGTATATTCATACACGTAGATGACGTTTTCGGTTGGGATGATGACTTTCAGCATCAACGCCTAATCAATGATTATCATCCCTCTTGGTTTCATTGGATATATCGCGAAAATGAGAGAGTAGGACTAGTCTGCTTTAAGCCTTATGACAACGCATTCCATATTCATCTGCTGATCATTTTCCCTCAAAACCAAGGCCGCTCACTTGGCAAGCAAGTCATGACTCTCATACATAAGAGAGCCATGGAAGAGCAACGAAGCCAAGTCACTCTATCGAGCTTTAGAAGTAACACTCGCGCCATTAGCTTTTATCAGTCACTTGACTACCGAGTTGTTGATGAAGGAGATGATGATTTTGTGGGATTGGCTCTCAACCTAGCTAACTCTCAGCCTCGCTAACCATAGAGAAAATACAGATAGCGAGTAGGTAGAGAGCGTTTACTTTAGCGCGCGCTTGAAATATCTAATTTCTCAATCAACGACGGAAAACCCCAACCGTTCTCGCCTTCGACCACAGGTTCTCCGGTCAAATACTCAAACAGCGTTGGCGCTAAAGATCCGTTAGCTTCAATTTTCAATTGCTGAGAGTTATCGCCAATTGGCGCTCCCCAGAATCCGATGAAAGCATCTTTCTCTAAGTAATCCTCACCAGCATGACGACCCGGCACCTTAGTGTTGTAGCCAATTCCCGCTTTAGGGAACAAGTTAACCGTGCCAGCCCTATCTTCAAGGTAGATATTAGCCAGTTGATTCACTGAATCTGGTCGAGGTGTTGGCTGCGTCAATGAAGTCCACTCAGCACTGCTACACCACGTTGTCACATCCGCTTTAACCGCTCGGTTAATACACTTGTCGACCAATTGAGAATACTGTGAAAAATCAGCTTCGCTTGGTGATGCTAGGTATGGATTTAACCTTTGCGTATTGAGTAAAATCGGCGCTCGATTGTCTTCCAATGACTCATAGAAAAGCTTGTCACCTTCACGTGTGATCAATTCATCGACCCGTTTTAAATCACGGTTGCCAATCACACGAACAGCGCAACGTTGTCGATCACATGTGCTTTCTCTTACGACCATATAATCAAGACTTTCAGGCAAGCGTTGTGCTATCTGATTAATGATGTCGATATTCTGACCAGCTGGCGCTGCAATCGGAGACCACTGCGTGAGTTCTTGGTAAACCGGCTGAACCTGCCACCCTTGAGCCGAATTAAAGAAGTCCATCATGAAGTTACCACCAGCCGTCGAGGCAACCACCACATCCAATTCCTTCGAGCTTGGGTAGCTTAGAGCATTGGTGATTTTAGGCCCTTCCCCCTCGTCCGAAGATATTTTCTTAACCACAATGGGATACTCTAGCTCGGCTTGTAAGCCTTCGAATACCTGCTTTTCGGGGTTGAGCGCGTAGAACACTGGCGTTAAACCATGATCTCCTGCCATGCCCCATAGCGTTTTATCGTAAACGCCTGCACTGCGGTAGGTCGCTTCAATCTGGCGAATCCAATAGTCCAGTCGGTTAAGCTCTCCCGTCGGCATCAGAATTTCGTCACTAAAAGGACCGGTAAAGTGTGCGAAGTGATCCGGCCATGGGTTATAAACCAAGGTGTAGTCTGGCATCCCTTTTCCATCTAACACGGCAAACTGAGTGATCGACTGTTTAACCAGAGCTCTCTTTGAAAACTTAGTGAAAAAATCAAAGCCAGATATAGACTGATACGCTTCAATATCTTCAATCAAGGCTTGACGCTTTTCTTGCAAAACCACTTCGACTTCTGAACGTTCTTGAAGCTCTTTAACGCAACGTTTCTCACCATAATCACGGAGTGACTCACCCAAACCTAGGTTTACTAGCCCATCGTAAGTGGTGTGAGCATTCCAATCATATTGAGCGTTGCAGTTCAGCGTTTTGAGGTAATCAAGGCGATCAAACATGGTCTGCACCTTGTTGTTTGCCATCAACACATCCAACTGCAGGGCATCATTGCCGAAGAAGTAATAAGCTCGGTCGATCTCTCGGTCAACAAAGTGGAAATTAGGGATACCCGTACCACCGTTACCAGACACTTTTGCGCCCGTTTTGATGATCGGTAGATTACGTACGCTTATCGTCGGAGTAGAAGAGATACCCACTCGGCTTATATTATTTCGATTCTCTTGATAGAGTTTTTTGAAGAACGGAAGATAATTCGGATCACGGTAGGTTTGTTCAGACAGAACCTCCATGAACCTCACCTGCTGTTGATGCTCAGGCTCAATCACCGTTTCTAGCTTAGGTTTGTATTGCGCTCGGTTTTTATGATTTTGGTAAGCAACAGAAATGAAAGGTGAATCTTCATCGACCAAGCCTTCGATCAAACCCTGCTGTAAACCGTCGACGGTCACTTGGACCGCAAAACGTTTGTGCTGTTGGGATTCTAAGAATTGTATTAGCGCATCAGGCTGGTCACTGAACGCTTGTTGCATCCAATCATCGAGCGCTTCTGCACGTTCTTCTTTAAACACAAACTGTCGGTAGGCTTTCAGCAAGTTTAAGCGCACAAAATCAATAAGCGTGATGGTAAGAGCTTGTGCTTTGTTATTCGGCTTATCAGCGTTTTCTGGTTTACCATCTTCTGCAATCGCCAACATTGCAGACTTCATGTCGCCGTCATCCATTCCCAATGCCGCTTTACCGATCAAATCAACAATGATCGGTTGAATCTGAGCGATGATCGCTAGATCTTCAGGGCTATTGGTTAAGTATGTGTAATTCGCAGGGAGCGTGTCCATATCCTGCCAAACACCAATTTCGAATAACGCATCGTAGATAACCACCATGTTAGCAATGAACTGCTCATCGATACGAATACCTTCATGATGTCCCGTTGCTTCAGTCGAGGTATCTGGCTCGTGATGCTCTGAGGTTGGCTTATCTCCAACATGATAGAGGCTATGTTCAAAGCCCTTTAGCGCCTGCTTATCATAAACCGTCGACAAGTAAGATTTGAACACATCTTCACTGCCCAAGCCTGAATAGCGGTCGTAATAACTATAGAGAAAATAACCCAGAGGAATTGAGTACGTCGGGTTAGATAACTGAGCAACGACTCTGGCTTTTGTTTTGACATCTAAAGGGAGAGCGAGAATATACGCATCTAATGTAACTCCACCAATAGTGAAAAGAGCTGCATCACGAGTGAGTTTGGCAGAATAACTTAGGCTTGAAAGCACCTGATTTTTCAACACTTCACTGGAGCTAAAAACGCCACCAATGACGGGCGTTGTTGATATATCAGCGGCACTCGGAGCTGACGCAACCGCCAACGATAAGACACTGAATAAACTGGCGTAACTGCGAACGTGAGAATAAGAGCTCATCAAATTTCCTTTAGATCAACACACTTCTATAAATGCGACTTATTGTTTCAGTTTGCATTTATTAGTCAACCTATGAAAACGTTTGTTTTCTGATTCGAAGAGCTCTTATTGTTATGAAATGTTCATTCTTACTAATATCTCTACGACTTTACCGCATAGCCAAAGCCCGAAAGCTTTCTAATGTTAGACGACAGCTATTCCTTAATTAAACGCCCTAGCCACTCGCCCGTTGCTGCTCAATTCATAATGGCCAATATAGGCTGGGATAAATACCGATTGCCCTTTAGTAAGGGTTAAATGCTCACCTTTCTGACTCATTAACGTTAAATCATCGTCTATCGCCATTAAAATTTCAGCACCGCTTGTGATGACTTCTTCTTGATGAGGGCGATGAAAGATATTGAAATCAAAATCACTGACAGGAATATCATAGCTATCACATTGCCCCAGTTTTGAGGGCGCTAACAACAAGCGTTCGAACGGAATTGGCGTGAATTTTGTGCAGGCGACTAACTCAGCGACATCAATGTGTTTTGGCGTTAAACCGGCTCGTAGCACGTTGTCTGAATTTGCCATAATCTCAAGCCCGGTTCCCTTAATGTAAGCATGCGGAGTGTTTGCATTCAAATACATAGCTTCACCTGGCTTCAATGTGATCAAGTTAAGCAACAGAACACAAAACAGACCGATATCGTTCGGGTACTGGTGGCTAAGCTCAGTAACCAAAGCAAACTCAGCTTGGTCTTGATGAGATGCTGCATAAGTCAGAAGTTGCTCTAATGCTCTGAGTTTACGTTGGTCATCTAGAGTTAACAGATCACGAAAAAACGCTTCTAAGCCTAGAGAATCAAGATTGCTACCAAACTCTTCAACCAAACCAGCTAGCTCGATCGAATCCAGCGCTTTGAACAGGCCTAATATTTCATCGAATTCTCGAAAGCCATTCATCGCTTGGTATTCAGTGATCGCGTAAACCAATTCAGGTTTGTGGTTCGAGTCTTTGTAATTACGATGCCCTGCGGTCAGAGGAATGCTTGCTTGCTCTTCTCTAGCAAAGCCAATTTCAGCTTGGCGCTTGTTTGGGTGAACCTGAACAGACAACGCTTTTTCTGCAGCCAAGATCTTAAACAAGAACGGTAGCTCACCGAACTCCTGCGCAATATCGCTTGATAGATAAGCGGGTTTATTCTTGTTAATCAATTCAGATAGAGGCACCAAATGTTGGTCCAGCTTGACCATTGAGCAACCTTTTGGATGCGCTCCCATCCAAACTTCCGCTTGCGGCTCTTGTGACTCATTCTTAAAGCCAAACAGTTCACGTATCGAAGAAATACTCCCCCATGCATAATTTTGGATGGTGTTTTTCATTGGGAAAAATGAGTGTTCTGAGAAGTGGCTGAGTGACATGGCGTTTTCCGTAGTGAGCCCTTTGAACACAATTCAGAGAGCTGATTCTAATAACGTAAATAATTAGAAAGACTACAGAGAGCAGCTAGAACCCACATGAGATGAGGTCTTAGACGCAATAGGAAAAATTCTTAGAAACAGGTGAGATCGATGAAAAGCGTGAAAAGAGTCACATTTGAATATTACGTGTAGAAAGCGCTTGGAATAAGATAGCTGCTTGTATCGCACTGGTTACAATAGCGAAGCAAGCAACAATACAAACACCAGCGACTATCTTGTTATCGGGAAGAGTCCTTAAAAACCAGAGCGAACCTCTGCACTTTTCTGAGGTGATTGAGCTTGTAGGAAAGGCAGTAGCAGCAAGCCAATAACGGCCGCACAAGTCGAGATGGTAATGAAGAATCCACTCCAGCCATAAGTTTCTAGAACGAGCGCTAATGGGTAACCAGAAAGTGCTGCACCCATGTAAGCAAACAAGCCAACAAAACCTGTCGCCGCCCCAGCAGAGTCTTTGTGCGAGCATTCTGCCGCCGCCATGCCAATAAGCATTTGAGGACCAAAAACAAAAAAGCCGACACAAAACAGCCCAGCAGCTTGAAACACAAAATTGGTTAAAGGCATCAACCACAATGCAGAAACTGAAAGAAATATGCCGATGGCAAACAAAATATTCATTGGACCGCGGTTGCCACCAAACAGCCTATCCGAGCCCCACCCAGCAACAAGTGAACCAACGAAACCGCCAATCTCAAACAGAGACAAGGCAGCGTTGGCGTTTATCAAACTGTAATTGTGTTCTTCGGTTAGGTATAAGTTACCCCAGTCGTTGACCGCCGTTCTTACGATGTAAACCAGCACATAGCTAAAGGCGAGCAACCAAATGTACTTATTGCTGAACACATAGGTTTTCAATATTTCTCGATAGCTTAACCCTTGTCCATGGTTCTCTTGCGCCAACTCTAGGTGGTCACTGCGCCACTTCCCTACCGTCGGGAGTCCCATGGTGGTGGGCTTGTCACGTAAGCGCCAGCAAACGATAAGACCGATACATACACCAATCACCCCCGGCCAGATAAACCCAGCTCGCCAACTGAATTGCAGCGTTAGATAACCCACGAGAATAGGAATGAGCGCCCCACCAACGTTGTGTGCTGTATTCCATATAGCCCAGCGAAAGCCTCTTTCGGAGCGAGAATACCAAGTCGTCAATAACTTGGAACACGATGGCCAGCCCCAACCTTGGAACCACGCATTCAGTACCCAAAGCGAGATGAAAGCCGCTAACGAACTCGAAAAGCCAAACGCGATGTTTATCAGACCAGTCGCGATTAGGCCAAGCCCCATGAAGTAACGAGGGTTTGAACGATCCGATATCGTGCCTGATATAAATTTAGATAAGCCATAAGAAAGATAAAAGAGCGTGCCAATTAAGCCGATATCGCCTTTGTCCAAGCCAAGGTCGGTGATCATGGCTGGCGCGGCATAATTAAAGGTTTTACGAGTAAAGTAAAAACCTGCATAGCCGACATACATACCTATCATGATGTGGAGGCGCCAGTAGCGATAACTCTGATTGACCTCATCATCAGTTAGAGCATCACTCTTTGACATTGTTGAGCGCAGAAATCCAAACATATTCGTTCTCACACTTTAGGTAATGTAACGCTGATATTGGTACCCGAAGATGAGCCATTAGCGTTGATTGTCATCTTGCCACCGAGCGCCTGAACTCGCTCTTGCATACCACGAACCCCCATTCCCTTGAGAAGGTCTTGCGCTGTAAAACCAACGCCATTGTCTGAGATCCGAAGATAAGCCTGATCATCTAGAATCAGTTCAATTCTGATTTCGCTCGCGTTGGCGTATTTAGAGGCATTGTTTAGAGATTCTTGGCACAGCCTGAAGATAGTGACCTTGAGCGTGTCACTCAAACACGAGTAATCACCTTGCCAATTTAACTGGATATCAACGCCGTGATCCGAAAACTCCATCTCTCGAATAAGCTGTTCCACGGAATCTTTTAGGTCAAGATCGTCCAACATCTTAGGTCTTAGTTTTGTAAGTAGGCGTTTGGTGGTGTCATAAACATTCAAAGACAATGACTCAATCGTCCCCGCACAGCGAACGCTCATCTCAGCCGCATCGACACGTTTAATAATGCTTGCCTGCGTACGAATTGCCGTGATGTTTTGGCCAATTTCATCATGCAGCTCACGCGCAATATCACGACGAACCGACTCTTCAGCTGTTATTAGCTGGCGTGAAAGGTTTTGGTTTCTGGAAAGCTCGCTTCGCAATTTGGAGTTGAGATCTTTCTGCTTTTGAACCGCAAGGCCCAGCAATATACCGGTAATAGTTTGAGCCGATAGAGACAAGAGTAAGTCGGTAATTTCGAGTTTGGACGTTCCGCTATGAGCAGCAATCAGCGCAACACTGTTTAACAGGGTCGCCAGTAAAGCGCCTTGCCATCCGTAACGTACGGCCAGCAAGATAATAGGGATCGCCATACAAAATGGGGCGAAGCGCCTTAGTTCATCAGGCAAGCTGGTTTGTATCAAAATACTGGCCACCAGCAACACACTGTATAAAGCGATGTGACGAATTTTGAACTCTACAACATTATGGATTAAGTAAGAGCTCAGTGGCGCCCACTTATTTTGGAATAGATAGTTCCAGACCAGATAACACATAGGCACCAGCATCAATCCACCCGTGATACTCGCTAACCACACCATGTAAACGGCTGGAACATGAGAACCCACCACGGCAACGTTAATTAATGCGGTAACCATGATTAAGCTCGCCATCACTAACAAGTGACGATTTTGATCACCATAGTAATAACGCTTGGCAAATAGAGTGGCAGGAATACTTAATCCACTGGCGACTAGTATGGTCAGCCATTGGGGTTCATCAAGCAATAACGCTAAAGCGATCGCAAGTCCCCACTCTGCAATATAGATAGCAGGCCAATAGTGAGTGCGAGTGTGCAGCGTCATTCCCAATCGAAGTGAGAATGGGAAAAGCAGAATGGCTAACTCAGGGTCATTAATAAAATAGAAGGCAATAACCCATAAACAAAACCATGCACAGCCAGCCATAAAAACCCCACATAGTGAAGTGGCTAGATAGGAGCGCATTAGTACTGATCTTGAGTGAACAATTTAGCTAACTCAACGTTGTTCTTAACATTGAGTTTGTCCATCGCATTGGCACGGTGTACATGCACCGTTTTATGACTAACCCCTAGCTCAACGGCGATAGATTTCACATCGAGCCCTGTTGCCAATAACTGACACACTTCGCTTTCTCGGCGGGTGAGTTGGTTTAAAGAGGCTTTATTCTTCATGGGTGTCGCAAGCTTTATAGCGATATCGGGCGTGAGATAACAGCCACCATTTGCGCTCGTATGTACGGCTTGGATTAACTCATCTGGGCTACAGCGCTTACTGAGGTAGCCTTTAGCTCCTAACTCTAATGACTTCTCAACCATTGCCGGAGAGTCATGTACGCTCAGCATGATACTGGCAATGCCTGATGGAATTTCTTCCAATAAGCTCAAGCCACTTTCATCCTGCATTGAAATATCCAAGATAACGACATCAGGGTGACAACTTGGCAATCCGAGGCGCGCTTCTGCCGCAGAGTTAAATTCACCCACGACCGTAATATCAGTTTCAAGACTGAGTAATTGAGCAAAGCCCGAACGAACAATGACGTGGTCATCAACAAGCGCAACATTAATCATGATATTAACCAGAATTAAGAGTAAGAAAGAAAAATAGCCCCGACAGGAGCTATTTAATATTAAGTTTATTGATAGAGATGATACTGAATCGAACTAGCGATTGGTATGATCTCACGTGCTTTAATCAAATAAAGCACGTGAAACTATCTACCCGAAACTCTCTTTGCGAGAACAAGTACTCAGACAAGCTACGCGTTTTGAGCCGCTAGGTGCATCTTCTTCGCGTGACGAATCTTCTTCTCTTCCGCAATAGCAACGAACAACAGTAAAACAATACAAATGGCAGCAGAAGTATCGAGTGCTGCAAATGTCCCTTTCCAACCTGTTAAGCCGAAAATAGGCGTTCCGTCTGCAATCATGCCTAGGCCAAGTTTGGCAAAACTGTCACCAATTAGGTAAGCAAATGTGCCTTTCACGCCATCAGCCACACTGATTGCTTTCTTAGGAACAAAACCTACCGCAGCAACACCAATCAACAGTTGAGGACCGAATACTAGGAAGCCAAGTACGAATAGTGATGCTAGGTACATGAACTCGCTCGTTGCATGCTGATAAAACTCTAGAGATACAATAATCAGTCCAAGCGATACACAAGCAACTAAAGCACGACGTCCGTTAGCAAGGTCTGATAAATAACCCCACATTAATGTACCGACCAGAGCGCCAACTTCAAACAGAGTAAAGCCTGAAATAGCCGTTTCTTTTGATAGACCTAACTCTTGATACGCATAAACTGTAGACCATTGATCGATACCGATACGAACAATGTACAAAAAGATATTCGCGAAGCAGAGTAACCAGATCACTTTGTTTTTAAGGATATATTCAACAAAGATCTCTTTCTTAGTCATTTGATTTTCTTCAGCAATAGTATCTTCTTCGCTGATTTCTTCGTCAAACAACTCTTCAACCGTACCTAGACCGTATGCTTCTGGAGAATCATTACCAAAACGCATGCCAATAAAGCCGACCACAATCGCGATGATAGATGGGAAAACAAACATGCCAATTACGTTGCCATCAAATAGGTAGTTTGCGCCAAACAGAGCAACACCAGCAGCACCCGCACCACCCACGTTGTGCGACATATTCCAAAGACCTAAGTATGAACCGCGCTTATTACGAGGCGTCCATTTAGTGATGGTTGAGTAACTTGAAGGGCCACCCGTACTTTGGAAAAAACCACTCAATGCGTAGAAGGCAACCATCATGAATAAGCTAGCGCTGCCGCCACCCATACTGAAGCTGAAGCCCAACATGGCAATACCAGAAAGGACAAGCATGAATGGCAGGAACTGCTTGGTGTTTTTACCATCGGCGTAATAGGAAACGACGGTTTTACCAATACCATAAGTAATTGAGAAACCAAGACCGATAAGACCTAGATCGGTCATTGATAACCCATAAGTAGAAATCATGTCGTTTTGCGCGACATTGAAGTTCTTACGGATCAAATACATGGTTAGATAACCAATGAACACGACTAGGTAAGATTGTAGGAAGGGTTTAAACCACATTTTTCTTCTAGTTTCGACCGGAAGATCCAGTGTCGGTTTTCGAACCTGATCTAGGAACTTTAACATTGTGAACTCTCTTATTATTTATGAGGTCTGCACGGCATAATTGCGACCATGCATTCTTTGTTAGTTGACCGTGAAATAATAAGGAGTCTAAAAATCGACCGCATGAGAGAGGGTCTTAGAATAACTAGGAAAAATTCCTAGTTCAGAATTGGGAGTCAAGAAAGCGTGAACAGCATCACTTTGTTTACGGTCTGTTATGTATTGATATTACGATAACAAAAGTTACTCATTTCAAGGCTGATGAACTTTATAAACGAACAGACACAAGTGAAACACTTCGCCTAAAAAAAGCGCCAGTGTCGATTCATCACCATCAAACTCCATGGCATGATCAATACTGGCTCAACTTTCATTCCTATTAAAATAGATTCAATAGGCTTGTTACGCTTTGCGCGAATCGAACTACAATCGTTTACCGCTGCCGTCTTCCCACATCACTTCGCATTCATCTTTGATAGCTGCTTTCAATAGTTCGACTAGCGGAAAAGCTCGGCTACCGATATTAACAGGCGCTTCAACAACCTCTTCTTCATTGTCGTCATCCGCATTTTCTTGCTCTACCGGTTTGCTCTGCTCAGCGGCGATCGCAGCACGTAAGTTGTTTAGTGCTTGAGGGACCGCTGAAGCATCAATGGCTCCTGGGATTGCGCCACTATGTCCAAGCATCTTAATGAACTGAAGACCTACCTCACCAAACATCGTGACGCTAGCATGAGCCTTGCAACTAAAGGTAATTAACATAATGAGCCTCTATCAAATTTAGGTATCTATAAACATTTAGCTATCTACAAGCATTTAGCTATATACAAACTATGTTGAGTAAATCATTGGAAAGCAAGTACATAATAACTAAATCGCTTTTGCCAAATCGAACCTTGATTATCCTCACGCTCGGACAAGCTTGCGCCATCAGTGATACACATCACTATTTATTATCGGTTGATTACTTTTTAATATAAAACCTTGATAACAATCACACTAAATAGCCCTCTAAATCTCCGCGTAGCTTATTATCTAATCTACTATTAACTCCATTATCAAAATCTTTGGCACAAATCACATGAAAAGGCTGGTCGGCAGACACCTAGAAGAAATGGCGGACATACGGTCCACCCGCAAGCAAAAAATTGTCCACTCCTTTTCACTGACTGCCGCTGCGTTATTCATTTTCTACACTTGGGCTTACTTCCAAGGCCAACATTACACACTGTCGGTTTTCGAATTGTGTTTTGCACTGATCGCTATCTCCAATGCATTTTACGTAAGAAAAGTCATTAACCCTGAGTATTCAGAATTGATTCTGAGTGGCGTTCTTCTGGTACAAGGGGTTATCCTATTCTTGTACAGTCACGCGATTCCCGACCGGATACTTTGGCTCTACCCTATTCTGGCAGCCGTCATTTTCATTAACGATTTCAGAATTGGCATTATCTTCAGCACCTCATTTTGCCTGTTTATCAGCACCTTAATTACGGCGATGCCCAATAACTTTTCTCTGCCATTTAACAGCACACATCGGTTTATTCTTAGCCTGTTTACCATGAGCTTGGTGTGTCACACATCCGCTTATTACTACACAAAAGCCGTCAGTTATATCCAACGTCTTTATAAAGAAGGCATTGAAGATCTCGCCTACAGAGACCAACTTACCGGATTGGCAAACCGTTGGAGCTTTGAGCGCTGGGCGGTGGAAAAGCTTGCGACAGTGGATAGTGAGCGATCACTTACGGCATTGGTCTTTTTAGATATTGATGACTTTAAAGGCATTAACGACAGCTACGGGCACGACGTAGGAGACAGTGTCTTACAGCACTTTGCCAATCGCTTGAGTAACAACATTCGAACCAGAGACAGAAAAAGCCATGAATACGACTATTCGATTGCGCGCTTTGCTGGCGACGAGTTTGTTTTGATGCTCTACGATGTACCAACTCGTAAAGATCTAGACGGTATTTTAGATAGGATTTGTGGGTTATTCGAAAGTGGTTGCCAGACAAACGAGAGAATCAAGGAATTGACGCTCAGTGTTGGGGTGTCTTTGTATCCGCAAGATGCTCAAGAGCTACATGAACTGACGAGATGTGCTGATAAAGCGATGTATGTTGCCAAGCATTCAGGAAAAAACCGATACGCTTATTATCACGACAATCCAGTATCGACATTGATCGAAGAGCTACCGACGAACCTAACCTTCTCAGAATCGGATTCATCTGAGCTTGAAGATTGTCTTGAAGCAAAAGTCGAAGGGAACAATGTTACGCTGTTAAAAACGCGTCAACGTTAACCATTAATATCGCTGAGTGCTAAACGCACTAACCTGCCATATACATAAGCCATAGGCTCACTAACCCGATCACAATCATCCATATGACTTGTCGTGTTCGGTTTGGGTTATTGCCTCTAGGTCTCACTACCGTTTTAAAAGCAGCTTGCTTAGCCGACTGAATAAACGGTGCTTCAATCGCACGTTTTTTTACGCGACGTTTAACCGCGCTGTTCGCAACCTCGGTAAAACGCTGCCCTTGCTCCGTTGTAAAGTCGTTATCAAAGCCCATCCGACCTTGCCTTTCGCCATGTTTTTGCTGTACTGCCATAGCGGCCTCCTTGGCGGTCTACTCTATATTGAGTATAGACATAATTTCATATTGTTACCTGTTCAACATTATTGTTACCTGTTCAAAATTTTCGAATAAGTCACTCAACGCTATGCCATCTTCTTTTTAAATCGAATTACATAAACTACAGCTATTCAAGTTTATGAGGGTTTCAAAATGACGAGTGTAAGAACAGTAGATCATGTGATTGCAGCACATGCCACCTCCGATGGTGATGGCGTCAAAATCCAAAGACTCGCTGGCTTCAATAACACGCGTTTCTCTCCATTTTTGATGATTGATGAACTTAAGTCGGATGAAAGCAAAGACTATGTTGGTGGCTTTCCTCCGCACCCTCACCGTGGGATAGAAACGCTCACTTACATGCTCCAAGGTCACTTTCAACACAAAGACCACATGGGGAATGTTGGAGAGCTACGCAGCGGTGGCGCGCAGTGGATGGCCGCAGGTCGTGGTGTTATTCACAGCGAAATGCCAATGATGGAAGAAGGCGCACTGCATGGCTTTCAGATTTGGATAAATCAGCCTGCGTCACACAAAATGCTGCCCGCGCAATATCACGACTTCCAGAGTGAAAGCATTACAGAACACCAAAGCGAACAACGTGGTTTATTGAGAGTGATAGCCGGTGGGTTTGAACTGCATAACCAAACTAACGATGATTCAGAGGCTTTACGAGCGCAAGGTCCATTGCAGAAAACAGGTGTGCCATTAAGCGTTGCGGATTGGCGCTCTCATTCTGGGCAAAAAGTGACGTTAGGGACTAATGTTAATCACAATGCCATGACTTATGTGTACCGAGGCAGCATTAAGATTGGCGACAAAGTGATCAAGCAAGGTCAACTTGCCCTGCTTACCAAAGCTGACTGGCTTTCTTTAGACAGCTTAGAAGATTCAGGTGTACTGGTTTTTTCTGGTGAACCGATTAATGAACCTGTTGTGCACTATGGTCCGTTCGTCATGAATTCAATGGAAGAGATTGAACAGACGATTCAGGATTACAACAACGGCGTATTTGAGACTTACTGATTTACCAATGTCTGTCTTTGAGCTTTGAATTTAGAATTGAATTGAATTGAAGATTGAAGATTGAAGATTGAAGATTGAAGAGATTTTGCAACGAACAACGATTTGGTCATCCATTTGATGACTGCAAAAACAAGTGACACTATCCACTGCCGGTTACTATCACTTATTTAACCACGCTCCTAGAGCGTGGTTTTTTTTCTATTAAATCAGAGATAAACGATTCCCTGATTAAACGAATTTAAAGCGAGTTACAGATATTCACACAGGTAAGCTGTCGCTTCTTTTACCTGTAAGTCGAATGAAGAATCACCCGCAACGTCAAAAGACTCACCAGATTGGTATGTCGTCCAGTCATCATCGCCAACACGCTTTACAATTAAAGCACCTTTAACAACGGTCATCTTTTCTGGAGCCGCAGTACCGAACGTGTATTCGCCAGCCGCCATCACACCAACACTCACATCAGCACCAGCTTGGTTAAACGCTAACGACTTAACGCCACCTTCAAAGTATGTGTTTTCTTTAATCATTGTACTTCCTTGTTATCTCAAAATTGCAATTATTGGACTCAACGAATGAGCCTATGCGTAAATCTAGGTGATAATTGTTTTAACCAATTCGAGACTGTCCTACAAGAAATAAATACGCATAGCTTAGGCATTTCTTGAATTCGCTTTCATTGATAACGTAAATACCAAAGAATTAGGCAAAAAATCGCCAACGCAACCAAATTTATTGGAACATTCGATCCTGCTTCTAACTCTTATAACAATTTTTGCAAACTAAGGTTTTAGTTAATAGAATCTAAAATAATATCAGTGGGAAAATGAAGAAATAATGGCAAAAAAGTCGGTCAAAAGCAGAGATTTATTTGCCAACTCGTTACTCTACAGCTTCCTATTAGCTGGCTTTATGATTGCCCTCACCGCGGGCTATTTTGCTTACCAAGCCCACCAACAATCTGTTAGCCCAAGCAATGTCTATGGCACATGGATAGAGATTGCAGCACCACCTTACAATACTGATACCCTGACACTTTCAGATAATGGTGTAATGATGAATCATCGCCTCATTGCTACCTCGTTTGATTTTGATGGCAAGATTGTCACGATTAGCACAGGCTCTGGAACCACCGTTTACACCATCAGTGGTACTTACGATTCTCCTCGCTTGAAGCGACTAGAGCCAAGCGTACCATCTCAGCAATTTATTAAAGAAGGCTACGAGGATACTGCAGCTGGTGAGACCCACAGTGTTATGCAACAAAGACGCGCTTCCTTAGCCGAGCAATTCAAAAGATAATCCCCTTCTCAGTCTTCCAAATAACAGTCTTCTCCGTAAAAAGTATTCTCCGTATCACTACTTTCATATTTACCTACCGATCTTCGCCGCTCACCCAACACACTTCGCTTTGTGATACTGCTTCAACTTGCGATATTTTCTTATCGTTTGTCGCATCTTTTCATAACTTCATGTCGTGGATTTTCACTTATGAGATTTTACTTCTGAAGGGTGTTTTATTTTATAAAACATGGACTCAGCCTCTCACTCATTAAGCAACAGAATTGTAACGAAATACTATTTTTTAGTTGTCCATCGAAAACGGATTTATTTTCAGTTATAAAATTAAAACTCTCTCGAATACTGACTGGGAAGCTCCTTCAAAACTGACTGGAGCCGTTTATGGGGCCATTTGGTTCTCGTAACCTTCAAGGAATGAGAGAAAAAGTATGATTCGTATTAATACCTGTGCGGCAAGCATTGCTCTAGCGCTATCTGGTACAGCATTAGCTGCTCCAACAGCACCTAGCATCGACATGTACGGTTCCAACAACCTGCAGTTTTCTAAAATTGAACTCGCGATGGAAACCACATCAGGCTACAACCAGATGGTTAAATATCACGACAAAGCAAAGGTCGACGTCAAGTTCAACCAATGGAGCGGAACGTCAGGAAACACGTACAACATCTACTTCGATGGCGTTAAAGTGGCCACTGGCCCTATTACTGGCAGCCAAACTACAGCTTCATTCGAATACGGCCAAGGCGGCTTATTTCAGATGGAAATCGAGGCGTGTGACGAAACAGGCTGCGCCAAGAGTGCTCCTGCTCAGATCACGATTGCAGATACCGATGGTTCACACTTAGCGCCACTTGCAATGAATGTTGATCCGAACAACAAGTCATACAATACCGACCCAAACATGGTAGTAGGCACTTACTTCGTTGAGTGGGGTATTTATGGTCGTGATTACACGGTTGATAACCTACCCGCTGACAACTTGACCCATATCCTTTATGGCTTCATCCCAATTTGTGGTCCAAATGAATCAGTAAAATCGGTAGGCGGCAACAGCTACAACGCACTCATGACAGCCTGTCAGGGTGTAAACGATTACGAAGTGGTGATTCATGACCCTTGGGCCGCTTTCCAAAAAAGTTTCCCGCAAGCTGGGCACGAATACAGCTCACCTATCAAGGGTAACTACGCAATGATGATGGCGCTAAAACAGCGCAATCCAGACTTGAAAATCATCCCATCAATTGGTGGTTGGACACTGTCTGACCCGTTCTTCGATTTCACTACAAAAGCGAACCGCGACACGTTCGTTGCATCGGTTAAGAAGTTCCTAAATACATGGAAATTCTACGATGGTGTCGATATTGACTGGGAATTCCCAGGTGGAGGCGGTGCTGCTCCCGATCTTGGTGACCCTGTAAATGACGGCCCTGCTTACATTGCATTGATGGCAGAGCTGCGCGTTATGTTAGATGAGCTAGAAGCTGAGAACGGCCGTACTTACGAGCTAACATCAGCGATCGGCGTTGGTCACGACAAGATTGAAGACGTGAACTACGGCGATGCTATCCAATACATGGATTACATCTTCGCAATGACTTACGACTTTTACGGCGGTTGGAACAACGTGTTAGGTCACCAAACAGCACTAAACTGCGGTAACTTCATGCGTCCTGGTCAATGTGATGGCACAGGCCTTGATGAAAATGGCGAACAGTACACTGGCCCTGCTTACACCACAGACAACGGCATCCAATTGCTGCTTGAGCAAGGCGTTCCTGCGAACAAACTTGTGGTTGGTACAGCGATGTACGGTCGTGGTTGGGAAGGCGTATTACCATCATCACTTTCAGATCCAAGCGACCCAATGACTGGCGTAGGTAATGGCAAACTAACCGGCAGCTCTGCTCAAGGCGTATGGGAAGATGGCGTTATTGACTACAAAGGCATTAAAGCGAACATGCTTGGTGCAAACAACCAAGGCATCAACGGCTTTGAGTATGGTTACGACGAAATGGCAGAAGCGCCTTACGTTTGGAACCGTACTTCGGGCAAGCTGATCACATTTGATGATGACCGCTCAGTAAAAGCAAAAGGCGCGTACGTTCGTAGCCTTGGCCTTGCGGGTCTATTCTCTTGGGAAATTGATGCAGATAACGGCGACATCCTCAACGCAATGCATGAAGGCCTTGCGGGCGGAACAACAGATCCTGTCAACCGCAAGCCAACAGCTGCTGCGGGTGCAGACCAATCGGTTGAAGGCCCAGCTTCTGTTTCTCTAGACGGTAGCGCTTCAAAAGACAGCGACGGCACAATTGCGAGCTACGCTTGGTCACAAGTAAGCGGTGCTGCGGTCACACTAGCCAACGCTAATGCAGCAGTTGCAAGCTTCGATGTGGTTGAAGTCGCTCAACAAGAAGTACTCACGTTCAGCCTAACGGTAACTGATAATGAAGGTGCGACTGCAACTGACACCGTTGTTGTAACCGTAACTCCTAAAGACACAGGTCCAGTCAATACAGCACCAGTTGCGATTGTTTCAGCTCCAGCTGAAGTTAATGCGGGTGACGTAGTCGTGGTTGATGCTTCGGCTTCGAGCGATGCTGACCAAGACACATTGACCTTCACATGGGATGTACCTGCTGGTATTGATGCAACGGTTCAAGGTTCTTCAGTGAGCTTTGTCGCGGCGGAATACACGCAAGATACGACGCTGAACTTCTCTGTATCGGTCAGCGATGGCACAGAGACTTCGGTAGCGGCTACTTCAGTGAAAGTTCTTAAGAAAACCACAGGCGGCGGTACGTGTACTAACGCTTGGGATTCAGGCGCGGTTTACACTGGTGGCGACCAAGTGACTCAAGGCGGTAAGGTTTGGGAAGCGAAATGGTGGACAACAGGTGAAGATCCAACAACGACAGGCCAATGGGGCGTGTGGAAAGAGATCGGTCCTGCAAGCTGCTAACTAAAAATAGTGCTTAGTTAGATACTGACTAAGCATCAACTAAATCCCTAAAACAAAGGCCAACCAGATACTGTCTGGTTGGCCTTTTTATTTATGTTTTCTGAGCATTGAGCTTACGATCTTTTTACTGGCGTCCTACTGACTTGCGCTCGTTATACCAATCACAGTAAGCAAGTGTTCAAAAATAGCGCAGGAAAAAAGCTTGAGAACAAGGCTGCTCTTTTCAATAAATAGTTTCGATGAGTAGTTATTCTACAATCAAAAAATCTAACGACGTTATCGAGATTTTTAACAAGCTAGGGTGAACAGTTATTTACTACGATTGGTATTAGTCTTAGCCAATCAAGTTATCAAAGCTCTCGAACACTTGTGGGCACTTCATCACTCGCCCGTGACCTTGGCCTTGAGTCGCAATCAAGGTAACGCGACCCATTTCATTAGCTGCACGCTGAGACACATCAAACTTAGTAAACTTGTCTTGCTCATCATGAACAATGATCGTCTGAGACTCACGAAGCGCTAGCTTTCCATATGGATCAACAGACTGAATTGGATAGTTAAACTGCTCTTCCACTTCACCCACGACCGCCTCAAACAACTTCATTGAGTAACCTGAACGAGCCACGCTGCCAAATAGATTTTCGAGGTAATCCAACACAGGTGCGATAAGCAACAGCGGCTTGTTTTCCAATTTAACGTGCTTACACTCCAACGCAGAAGCGGTACCCATGCTGTGACCGACCAAACCTGCCACTTCACCCACCGAATCTAGAACAGCTTCTAAACCATTCACAAACGCTGGGATATGACCATGCACGCCATCGCTGCCACCATGAGCAGGATGGTCGTAAGCCATTGCAGTAAAGCCTTTAGCAGCGATGTGTTCCATTAAAGGAAAGAACTGACTCGCGGTGCCTGACCAACCGTGGGTAAGCACCCAAACTGGACCAGTACCCAAAGAATACGTTTTGATAACGCCATCACGACCTTCGATTTCACTCTTGATAAGCCCTTGTGGATCCGCATTTTTTTGCTCGGTACGCATCGGAGTGAGCAGCAGTTTACGTGCCGTTTTCTTTGCGTGGCTCGGCGCTAAAATGTAGTGCAAATTGGTTGTTGCGCCAATTAAGCTGCGCTTGAAGCTAAATTTGTTCGATGTATTGAAATAGATTTTGTCACTCATGACCGCTCCTTGTATCGCCATCATTATTGGCGGATCGAGCTCGGCCCTAAAAATCGAACGACCGTGCTATTTGTTGATATAAAAAATGGCGCTACTGCGATTTATCATCGCTTACCACCACTTCTCTAAAATTTTGTTGTAAACCTTACTTCAGCAAGACTCACATGATTTGCGAGTTAACCTGCTGTATGTATTAAACCGCTTTCCAACTGGCTACCAAGCGCTCGACACCACTCCAAAAATGAGTGTGGCTCGCTTGTTGTCCTCGTAATGAGTAGAACAAGTTCGCACTTAAATAGAGACCGTATAACTCGAAGGTTGCCTGTTTCGGGTCTAAATCGGCTCTGAATTGTTTGCTCTCAACCGCTTTTGCTACTTGAATCGTCAAGTAATCAATCCACACTGAAATGGTTTTCTGCAGTGCCTTCTGAATCACAGAGGTTTCGCTGCCTGCATCTTTCCAAGCATCAATAAACATGCAGCTGCCTTGGAACGAGTGGTTCCAGCCCAGCCAGTTATCGAGCAGTTGTTTCAGCTTGGCTTCAATATCACCGTCGCCCAACTCTCTCGCCGGAATGATGACTCTTTCAGTGAATATGGCGTTGGAATATTCGAGTACAGAGAGTTGCAGGTTCTCTTTAGAGTTGAAATGCGCAAACAATCCACTCTTAGACATACCACACTGCTTGGCTAATTCGCCAATCGTCAAACTCTCAAGACCATTCTCACTCGCAAGTGCAAATGCATGGCTCAAAATATACTCTTTGGTTATCTTTCCTTTGCTCATTATTCACCAATAATAAATCTGATGCTTTATTTTTAGCACGTTCGTACTTTTTTTCAAGTTTTTTACTTAACCCTTGGTATTCATTTTGTATTATCAAAGAATTGTGGAAAAATGCGACAGTATTCAAAGGAAATTGAAATCGACTAACAAAGGAAAAACAATGAACACACTTTGGGAACAGTTTGCGTTTTCGGCGTCAGTAACAGGCCCTATCTGTTTAATGCTGTTTCTTGGTGTGATGCTCAAGCGGATCGGCTTAATCAATGACAATTTCATTGATGTCGCATCTAAGGTCGTATTTCAAGTCACCTTACCAGCAATGCTATTTCTTAGTATTGTTCAATCAAATCACAATTTTTCAGCCAGTAGTACGTTAGTGGCGTTTGGCGTCATCGCTAACTTTATCTTTTTCTTATTCACGATTTTCTCGACCAAGTTGGTATTCAAAGGTTCGAAAGATCAAGGTGTGATTGTTCAAGGTGGATTTCGTGCTAATACTGCGATCATCGGCCTCGCCTATGTGGCTAATATCTATGGCAACCAAGGTGTGGCATTGGCGGCTATCTATGTCGCATCCCTGACCGTGCTGTATAACATTCAAGCTGTGATTGCACTGACACCCAAAGGCAAAGACACCGGCGCGAAAGCCATTAAAGTAATCGTCAAGTCCATCACCAAAAACCCGCTGATCATTGCTATTTTCTTAGCGGTCGTCTTCTATGCGCTTTCAATTCCTATTCCAAAAATGGTGGCTGACGCTGGGCAATACTTTGCCAATATGACATTACCTTTGGCCCTACTCTGTACTGGCGGGTCGCTGGATATTAGCTCACTCAAACAAGAAAAGTTGTCGACGTGGTTCGCTTCTAGCTACAAGTTAATTGCCTCACCTTTACTGATTACATTGGCTGCTGGGTACTTAGGGTTTGAAGGGCTCGACCTCGGGCTTATCTTCTTGATGAGCGCTGCACCAACGGCAGCGGCAAGCTATGTTATGGCTCGTGCAATGGGAGGAAATTCAACCTTGGCGGCTAACATCATCGCGCTCACGACCGTTGTTTCTCTTATCACTTGCACGCTAGGTATTTTTGCACTCACCGCAATGGGTTTAATATAGCTGCGACAGGCTTCAAAAAACCGACACAAGCCCTGAAATAAAGGTCATAAGCCTTGATTTAGGACTAACTGGTTGGGCAGAAAGGCTGCTAGATTTCGTAAAAATTTTACTAAGAGATCTGATATGTCTTCCGTTCAACATACGCCTTCACAACACATCGCCAGTATCGAGTTAGGCCGAGTGATTGCTATCTTGGCGATCATTGGTTTACACGGCCAAATGGCACTCACTTATTGGCAAATAGATGAAGTGCCTTGGATCGGTTATGTACTCAACCAAACCGCTCGTTTTGCGGTACCTCTGTTCTTCCTTATTTCTGGCTATCTTATTCAGCCTAAGTTAGCTGCATCGCCTTGGACAACCTTCATCAACTACTCCAAACCACTGCTTAAGGTTTGGTTGGCATGGAGCATCATTTGCTTAGTGATGCCATTCAATCTCGCGAAGGTAGAAGAGTTTGGCTATCTAGGTGAACGTGAAGGCTATTGGGGTTTCTTAATGAGCACTCCTCTTAACTCATTCTTAGAGGGAGGTCTGGTGCATTTGTGGTTCATTCCAGCTCTTGTTTGCGCAGTGTTGATCATCGCTTTATTGGTTGAGTTGAAGCTCAACAAACTTCTATTACCGATCGCTATTGCACTCTATGGCTATGGTGTTTTGGCAGGAAGCTACGCAACGCTAACCGGATTAGAAGCACCCTTCTTCACGCGTAATGGCCCGTTCTTTGGCACATTAATGGTGACCTTAGGTTTCCTTATTCGTCAGAATCAATGGAAGGTGTCATCAACTAAAGCGTTGGGGTTATTAGCGTTAGGCATGTTGATTCACTTTGCTGAAGCGGCATGGCTCACCACGTTCGACGTCGGATTCAACATGAATGATTTCTTGTTTGGCACGGCGCTATGGGGGATGGGCGTGTTTATGTGGCTTTTGGCTAATCCAAACATGGGTAACTACGCTTGGGTTCGTGCCATTTCAAATCGCATGCTGGGTATCTACGTTTGCCATCTGCTGATCATTATCGTGTTGTTCAATGTCTGTGGAGCTTTAGGGATTACGGAATTGGCAAAAGACGTTACGGTATTTTTTGGCACCGTATTGTTGAGCTTCGGGTTGATTGCTGGGATCGAGAAAACACCACTGCGACGCGTGCTACTTCGTTAGTGTTTATATCTATAACTATCCGCTAAATCAGTTTTATAGAGCCACAAAAAATAAAGGCAAGATAACGGATTATCTTGCCTTTATTTCATCATGTCAGTAACGAGACTGTATCACTCGTTGAAGTGTTATCGGAACGCCATTGCGCCCTTGCCAACACCTTCATAAGCGACGATTTGTAGTGATTGGCTCTCTGTTAGGCTAGGCTCAACTTGATCCGCAATATAGCCTGCCAGTAATTCCACCGTGGTATCCGTCGGCAAGATTTCTGTTTCACTCTTAGCAATCGCTAGCTCAAATTCGCCTTGAGGTGCGGTGTAGCGGAAGCCATAGTGACTTTCATCATTAACGCTGTTCGCGTGTTCACTCAGGTTAAGTGATGAAACTGAAACTTGGTCTTCTTTAGACCCTAAATAAATGTCTTTCCAACGCTGAGCAAATGCTTGTTCGCGTTGCTCGTCACGCTGACCATCAACCACGATTTCTACTGGAGAACGGTGACCATGCGCAATACGTTGACAGTTGCCATCATGCTTTTTCAAACCATGGGTATAGTGGTAGAACGCGCCATTAATGTTCTCATGACGAAGGGTGATCTCTAACCCAGTGACGTTACTTGGAAGGTTATCACGCAGAATATGATAAACATGAGCGGTCACACTCTCGATGGTGATCGCTTCTGCATCAATCAGGCAATATGCTTCATCAGGACAGTGCAGGTAAAGGCTCTTGTCACCGCGCAACACATCAACCTGAGAGTAGCCCGCTTTGCTCGCTTGAAGAACAACTGCAGCGCTTTGCATCGGCAGTAGCAAACGGTGATCAACGTGCTCATCAACGAGGTGTTTGATCTGCTTTTTGACCTTGCTAAAATCCAGCACCATGCTCATTTCATTAAGTTCACCAGACATGGTGACATCTAAAATCCAACTATCTCCTACGACCCCTCTGTGTTCACAGATGTATGAAGAATCGATAACGGTAAGGTCTCTTACAAATAGGTTCAAGTTGAACTCCTTAATACTTTAATGAGATACGGGAGGCTGAATAATGTCCAGCAGGCACTTCGTCTCATTGGTGTCTAGATAAAATAGGACGAGCAGGATGTTACGACAAGCTTAAAAAGTCCACCTTTTTAGACCCTCTTTTGAGAAAAGAACAAACTCTGCACAATTTCCGCTAAAACATAGACCAGCCCGATGCGAATAGCCATATCTTGGATAAGGTTGCCGAGCGTTTCACGATACATTTTGCTTTAGCCAAAGGCGCGGTGACACCCCAGCAACATGCTGAAAAGCGCGTGAAAATCCCGAATAGCTGCTGTAACCCACTTCATCAGCGACCCAGTTGATGGGCTTATTTTGCAATAACAGGGATTGAGCCACTGAGACTCGCCACTTTTGCACATAATCTCCGGGCGTCTCACCGACTTCTCGTTTGAACGCTTCAATAAACTGAGTTCGAGACATCGCGGCCAGTGACGCCATTTCCGCAATCGAAAAATGACGAGCAGGCAGTAGGTGAACGGCTGTAACCACCGAAGCCAATCGTGGATGAGCTAGGGCTGAGAATACCCCTCGATCAATTTGCTGCTGTTCAATGAGGTGACGAAAAATCAAAGCCATCAAGGCATCACTTAACTTATCCATTAGATATTGTTGCCCTGACGATTGTTGTCCTGAAGATGCTTGCCCCGACTCTCGAAATAGCACCTCAATCACTGGCATTAAGTTAGGTGCATCCACAAACGGAATCACTATCACGTCAGGCAGAGCAGACAATAAAGGATTCATCTGCCCTGAACGATATTCGACATTCGCACACACGACCTCAGCACCGTCTCCCACGCCTTCTATCACATGTGGTGTGCTATTCGGCAGATAAACAATGCAGGGCTGTGACAGTTGCCTGTACTCCGTGTGCGCACTAGACAAGGTCAACTCACCCGCGCTCAATACATGAAGATGCCCTTCTTTACCCTGTTGCGGCTTAAATGACGACACTCCGCACAAATTGCCAGAATAGAAAACACCGGTACGTATCGAGAAGTGTTCCATTAGTTGTGAAAGCAGATCCATGCACCCTCCGAACGATTCGCTTACTTTTAAGTTCTTTTGTCCCTCTATAGACCGGACGAGTGGGCTAAATTACTTCAAACAAGATAACCAACACTGACAAGGAACTTGATATGTCACACATGAAATCGACCAGTCAAAAAATCACTCTATTGGCCGCGTTACTAGGAACCAGCTTTTCACTGATGGCAGCAGACATCGACATGAGCGTTGATAGCAATGACATCGCGATCAAAGGCTATGACCCAGTGGCTTACTTTACTGATGCTGGTGCCGTTCAAGGTTCATCAGAATTCACTGCTACTTATAAGAACGCTATTTATCAGTTCGCAAACAGTGACAACCGAGATCAGTTCCGCACCAATCCTGAAGCTTATGCGCCTCAATACGGTGGCTATTGTGCCTTTGGTGTGGCTATGGGTAAGAAATTTGAGACCGACCCTAACGCATGGAAAGTCGAAGATGGAAAGCTGTATCTGAACTTAGATAAATCAGTACAAAAACGATGGTTGGAAGATACGCAAGAGTTCATCCAAGACGCCAACAGCAACTGGACGACAATCAAAACCGTAGAAGCCTATAAGCTTTAGTCTACAAGTTTTAGCCTAGTAACTTTAACCTTTATCCATTGCCCATTAATAAAAACGGAAGCGACCGAACGCTTCCGTTTTCATTTCGACGTTCCAAATCTTAATAAGCCTCCAGCTATTGGTATCACCACAATAAATGGCGATGCGCTGCTCAAATCAGGAAAACCCGTCAGCCTTTAGCACGAATCAAGCCCATTTTTATTCTATACTCCTAGAAGATAAGCTTTTCTTTTTATGGAAGAATAATGATATTACCTAGGATTTTTGCACTTGGGCTCTGCGCCTTATCAACACTGACTTATGCAGCTCCATGGCAGTTCGTCAAAAGTGAAGATGGCATCATCATTGATAAGAGACCTCACAGTGAAGGCTTAGTAGAGATACGAGCACAAATGCAAACGCCCACCACTTACTCCGGTTTTTTACTGTTGCTGGAAGACAGCGAGAACGTGCCAAACTGGATAGATAACGTATCGGAAAGTCGCGTCTTGATGCAGATATCTGAGGATGAAAATATCGTCTATACCCAATTCAAAGCGCCTTGGCCTGCCAGAGATCGAGATATGGTGACCTACTCAAAGTACAGCATCGAGGATGGGCAGTTTGTCTTGTCGATTAAAGATGCATCTAACTATTTGGCGAAAGAGTCGGGGTATATTCGAATTTACGATGTGGACGCACTTTGGACGCTACAACCGCTCACTAATGGCAATACTTACATCACCTACACCGCATATGCGAACGCAGGTGGCATCTTGCCCAATTGGTTGATGAATAAGTTATCGATAGGCAGTGCGCTGAGCACGTTTAAGGGGCTGAAAGAACAGCTACCAAAATACCAAGGCCAGCAGCACCCCAACCTGCCAAGTGAGTCTCGTTAACTATACAGGTTTAGTGAGGCAGGCAGCGACAGTGCTAGATAATCTAAGGTCTTCTTGCTAGGTCGCGAGCTAAGATAAGCGCTAAACCAAACACCTGAAGAAACAGGGCGATGTTCTTATAGAAAGCCATTTTCTCATCAAGCCTTTGGATTAACTCAACCAAGGTCAGATTATCCAAATAGTAGTCATCAATTCGGGTTCGTTGCGATTCTTGGGCATTGTTTATCAGCATCATAAGCTTAGGTAAATTAGCCAACGAGATGGCCGGCACCTCATCACTCACCCAACTCCGAAGTTGTCCGCGAAGCGCTTCATCAAGAACAGTAGCAGGTTGAGCGATTTCTGGAGATAGCTTATCAAGGTGAATCAGGATCGCTTCACGCTTACGCTCTAAGGTTTCGATCGTATTCCAGGACAGTTGTATAGAATACACATTGCCGTATTTACGATCGTTGTATTCCGATTTCTCCGCTTCAATTTTGTCCAACACCAAGCTCGACATGACAATCGCCATGATGTTGAGTATTAGCCCTGCAAGGACAATCGCCCAAGCAGGAGGAAGGCGCAATGCCATAATGCTCCCTAGAACATTTTATCAAAAGGTAGGTAAGCTAAGTTTAGGACAATCAAGGAGATCATGCAGATAAGCGTTAACACCATACCCACTTTTCTGCCTTTGAAATTCTTCGCTAAGATCCCTTTAGCGTGAATCACTCGCCCCAGAATAAACGCCACACCAATGACATGAATAAGCCACACACCAGCCCCATTCATCTCTAGCAACCCCATCAAAATCACCGTGATTGGGATGTAATCCATCGCGTTACTTTGTGCCGAACGTGCTATCTGTAACGACTCAACACCGCCATCGGCATGAGCAACAAGATTGATTCGTCTTTGCTTAATAACTTCAATCGCCAACCAAATCATTACGACTGTCAGCAGAGCTGCGTAAAGTGCTGTAACCATCATATTTCCCTATTGTTTTGTCTTAACTCAGTGTTCTTTTCTATCTTTTCGACATTAACCGCCAAGATAAAATGATAATCACGCCCGAGCACTTGTAAGAGATCTCTCACACCGAACGTAAGAGATCACAATCAAGCTTCGCAGAAAATTCCTAAAATACAAACCCAACCCCTTGTTTTGTATGAATCCACGCATATTTCTTTCGGCTAGTGAGTACATTTATTTCTTGAGGTGGATTGTGAGTAAAGCCTCTACAGTGTTTAATACACATGTCGACAGGGAGTTGGCAGGAACAGGAAAAAGCCTAACGGATTAGGTATCTTCAGGATGAAGATTTGATGACTTAGGATGAGTTATCAGCAAGGAAGTTTTGCTCTAGGATAGAGTCGCTTGTCAGGATGATGAGTTAGCAAGGACACCGCTAGGAAGGCGATGAATTGGATAGGTTAAAGGATTTAGCCACGTCAAGGAATGATGCAGGGAGCACCAGTTACCTATTGAAAGATAAGTAACGCGCAGTAGCAGGATGGCTACGAAAAGAATAGACCCCGTTTGGTGAAAGCCAAACGGGGTTTCCTTTTTTTGTAACGTCTAAAAGCTGTTAGCAGCTAACCGTTAATAGTCACGTTACAAAATAATGTTCATCAAGAACATTGCACCAAAGGCATTCAATACCGAAATCGCGATCATCACCGGGATATAACGACCTTCAGTACCAATTGGTCCCATAATACGACCCATGTATTGAACCTGAGAGCCCATCAAGTAGATAGCTGGCGCCAAGATAGCGATATGGTTGCCGTTCAGAATGCCTTGGTCAAACAGCGTGATAACCACACCCACAGCACCACCCATCGACATCCAAGCGCCAATCAATACTGCTGCCGCTTCGCCAGGTAAACCAAATACCGCCATGATTGGAGCAAAAACACTGCCCATCAAATCCAGCGCACCGGTGATCTGCAATGCCTTGATGATCACAAACGCCATCAGAACATTCGGTACCGTAGAGGTAGTCGCAATAACCCAGCCTTTCTTAGCACCTTCAACGAAAATATCAGTAACCATTGGTTTCTTTGCTTTAACTTCGCTCATTATGCTACTTCCTCTGCCAGTTTTTGTTCTTTGTCTGATTTTGGTTTGTCTTCTTTGCCTTCAGTAATGTTGAGGTAAATACGGAACAGGTTCGCACCGACAAACTTGAAGATGAACATCACAGCCACAGCCAAACCAATTGACGATGTTACCGCCAAAGAACCATCCATCGCCGTTAGAGTGAACAGAACCGCTCCTGAAGAGAAAAAGTTAACGATCGCCGCGCCCGCCGTAAACTGGAACATGGTGAAGACATCGGTTTCACGCTTAGTCAGATGCCCTTCATCTTTCAGCTGCCTCGTCATCGCTGCACCCGCATCGGTACTTTGCAAAGAAGCAATCAGTGCCAAGCCTGAGTTACCCGGAATACCCATTAGAGGGCGAAGCAGAGGTGTCAGTAGTTTACGAGCCGCGTCCAGTGCACCGTAGTGCTCAAGTACGTTGATCATACCCAGTGCAAACATCACGGTCGGAATAAGTGTCAAAGCAAAAATGAAACCGTCGCGAGCACCACTACCGCCTTTACCGCGCAATGACGTCGTTGCCGCTTGGATACCATCGGCCGTCTCACTGACATCGTAAGCGACCTTACCAAATGAACCGTTGAGCGTTGTAAAATCGAGCACTCCATACCATTCATTTGACTGCATTAAACCTGAAAAGAACACAATCGCGAATGCGAGTGCGATATAGCTGCCGATCGTAACTTTACGATCGGTTTTAGTTGGATTAGTCATAAGGACCTCTATACATCTCGTTTATGTGGAACAGAACACGTATAGATAGTGCAAACTAATGAGCAATAGGTTAATGACCAAAATCAAATAGCGTATCGGTTTGAACAAAAGAACCACAGCAACATATAAAACTGTGATTTAGATTTAAAAGCAGAGGCATACGCTAAAATAATTAGAATATTTCACATACAAAACTAAACAAAATTCGCTTCAACAGCGCAACCAAAAACGCACACAATCACCACACAAGTAAGGTTTCAAATGACAGGTTTTTACCTAGTCTGATCTCTGATAATGATGTAAGTGATCTCTTACATGTTTTTTTGTTCAATTTTAATTCGATTATAATACAGCGGCTTAAATCGTGGTTACGCTTCAAAAATGCAATCGTTTACCTATTATTGGTTGAGTTTTGAACCATGGCTAAACCGTGAACCATTTTATAAAGAATTTGAGCTTAATTCGAAATTTCAGCCCTTAGAGGTGCTATAGACTTCGCGCTGCCAATATCGAAGGAGAACGGTGGTGATGATGATGGAAATGAGAACGCTTAAATATCAAGTAATGGGCAAAGGCATGTGGATCACTGCAACGGTATCTCGCGCAGTAGCGGACAAACTTGCGCTGGAATATCAATCCTACGGCTGGCCTGTTGAAGTATGTGCCGCAGAACAAACACTGACGTTTGATCTCAATGCTGCATAATATTGGCAATGGCGAATAAGCTCTATCGGTACTAAACCCGGTAGGGCTTTTTCCCTAACCTCTATAATCTCTATAATCTCTATTTCTCTATTTCTCTATGATTAACAAGTTGCCGATGATCGACCGTTTTCCTATGAACGACAGGGTTCCTATAATCAACGGCTTTCACTGTGACCTCACGTTTTCACCCAATCTACTGTTTTCTATATAATCTATTGAATTATTAAGATATCTATCACACTGCACATGGTTATTTAGGTCTACGCTTTTACCCGTGTTAATAACTTATTAACTTCGGAGCGTAATCCATGCTAGGTATCCAGCTTTCAGTTGTTCTCTCTTTATTATTTTTTTCTACGGTAGCAGGCGCTGCCACTTCTCAGTTGGGAGAGCCACTTAAGCTAACCAGTTCATTTGCTGGCTACCTATCGCTGACTATTTTCGTTGTCGCCTACATCGTGGTGATGATGGAAGAATACCTAAAACTCCGAAAATCCAAGCCGGTTCTACTTGCAGCGGGCCTGATCTGGATAATCATTGGTTTTACCTACCAAGAACACAACCTTGTTGAAGTCGCCAAACAAGCGCTCGAGCATAACCTTCTGGAATACGCCGAGCTATTACTCTTTCTGCTCGTCGCCATGACATACATTAGTGCTATGGAAGAGAGAAGACTGTTTGATGCGCTGCAAGCGTGGATGGTAGGCAAAGGCTTTAATTTCCGCTCTCTGTTCTGGATAACCGGTATTCTGGCCTTCTTTATCTCGCCTATTGCCGACAACCTCACGACAGCTCTATTGATGTGCGCCGTTGTTCTCAAGGTTGCTGGCTCTAATCCTAAATTCGTTAACCTAGCTTGTGTGAATATCGTGATAGCCGCCAATGCTGGCGGCGCGTTCAGTCCATTCGGCGACATCACAACGCTCATGGTATGGCAGGCTGGTTATGTGAGTTTTAGTGAGTTCATTCCTTTGTTTATCCCTTCGGTGATGAATTACCTAGTCCCTGCGTTGATCATGTCTTATTTTGTACCCACGACTCAGCCCGACACAGTTCATCAACACGTTGAATTAAAACGTGGTGCAAGACGAATCGTATTCTTGTTCATCATGACAATAGCGACCGCAGTTGCTTTCCATGCCGTACTCCACTTCCCTCCTGTGATGGGGATGATGATGGGGCTCGCCTACCTGCAGTTCTTTGGTTATTACTTACGTAAGACTTTACCCAACTCACTCGCGAAGAAAAAAGCGGTGGCGATCGCCAATAACGATGAAGGCGCCCTGAAACGACTCGGTTCTGTTGTGCCATTCGATGTATTTCGAAGAGTTTCGCATGCCGAATGGGACACGTTGCTGTTCTTCTACGGCGTCGTAATGTGTGTCGGTGGCTTGAGTTTACTTGGATACTTGGAATTAGCCTCGGGCGTGATGTATAGCCAATGGGATCCAATTTGGGCCAACGTCATGGTGGGAATCTTATCGGCTATTGTCGATAACATTCCGGTGATGTTTGCCGTGTTATCCATGGAACCCCAAATGTCGATGGGCAACTGGCTACTGATCACCTTAACCGCAGGTGTCGGTGGTAGCTTGTTATCTATAGGCAGTGCAGCAGGTGTGGCGTTGATGGGGGCAGCGCATGGAAAATACACCTTCTTTGGCCACTTAAAATGGATGCCAGTGATCATGATTGGCTATGCCGTCAGTATCGCCGCTCACCTATGGCTGAATGGCGATCTTTTCTAATTCGGAGATCTTTTCTAATTCGAACTGTCTTTCAAAGGCTTCTCAACAAGTGTCCAGACGTTACTCAATTGTATCGCTGGACATTGGTTGCAAGTTAGCATCTCGCCCTGTTGTTGAATGCGCATCACTAGTCTAGAGTCAGTTCGACTGCTTCCAGAATTGAACTCAATGGTGATCAAGTCATCATCAACACGATAGGTTCGAGTAACGGAATTATCCGTTGTTTGATAAGTCACTTGCCCGGATTCAAAAAGTAGATAACTGTCATTATCTGCGTTCTCATACATACCTTTGAACAGAGCAAGTTGTGGTACTTCGAAGGGTCGACTGGTGTCGGTTAAACAGCCCGTCAGCAATAGTGCGCTACTGCAGCAGAGTATAAGTGAATGGTGGCTATTCATTTGGGCATCCTTGCCTAGAGAACATGGTTAAAGGATATGCAACCAAATAAGTATTTTCCAGCAAGTGGCAATTTTATTGCAAAGTCACACTTTAAGAACCCTTAACGTTCACCAATAATTGATACGCAATTTTCAACAAACATTCCGAAAAAGACTCTTTAATCTTCTTCTCTTCCCTCAATCACCAATAAGCGCTGTTTACGTTCTACACCACCCGCATACCCGGTAAGCTTGCCATTTTTACCAATCACACGGTGACACGGCACAATCACTGACACCGGATTTTTTCCATTCGCTAAACCCACGGCTCGCACCGCTTTGGGGTTACCAATCGCGTCGGCCAATTGTGCATAGCTCCATGTTTCTCCATAAGGAATGGTAGTAAGAGCCTGCCAAACCGATTGCTGAAATGGCGTGCCCTTTGCGGCGATCGGCACAGAAAATTGGATAACCTCACCAGAAAAATAGCGATTGAGCTGGTCGGTAACCAATTCAAAGATCGGAAAGCCATCATCTCGAACACCTAATTCTTCAGGCTTGGTGGTGTATATTTCAAACCAAAGGCCGAGCAGCCCTTCATCGTTCGCCTGTAAAGTCACGGTGCCCAATGGGCTCTCATAATAAGTAAAACGGTTAGCCATAATATCTCCTAGCCTGCTATTGCATATGTTTGTGGGTTGCAGATGTTTTTGGGCGCTCTTTCTATTAAGACTGATTCCAACAATGGAACGTGGCGTAACTTCCCCAAGGCGAAACACTCTCTGTATTGATGGCTGGGCGATGCTCAATGAACTTCTTCACCACCAGGTCGCCAACCAACAGATGATTAGGTTCACTTAACCCGCGAAGTAGCGCGTATTGAATCGTCCAAGGCCCAATACCCTTTAGCTCAATCCACTTAGAAGGGTGCTCAGCTTCATTGTCGACCATGTATTCGGCAAAGCGCTTTAAGGTCTCTTTGCGGCTTCCCGGCATTCTTAAGAAGCTGACATCAGCCTCCGCTATCTGTTTAGGTGTCGGGAAGTAGACCTTCTCATGTGCATCAGAAAGCTCTTTGACCAACAAGTTAAGCTGACCAATGGCCGCGGTTACCGAGACTTGCTGTCCGAGAATCGCTCTTACTCCGGCTTCCCAAGCACTCCACACGCCAGGAATGCGGATGCCACTCTTAGCCACTAAGTTGGGGTCAATGGTTGTAAAGAAGGCCTCGACCTTGGCAATATCGACATCAAGGTCGAACATGCGTCGAATGTTAGCAATCAAGCTTCTTAACTGGCTTATATCGTCCAACTCAAATTCAATATCTAAGCGGTTCTCTTTGGCCAAGGTGGCCTTGAACCAACCCTTTGACCCATTAACTTTCACTGTGCGTTTGTAATAATCTTCGCCAACGTCTTCTGCACCTTCAATCATTCTTCGTCGATAGAAACCCAGCAAATGCTTCCAGTCTAATGGGCCGTGAAAGACTAGCTGAATATGATTGCTCAGGTTTTCACTTAGCTTTGTTCGTCGGATTTGGCTTGGCGAGAGCTGAAGCTCTTTTAGAAAGGCATCATTGAAACGACGCGTGCTATTAAAACCACTCGCAAAGCCAATATCGGTAATGCTCATGCTACTGGCGTGCAGTAACTGCTTGGCAAACATCAATTGGCTATAAAGGCTATATTGCTTCGGTGACACCCCGATGTAATTGTCGAATAGGGTTCGTAAATAACGATCGGAAATACCTAATCGAGTGGCAAGGTCGACGATTGACCCTGAGTTCAGCGCACCATGATCAATCAACTGTAAAGCACGCAAGAAAGTCGTTTCAACACCTTTCCAAGCTGGAGAAAAAGGTGCGCTGTCTGGCCGGCAACGTAAGCATGGGCGATACCCAGCCTTCAAGGCTTGAGCTTGATGAGAAAAATACTCGACATTTTCTTCTTTGGGCGGGCTTGCTGGGCAAATCGGACGACAAAAAATTCCGGTGGTTTTTACCGCCGTAAAAAACATCCCATCAAAGCGAGCGTCTCGCGCATATCGAGCCAAATGGCACTGCTCACTCGTTAACGTACTGTTGTGATGAATATTTTTCGACATGCTGTGCTCTTCCCATTTGCCATAACTTTTACTCCGATACCTAAAAGTTTACCGTGAACTGTCATTGTCGCTAGCCACTTTCGGAACTGAAGGTTAGATAAATCACAAAAAAGGGTTTTCTTTTCACGCAATTCGACTAAATTTAACCTTGAGAAGAAACTCTTCTCACAACGTCAACGATAGGTACTTAGCACACTAAGATGCAGAGACCTGTCGAATATAAAAAGGAAAAGGCTATGGTTCTTCACACGTGTCGTATTGTTTTATCAAACCAACAGGTTCTCACCAGTCAATCAGTCGAGCAGTCTCTCAGCTTTCTTGAAGACGAAGCGAGTAAGGGGATTTCTAAAATTGAGATTGACGCAACGGATGGCAATCAAATCCATTCATACCTGTCACACTCTCTTGAAGAGTCTATTGAGAATCTAATGAATCTCTAGAATTTTCGAAGAATAGTGCTTTGAAGTGATAGGGCTTTTAAAAGGTTACGCATACCAGGCTTAAACGGTTTTATCCGAGTTAGGGTTATCTCTGACTTGGCAATGAAGATCATCTCTGGTTTAAAACGAAAATGGCTCCCAACTATATAACTAGTTAGGAGCCATTTTTTATTGAATCTAATCAACAAAGCCGTTGCTTACCGCGAATGCCGCTACTCTGGTGCTTGTTCAGCGGCTTGTTGCAACGTATAAGCGGTCGATGGATCAATCTCGTTAACCAACTTCTCGACCTGCATGATCGCATCAACCGAGGTGCTGCTTTTGCGATAGCTCAGATAAATCGGGCGATACCAATCTTCTACCCCTTTCACCTTATGCAGCTGACCCGAATCGATAAAAGGTTCAACCATAGAAACAGGTAAATACGCACTGCCACCTTTCTCTAAAATGAAATCGAGGGCAATACGAGCCGTAGAGGTACGTAAATACGGAGCTGGAACTTTAGGGTGACGTTCTGCGTGTTCTGAACCGAAGCGCGTTCCCCAATCGACATACACATACTTATGTTGGAACACAGATTCCAGATCATCTTGCTGCGTTGATACCAACACCAAAACCAAATCAGCGACTTTTTTACAGTTTAGCTCTTCCGCTTTAATCTGATCGAAGGCGAAAGCCATATCTAAGGTTCGCTCTAGCAAATTACGGTTCAGTTGCTCGCGCCCCATCACCTCAGCCATAAAGCCATAACCACCAAACGAATCGGTCACTACGCTTAAACAGTTTTGCAGATACGCATCCCAAATATTCGGAGTGCCACCTAGTGTTAACTGCAAGGCTTTTCCACTCTCTAACGACAGCTCAAACTTGGCTTGTTGTAAGGTGGATACCATCACTTCAGCATAACCAATCAAGCGCTCACCGGAAGAGGTAAGCTTGATGTTATTGCGGTCACGAATGAAGAGCTGAGTATCAAAATAGCCTTCAAGCTGTTTGATCCGCGCACTCACCGCTGCTTGTGTTAAATACAAGTTTTCAGCTGCGCGCCCAAAGTGGCGCACCCTTGCAACCTCAAGAAAGGTTCTAAATACTTTCACATCCATCAAAAATACATCTCTGTAATAAATCTGCTAACTAGCCGATCTAGGATTGTTTATCGTAAAGGCAAAAACGTTTTGTTTCCTATTTTAGCCTTTTAACAATATTTTCGCGTGAGCAATAAACACTAATTTCTATCTAACCACATTACTGAGGCTGATATGTCTGAGACCGAATTCCGACACGGAAAAAAACGTTTTTATGACACCATTAAATTCCCACGAGGGTTCGCTAAGTCAGGTGATTTTACTCTTTCAGAAGAAGAAATCCTAACCTTGTTTGGCGACACTATGCTTGCACTTGAGACTGGTGAACTAACACCGACCAATGCTGAAGAAAGACATTTCATCAAAGTATTGGCTCACCCTCATAAGGCTAAGTCCAAGTTAGACCGTGTTTGGTTGAAGTACATTCAACTGGCTCGTGGACGCCGTCGCTTTCATACCCTAAACGGCTGCAAACGCGGTGAAGTGCCTAGGGAAGAATACGACAGAGAGTTAGTGTTAGAAGATTAGTAAAACTGCTCAAAGTGATACCTAATCACTTTGGGCTTTTTTTTCATAGCTTATTAGCAGCAACTTAAAAAAAACACGCATCTTCTTCGTAATTAGTAAGTTTAGCCAACCTGTCCAGTTTTACCAATATTTATAGAAAATTCATAGTGATAGCTTTGAATAATCACTATTCTTAAACATACCCATTCACGCCTGTCGGTGATACTTCCTCACTTTTTCTCCTCTTTTTTGCACGGCAGTGCCACATAAGTATCACTCTTTGATCATACGTCCATTGCACTCCTGACCATCCATCTATCCACTCATCCACTCATCCACTCATCCACTCATCCACTCACAAAGCTTGTTGATCTTTCAGACCCTGAATCAAACCCACCTGACGATATATGACAAACGTATTAATCTTGTTTAACGCTACCAAATATCCATACAATAATTGTGCAAATTTGAGAGTTCTAGTCACAGATACGACGAAAAAAGCAAAAACTTGACCTAAAACAATAGCGGAATTTAATAACTTATTTTATAATGCGAATTAATTTTTCAGAACACTATAAAATTTTATTTCTAGGGGCAAAATCAATGAGACTTATTCCATTAAGCAACAAAGCTAAAGTAGGTAAATGGGCTGCTCGTCACATCGCAGATTCTATCAACAAATTCGCTCCTACTGCTGAGCGTCCATTTGTACTAGGTCTTCCTACTGGTAGCACACCTCTAACTACTTACGCTGCGCTAATTGAGCTACACAAAGCTGGCGAAGTAAGCTTCAAGCACGTTGTAACATTCAACATGGATGAGTACGTTGGTATCGACCCTAACCACCCAGAGTCTTACCGCACATTCATGCACGAGAACTTTTTCAACCACGTTGATATCCAAGCAGAAAACATCAACCTGCTAGACGGCAAAGCTGAAGACATCGATGCTCACTGTGCAGCATACGAAGAGAAAATCCGTTCATACGGCAAAATCAACCTATTCATGGGCGGCGTAGGCATCGACGGTCACATCGCATTCAATGAGCCAGGTTCTTCTCTATCTTCACGCACTCGTATCAAAACATTGACTGAAGACACTCGTATCGCGAACTCTCGTTTCTTCGATGGCGACATCAACCAAGTTCCTAAATACGCACTAACTATCGGTGTTGCTACTCTTCTAGATTCTGAAGAAGTAATGATCCTTTCTCTAGGCCACAACAAAGCGCAAGCGCTTCAAATGGCTATCGAAGGTTCTGTAAACCACATGTGGACTGTTACCGCTCTACAGATGCACCGTAAAGCTATCATCGTTGCTGATGAGCCAGCTCAACAAGAGCTAAAAGTTAAGACTCTACGCTACTTCCAAGAGCTAGAAGCTGAGAACATCCAAGACCTATAATCGATTGTCTTGAATAGATAGCCGTTTTTAATAGAAAAGCGTCTTGAATAGAAAAAGCCACTGAGTGTGGCTTTTTTTGTATCTGCTACTTTTGTATTTGATAAGCGGGGGGAAAGTGTCGAGAGTTTTTGATAGACACAAAAACAACAAAGCGATTTCCCCAACGAGAGAAACCGCCATCATTTTAAGCTTTGGATTGAAACGAACGAACAGCTACAAGATATGTAGGATGTGAAACAAGATAAGCAGGACTGCAAACTAGAACTAAGAACTCAGTGCGTTATCTCGGCATAAGGTCGTGATAATGTCAGTGATCGCCAAAACGATCGTCGACTTCACTTTTTGATTGTGTCGACCCAAGAACATTTGAAGCATTGGGCCCGACATGGTTTCCACCATCTCCGAGTCATATTCGATAGGCATTATGCGTTGAATCGCCTGCACCTTGTTGAGCTCAAATATAACGTCGACTTCTGTGAAACTGGTATCTTCACCCTGTATTTTCGCCCACTCTTTCAAGGTAACGAAAATCTCTAAATCATCGTAGAGCTCTTTACTGATCACACCAAGCCCTAATAGCAGCTTAGCGCGGATCATAATTTCGCCCAACGGACCGCCACTGTTGAGAAGTGGTTCAACAACAAATTTAATTGCCGTGTCGTCTTTCTTGAAAATGTTTTTTAATACGGCATCTACCGTGTCGTCCAATGCATCGTAAGCCGCCATTAGACAGGCGCTAGCGCTCTCAGCTTCAGATAGGGCTTCGAGTAATTCAGTTTCGTGGCTAGTTTGTATTGGCATAACGGCTCGACAATAAGAAAGTGCCACTGGTGTGGCACTTTGATGGTTTATCATTTCAATGCTAGATAAGCTTCTTCCGCTAGTTTAACAACTTCTGAGTCACTATTCAGCTCAGAATAATGCGCTAATGTCTCAGCAAACCCTTTTTCTGCGAACATTGCTTGAAGTTCAACCGCTTGTGGGTCGTCTTCATTCTTGTAATGGAACGCAGCTGCGATTGCTTTTACTAAGTGAACATTCGGTAGGCCGTACTCTAATGTGCCATTCAGAGGCTTAACTAGGCGGTCTTGTGGGCTCAGTTTACGAATTGGCTGACGACCAACACGGTCTACTTCATCACGTAGGAACGGGTTAGCAAAACGACCAAGAATCTTTTGGATGTAGGCAGCGTGAGCTTCTGGATCAAAGCCGTAACGCTTAATTAGAACCGCACCACTCTCTTCCATCGTTGCTGTTACTTCAGCTCGGATTACGTCATCTTCGATAGAGTCTTTAATGGTCTCGTGACCTGCAAGTACACCAAGGTATGCCGTTACCAAGTGACCCGTATTTAGCGTGAACAATTTACGCTCAACGAAAGCCATTAGGTTGTCAGTGCATTCCATACCTGGGATGTTTGGAATCTCACCCTTAAATTGTGTTTGATCTACGATCCACTCGCTGAACGTTTCAACGGTTACGGCTAGAGGGTCTGTTTCGCCCGCTTCTGCCGGTGGAACAATACGGTCGACCGCTGAATCAACAAAGCCAATGTGCTCTTCAGTGAAGGCTTTCATTTCATCAGAAAGGTGCTCTAACACTGCTGCCTTTAATTGGCTAGTACCGCGAACCATGTTCTCTGCCGCGATAATGTTCATTGGTGCCGTGTTGTTTGCTGCTGCACGCTTTTCAATGCCTTGAGCGATAGATTTAGAGATAATTTTAAGAACAGTAGGGCCAACGGCTGTCGTCACAAGATCAGACTCAGCGATGCAATCTACTACAGCGCTTGTCGCTGAGTTTACAGCTGTCACGTTCTTAACCACTTCTACAACACACTCTTCGCCAACAATCTTAACTGGGTATTCTTGGCGTTCAATTAACGCATTTACAACCGTTTCATTTACGTCAGCAAACGTAACCTTCATACCTGCATCAGAAAGAAGCTTACCAATGAAACCACGACCGATATTACCTGCACCAAAATGTAACGCTTTCATAATTTTGACCTTATAAATATTTGAATCTAGATAGCTAACGGCTCAACAACATGCCTTGACGACGTGCCCTAGGCATTAAGCAGTAAGCTATTCAGACTGAATCTTGTAAGAAAGATTAAGACCGAAATGAGGCCAGTAGGGGGATACTGGCCTCCTTCACTCAGGAGCTTGACTAGAGCTTTTTAGTTTCCGTTGAGAATACGTAGAACATCAGCAGGGTTTGTTGTGTTCTGTAAGCATTCCACAGCTTCTTCATCATCGAGTGAATTGGTAATAGCCATCAGCACCATGTTGTGCTCATCGCCTTGTGCGGCAATACCGATAACCATCTTCGCGATATCATCTTCATCTTCGCCCCACTGAATACCTTCAGGGTACTGACAGAAAACAATGCCGGTTTTTTGTACATATTGTTTCGCTTCGATTGTGCCGTGTGGCACAGCGATAGACTCACCTAGGTAAGTAGACACAAGCTCTTCACGAGCAAACATGCCGTCTACGTATTCCGGTGATACGTTGCCAAGTTTTACTAATTGTTCGCCAGCAAACTTGATTGCGTCTTCTTTCTGAGTCGCTTTTAGGCCAAGGAAGATGCTGTCGTCAGTAAGTGCAAGCTTGTTGCCTTCTTGTGCTGCAGCTGCAGCAGGCGCCGGAGCTTCTACTTTCGCTTCACCACTTTGAGCATCGACAAGCTCAGCAACTAGTTGGTCGTATACGCCGCCGTCTAGGAAGTTGCTTAGAGACATATGCATCGCACCTGGCACAGTGCTACGAGCACGGTCTGTTAGGTCTTTATGCGTAATAACGATTTGCGAATCAGCCGGTAGGTTGTTGATTGCGTAGTTGGTCACTTCAATGTCTAGGCCAGCTGTTGCTACTTTTTTACGAAGTAGACCCGCACCCATTGCACTTGAACCCATACCCGCATCACACGCTACATAAACAGCTTTAACATCCGCTAGGTTTACATCAGCGCCTGATGCTGCACCTTTAGAAGACGCTTTCATGTCTTTCATCTGTGCAGACGCTTTTTCTAGTGAGTCTTCGTCATCACCTTGAGCTGAAGTCTTAAGTAGGATTGACGCTACAACAAACGATACTGCCGTTGCTGCGATAACCGATAGAATCACGCCGATGTAAGAGCCTTTAGGTGTCATCAACAAGATAGCGAAGATAGAACCTGGTGATGCTGGAGAGATAAGGCCAGAATCGAACACTACGTTAGTGAATACACCCGCCATGCCACCTGCAATTACAGCAAGGATTAGACGTGGGTTCATTAGAACGTAAGGGAAGTAAATTTCGTGGATACCACCTAGGAAATGGATGATAGATGCACCAGCAGCAGACTGCTTCGCGCTACCTTTACCAAACACCATGTAAGCAAGCAGAAGACCAAGACCCGGACCTGGGTTTGCTTCGATTAAGAAGAAGATTGAACGACCAATCTCTTCAGATTGCTGGATACCTAGTGGAGAGAAGATACCGTGGTTGATTGCGTTATTTAGGAATAGAATTTTCGCAGGTTCAACAAAAATAGATGCTAGAGGTAATGCACCTGCTTCTACCATTGCGTTTACGCCAGCAGCAAGTCCGCCAGATAGAATCTTAACCGCAGGACCAATCACGATGAACGCGATGATCGCACAGATCATGCCGATGATACCCGCAGAGAAGTTGTTCACTAGCATTTCGAAACCACTCTTCACTTTACCGTGAACAGCTTCATCGAATTTCTTAATTGCGATACCACCTAGTGGACCCACAATCATTGCACCCATGAACATTGGGATATCAGTACCAACGATAACACCCATTGTCGTGATGGCACCCACTACCGCACCGCGGTCACCACCAACCATTTTACCACCGGTGTAACCAATCAATAGTGGCAATAGGTATGTAATCATAGGGCCAACCATTGATGCTAACGTTTCGTTAGGCCACCAACCGGTTGGGATGAATAGTGCAGTAATGAAACCCCACGCAATAAATGCGCCGATGTTTGGCATTACCATATTGGATAAGAAACGACCAAAGTTTTGAACCTTAATCTTTGCTTCTGGTGATAACATAGGTAGAACCCCGTAATGTATTGGTTGGTCAAATGACCGAAAGTGTGTACTCAAAAGTCGATTAAAATGTATCACAACATTTCCAAAATGCACCTTAGCCCAACTTTCGTGACAACCATCACACACGAAAAACACTTTAGGGTTAACAAGAGCACTTTAGATCACAAAAACACCATGAATTTAAATTACAAAGCCAAATTAATGAGAATGAATATCATTAACACAAGATCTAGATCACGCTTTATTTTGTAATACTTAAAAATAAATAGTGATCAAAATCACACTTAATAAAATATAGCATCTAAGATCTATATAAACCGTATAAAAGAACATCGTGTCACGTATAGAAAATATGCACCCAGATGAGCAAAATCGCTAATTGTGTAATTTAATTACAAAAATAACCACATTTCCCACAAAATCAAAACCAGACATGACTTTCTACTAAAAACATAGACCAGTGAGCTGCAGTTGGCATTAGTAGATGTGATATGGTATTCACCAGTGCTATCACATCATGTATCTCTCCAAAACCCATCAGCGGATCACTCTGCTATTTGAGAAAAGACTATGTCAGACAAAATTTCCACATCCGCACTCGCTAAACAAAAAGGCATAGAAGCTAAAACTTTATTTAGCGATCTAAAGACAGCGGGTTATATCGTGCGCTCACAAGAGCGCTGGGTTCTTACAGAACGAGGAGAAAGCTTTGGTGGGGAATATGTCGAACATAAGAAGTTCGGTGTCTTTATTGTCTGGCCAGAGAAACTGCTTATCGATTTGGATTCATTCTCAGGAAACACATTGACCGCCACTCAGCTCGGCGGTGCCTTTCAACTCAGCGCAAAGAAAATCAACTTATTGCTCAATGAGCTTGGCTGGATAACAAAAGAAGACGACGGCTGGCATGTCACCTCTACAGGCTTAAAAGCCGGTGGTGAACAAAGAGAAGATAAAGCGACTCAAAACTTATTCGTGGTATGGCACGACTCACTGGTTCGCAATAAACGTTTGAAGCAGTCTGTTGTTGAATTCCTAGGGCATGATGCTGAAAGCCACTCTACTGATGTGTCATTTTCCAGTTTTCGTCAAAAATTTGAAGCGAAGCACCGAAGCTTAGATGGGCATTATGTTCGTTCAAAGGGAGAGCTGATCATCGATAACTGGCTTTATATGGCAGGAGTGGTTCATGCGTACGAGCGTCCGCTCCCGATATCAAAAGAAGTAATGAGCGATTTCTACCTGCCAAGCGGCAAGGTATACATTCAGTTCTGGGGAACAGATTCAGGCCCTATAGAAGAAGACAAACGAAATGCGACCAAGAAAATTTACCAAGAGCACGGTTTTAGCTTGATTGAACTTAACCCTGAAGATATCCCAAACCTCGACAGCGTACTTCCCTCTTTATTACGCCAATATGGAATAAAAGCGTACTAACTGGCTGATTTTCGAAAACCAACACACATCCAGATCACACTAATTAAATCATTATGGACATTACCAACCATAGTGATTTGATGTGTTCGCTATTTTTCCCAAGCCATTCTTCTATTATCTTACACCCATCGACTTGAGCTACCGCAGATACTCGATTTATGGGGACATGTTCGATAGCCATTTAAGCACTAGGTCTTTTAGAAATTGACGGTTCTAGCAACGATTTTGATAGAGATACTGCCTAAATGCGTTATCCGTTTATTGTTGACGTTACCGAACATAAAACCCTACAACATTTATTATTGATAGATATTAGGATTCAACATGACTCATCCAATCATTACTGATCTAAACACTCGTTACACAGCTAAAAAATACGATGCCGACAAACGCATCTCTGCGGAAGACATGGAAGTAATCAAAGAAGCACTTCGTTTATCAGCTTCTTCTATCAACTCTCAGCCTTGGAAATTCATCATCATTGAGAGCGACGCAGCAAAACAACGTTTCCACAATACTTTCGAGAACATGTTCCAGTTTAACCAACCACATGCGAAAGAAGCGTCACACACGATCCTGTTTGCTCACGATCCTAAATACACTAAAGAGAAATTCGCGAAGCGTGCTGATACAGAAGTAAGTTCTGGTCACCTACCTGCTGAAATGTACGAGCAATTCTTAGGTGCTTACGCATTCGCAGAAATGAACACAGACGAAACGGGTTTCAACGGTAACTGGACTAAGTCTCAAGTGTACATCGCACTAGGTAACACAATGCACACACTGGCTCGTCTTGGTATTGCATCAACACCGATGGAAGGCGTAGATGCCGCTATGATCGGCGAAGAGTTTGCTGACGAACTGGAAGGTCACGTTGTTGATGTAGCACTGGCTATCGGCTACCACAAAGACGGCGAAGACTACAACCACGGTAAACCAAAAGCGCGTCTAGCGCTTGATGAAGTGGTTACTACGCTTTAATAGCTCGTATTTATTAGTGGCTTCAAAGCACTAATAGGTCTAGTTAATTTTAATAAAGCTAATAGCTTTAACAGTTAAATCACACTGCCTTATTTGGCCAGACTCTCGTCTGGCCTTTTTTTTTATCTGTTATTTATCCAAGCAACTACTAACTACCAATTACCAACCACTTAGTCATAAAGACACACTGTGTTTATTTTGATTACACAAACCACAATGTCATAAAGACACATCATGGCGATTAAAAACCAAACAAACGACATAAAAACAAACACTTAAAAACATGGCACAACTAGTGCTATGAGAGCCTTAGATATTTAAATAAGGTATTATCATTATGACTATTCACGTTAAATCAAATGTTCATTGGGTCGGCGTCCACGATTGGGAAACCGAGTACTTCCACGGTAAGGAATACCACATGAACAAAGGTACGAGCTATAACTCGTATCTGATCCGTGAAGAGAAGACAGTGCTTGTCGATACTGTCGATCATCGCTTTACTGAACAATTCCTTGCAAACCTAGAGATGGAAATCGACATCAACGAGATCGACTACATCATTTGTCAGCATGCAGAAGAAGATCACTCAGGCGCCCTCTCTGCGCTACTGGCTAAAATTCCGAACACGCCTGTTTACTGTACGGAAGCGGGAGTGAACTCCATCGTTGGTCACCACCACCAACCAGACTGGAACTTCAGAACCGTCAAAACCGGTGACACTCTTGACGTCGGTAACGGAAAACAACTGATCTTCGTAGAGATGAAAATGCTGCACTGGCCAGACTCAATGGCAACATACCTCACTGGTGATGAAATCCTGTTTAGTAACGATGCTTTCGGCCAACACTACTGCGACGAGAACCTATTCAATGACCAACTAGACCAAGTAGAGCTGCATGACCAATGTCTGCGTTACTTCTCGAACATCCTGACGCCTTTCGCGCCTTTGGTGAAAGCGAAGATAGAAGAAGTCCTGAGTTTAGGCGTGCCGATCGATGTCATTGCTACTTCTCACGGCTGTATTTGGCGCGACAATGCGACTCAAATCGTTGAGCAATATTACGAGTGGTCTAAAGCCTACAAAGAAGATCGTATCACCATTGTCTACGACACCATGTCCAATAACACTCGTATGATGGCTGACGCAATCGCAAAAGGTATCCGTAAAGGCAGCCCAGAAACAGCCATCAAGGTCTTCAATATCTCTAAGCACGATAAGAATGACATCCTTGCCAATATCTTCCGTTCAAAGGGCGTGCTTGTTGGATCATCGACCATGAACAATGTGATGATGCCGCAAATCGCCGCGCTACTTGAAGAAGTACACGGCCTGCGCTTTGCAGAAAAAAGAGCCGCAGCATTTGGTTCTTCAGGGTGGACTGGCGGCGCGGTAAAACGCATCGACGCTCGCTTACGTGAAGCCAACTTCGAAGTGAGCGCACCTCAGCATATTCACTGGAAACCAGATACAGACGCACTTCGCCAATGTATTGATTACGGAATGACACTTGCTGAAGTTTGGCGTGTAAATCCAGACGAAGTCAGCGCACCAAAGCAAGTATCACGCAATGTTACACCGCTTGAAGCCACACCAGCACCGGCAAACACCACTGCCGAGCTCAAAGACACGACAGAGCAGGAAACAGAAGTAGCTCAAGATAAGTCAGTACACACTGCAGACTGTACTTGCTGGCGCTGCACAGTGTGTGAATGGGTGTACGACCCTCAATTGGGTGAACCCTACCAAGGCGTTGAACCAGGAACACCTTGGGCACAAGTGCCGGATGACTTCCTTTGCCCAGAATGCCATTTAGGCAAAGAAGTATTTGTGGAGAAGTAACATGTCGAACATTGTGATTGTGGGTGGTGGTTTCGCCGCCCTACAAACCATAAAGATGGTACGTAAAATTGACCAAGATATCGCGATAACCATGATCACGGCAGATGCGGGAGTTGAGTACAGTAAGCCGAATCTTTCACACGTATTCAGCCAAGCTCAAACACCACAAGCCTTAGCCGTTAATAACGCTCAACAATTGGCTGAGCAGTACAACGTGGTCATCAAAACCGGGGCTTTAGTCAGCGAAATCGATACCAAGCAGCAGTGTGTTCGTGTTGATGGACAAACTATCCATTATTCGAAGTTGGTATTAGCAACGGGCGCGACGCCTTTCATACCACCAGCGGAAGGGCTTAAACGCAGCGCGACCATTACGTTAAATAGTTTGGAAGAGTTCAAGAAACACAAAGCTCAGATCGATGACGCTCAGCGCATCACCGTAATGGGTGGAGGCTTGATTGGGGTCGAGCTCGCGTTCGATCTTCAAACTGCGGGCAAAGATGTCACGATTATCGAACCTGCAAGTTATCTATTGAATAGCCTTGTGCCACCTTTCGTTTCGCTTGAGTTGGAAAGGGAGCTGACAAAAGCAGGGGTTACCGTCGAAACCGACTCTGTGATTTGTCGAGCGACTTACCTGTCTGATGGAGTTAGGCTACAAACCACCTCTTCTCGGCTAATACGAGCAGATACTGTGATTGCTGCAGCAGGATTAAGGCCAAACACAGCTTTAGCTACCCAAGCGGGATTAGAGGTAAACAGAGGCATTGTGGTCAATGACACCCTGAAAACCAGTGCTAACAATGTGTATGCGATTGGTGATTGCGCTGAAATTGAAGGTCGTGTGATGGCCTATTTGCAGCCCGCTATTTTGTCTGCAAACGTGTTGGCGAAGCAGCTGACTAAGGATAAAGGAGAGATCAAAGTGGGCGAAGCAAAGCTCAGCTTGCCTCATATGATCACCAAGGTGAAAACACCGAGTTACCCTATTCAGCTCGCAGGGCGCGATATTCACACTGCTCAGAGCTGGGAAACTCGATTCGATCCTAAAGGCATTGTTGCCAAAGGCTTCAATGAAGATAACCAGTTGGTTGGATTCATCGTCACTGGAGAACACACCAAAGCCGCGTTCCCTCTTCTTAAAGAGCTACAAGCAAGCTCACCCGCATAAGTTCTAGAGGCGCTAATACAAAAAAAGCCAGTCAACAGACTGGCTTTCTTGTATTCATCTTAGTGCGATGAGCTCATCGCATTTAAGCACAGGCGAACATTAACCGATAAACGAGATGTAACCTTGAAGGATGATCAGGTTAACGATATCGATAAAGAAGGCACCAACGATTGGCACAACCATGAAGGCTTGTGGCGACGGACCGAATCGGTTCACCAAAGAACCCATGTTCATTACCGCTGTTGGTGTTGCACCTAGGCCGAAACCACAGTGACCACCCGCCATAACCGCTGCGTCGTAGTTAGAACCCATTACTTTGAACGTCACAAAGTAAGAGAAGATACCCAACACCACAGCCTGAACCGCAAGGATTACCAAGAACGGAATCGCAAGGTCAAAGATGTTCCAAAGCTTAAGGCTCATTAGCGCCATCGCTAGGAACAGCGACAATGACACCGTACCAAGAATATCGACCGTTTCACTGTCGGTTTTATGCAGCTTAGTCACTTCAAAAACGTTAGTAATGAACACACCGATAAACAACGCGTAAACGAAGTCAGGAATCATCAACCAAGAAATTTTAAAAGTCGCCACCCACTCTTCTAGGTATTTCGCCCCCGAGATACAGATAAGAAGAATGAACAATACTTCAATCACCTTCTTCGCTGTTACTTTGTCTTCTTCATACTCGTTGTAAGTAACAAGCTCAGGAAAACGCTCGTGGGTTTGTGTGCCAGTGCCGTACTCAGATTCAAGCTGGTTTTTATCAATCAGCTTTTGTGCTACTGGGCTACCGATAATACCACCGATAATCAAACCAAACGTCGCTGAAGCCATCGCGATTTCTAGAGTATTGGCAATGCCAAACGTGTCTGAAAAAGTTTGAGACCAAGCTGCGCCCGTGCCGTGACCACCCGAAAGCGTGATAGATCCAGCAATCAAACCCATCAAGGGTTCAAGGCCTAGTGCCGTCGCAAGTGTTACACCTACACCGTTTTGGATAATGATGTAAACCGAGGCAACCCCTAAAAATAGGAATACCTTAGCACCACCCTTTATCAGCTGCGTGTAGTTCGCCGCAAGGCCGACCGTTGCAAAGAACATCAACATAAACGTGTTCTGCAGGGGCAAGGAAAACTCAAGATCAAGGCCGTTAAAGTGCAGGGCTGTAATAGCAAAAGCGACAATCAAGCCGCCGACAATGGGCTCTGGAATATTGTACTTTTTGAGAACCGGAAGCTTTGCATTGACGAAATGACCTAGAAACAAAACACTAATCGCGATTAGGAAGGATTCTAGTGGTCCAATTGAAATTAATTGATTCATATAACCTCTATTTTTTTACGTTCTCATCTTCCTTAATGAGTCTAGTTTTATCTGTAATTATCTGTGCTGCTCTACCTATATTTATACAAACTGGAGAGAAATTGTAGATTCGAAAAGCGAACACATTACTGCGTTCACTTGGTGCCATGTTAGTGACACGTTAACTTTTATAGGAGATAAAAGGATTTGTGACAACAATCACCTCCAAAAAGTTGATAACGGCGTGAGTATCCTTGCCGCTGACTCTGCTTTTTTAATACCTAAAAAAGCAAAAAGGAGCTATTACTAGCTCCTCTTTCATCACCATCACTGGTAATTAGAATTTTTTCGGTGCGTAACCAGTCATAACCTCAATGCGAAGCTCTTTACCGATCTTCGTCATTGGGTGAACAATTACGAGCCCTTTTACAGACTTCTTAAGTTTACCCATATCCGCTTGCTCAGCTTTTGTAATCTCACGGCTAAATGGCATATCAACCAAAGACTTACGCTCTTGATTTACATCGAAGCTTTCTTTGTGTTTCAACTGAGCAATTTTCTTGGTTAGCTTCTTAATCTCGTCTTCAAATTGACGAACAACAGGACGATCATTACGAGTTTTAGCAGCCGCTAACTTGTTGCGACATTTGTCTAGACGGTTGTTAATTTGTTGAAGTTCGTTTTTAACACTCATAATAATTTCCTAAGATTTAACAAGCCAATTCGGATTGGGGCGCGGAGTATAGCACAAGGGTTCACTTGAACCGAAATTTATCTATCAATTACCAACAGAAACGAATCACATCAACGCTGGTCATTCAGCTCGCCAATTCTTTGTACCCAAACCTCAAAGCGGGTCACTCATTAATCAGCCAGTGTCGACTTCAAAAATTGCTGTCCTCGATGCTTCAAAATTCAGTCTAAACTTGTAATCTAACCACCGTAATTAACTTAAATAACTCAATTAACTCAAATAACTCAAATAACTCAAATAACTTAAACAGCTTAAACAGCTTAAACAGCTTAAACAGCTTAAACAGCTTAAACAGCGTAAGGTACATAACTTGGATCGCGTAACTTGAGTTACATGACTTAGGGGGATCACCTTAACACCGAGCCTGAATCGCAGCATAATCACAAGGATAGCCGATGACATTATTGAAACGAACACTGACCTACAGCCTAGCCCTTAGCTCAGCGTTTGCCGCCACTTATGCATCTAGTGAACAAACAACCCAAAGTAACCTGATCGTTGAGTTCTCTTCACCACAAAATACTGAAGAAGAGCAGCTCAAACGTGAAATTCAAAACAGTGGCGTTAATGACACTGTGATTGACCTGTCAAACCAACTCTTCATGTTTGAAAAGCCATTAACCATTCAATACGGCGGGGAAGAAGGTCCACTCTACGATCCACAAATACATCAAGTGCTTATCCCGTATAGCTTCTACTCTGAGTCGCTTAATTACTTTGAAAAGAATCAATACGAAAAAGAGTATGGAAAGACCGCGCAAACTGGTGCTATCGATACCTTGCTTCATACTCTACTGCACGAAGCGGGGCATGCTTATATCGAAGACCAGAATATTGCCATACTGGGCAAAGAGGAAGATGCCGTTGATAACCTCGCGACAGTGCTTTTACTTAACTATGTAGAACATGGAGGTGATGCCGCAATCAGCGCCGCTGACATGTTCGCTTTCGAATCAGAAGACCGCCCTGAGTATTACGACTTGGGTGAATACATTGATGAGCACAGTTTTGATCTACAGCGTTACTTCTCCACGTTATGCTTGGTGTATGGCAGCGATCCTGAAGCCTACAAGAACTTGCTCGATGAAGTGGAAAACGACTATTTGAAAGATAGGAAAGAGTTCTGTGTGGAGCACTTTGATGTCATCAATGCCAACTGGCACCGTTACCTAAAAGAGAACGACGAGAGCTAATGGTTTAACTTTCTCTATTGGTCTTCTTCAATAACAAGCGGCTTAGTGTTTTTCTAAAGCCGCTCTCAGTAATCTTTAAATCTAATGTTTGAAGTGGAATATATCTTAGTCCTGAGACCTTAGAACTTAGAACTTAGAACTTAGACCTTCACTTTATACTTCAGGTCTTGGGCTTCATCACCGGTCATGCCTCGAAATCCCCAACAGTGTGCAGGTTGTTCCTTGATGGTTATTTCGATATCAATAGGAGAGATAGCTAACTGCTTTTCTATTTCAGAAAATATCTTCTTAATTAAGCGCTTCTTGGTGTTGACCGCTCGACCTTCCATCATATTGATCTCTATAACGGTATAGGCTTCTGTTCTTCCTTCTGGATAAAAGAAATCATCCCGCTCCAATGGTACAAATCGATGCGCTCGCTTGTCATCGGGTAAACCCATTTCACTGTTTAAGCACTGTTGCAATACATTAGAGAGCTGCAACTTAATTGGATTCAAGCACTCTTTGATACCATATATAACAATCATGACCATTCCTTTGATGCGATGTCAGGTAAAGAAGAAGGTTAGATAGAAGCATCGTCTGGCGACTACCCATCCGCTTACTATTCGTACATATATTACCTAATGACGCGTATGAAAGAAGGTAAAAACAATGAATTTATGAGCATGTGCAACAAAAAATCATCTGCTTTGGCTCATGTCTGGAGCTCATCACCCAATAACAACAACCACAATCAATTGATCGAACACCACCGACTCCGCGTATATCTTCTCAAATTACATTTGAACTAAGGAGTGCTATGTGCCGAATTCATCGAGCCAGACCACACGGACAGACGCCGAACCAGAGACACTCGTAGAGTCTTCTCTCGAGCTCGCCGTATTTCCCCTTCCGATATTCCTTCTGCCCGGAGGTCGCCAGAGGCTACGCATCTTTGAACCAAAATATCTTGCTATGGTTGCACATGCGGCCCAAGGAGGTGGGTTCATTATTGCCACCCAAGACAGCACCAACTCTGAACATCTCAGTTCTTGGGGAACCAAAGTGTCCATCGTTGATTTCAATATGTCTGACGACCAAATTTTGGAAATCGATGTCGAAGGTCAACAACTGGTTCAGCTTCACGGATCATTTCGAGACGACGATGACCTGATTAAAAGCCAGTTCAGGTTGTTACCTCATTGGCCAGATCTAGAATGCAAAGTACCGAACGTATTTACTGCATTCTTAGTACAGCTGTTTCGAGACCACGATTCAATCAGAACGCTCTACCCCACTCCAGACTTCGAAAGTCCACGATGGATCTGTGCGCGATTACTCGAAATGATGCCTATCCCATTGGAAAAGAAAACAGAATTTACCGAACCCGCTAGCTTTCCTTCTTTAGTTCCTTTTTTGAATCAAATCATTACGGGGCAATAAGCACTTTTCTTCACTATAATTTTGTATAGTGGAAATTAATTTAAATTAAAGTGATCCCGACCTTCTCCTTTCACGTAGTGCCACTCAAATTCGCATGATGGTTAAGTACTATGCAAGCCGAAAGCAGAAGTTCAGGGAACGGCAAGGAGCATGTCATTATCCCCGACAACAAACTACCTAATGAAAATAAGGTACCTACAGAGCTCTCAAGCTGGTTGATTTTGGTTGGTTCAGACCGAGACAAACAAGCCTTCACCTGTTTGTTCAAGTTCTTCGCACCTAAGATCAAGCGTTTTGGAATCAGCAAGTTGGGCAGCGAAGCTGCTGCAAACGAGCTAGTTCAAGACACGATGACTAACGTTTGGAAGAAAGCGCATCTCTACAACGAAGAGAAAGGCGCTGGGACTACTTGGGTCTACACCGTGATGCGAAACGCTGCTTTCGACATGCTACGAAAGGTAAAAGCTAAAGCAGAGCAAACCATCGCTGACGACATTTGGCCAATAGATGCAATGGTCGCGGAATCTCAAAGTGATGAATTACCGTTTGGTGATCATTTGATGAGCCGCCATGTAATGACTCAAATAGAGAAGTTGCCTTTGGCTCAGAAAACGATTGTTAAAGGCGTTTACTTTCAGGAGTTGTCACAAGAGCAACTCGCTCAACAACTTGGCGTCCCACTTGGAACCGTGAAATCACGTCTAAGACTCGCTTTAGCCAAACTTAAGGTTCACATGGGGGAACAAGATCATGATTAAACATCACCCAAATGCCGCAATTTTGAAAGATTTTGTCGATGGCACACTCGCAGACTCAGTTTCTTTGATTGTCTCTAGCCATGTAGAACTGTGTCAACACTGCCAACAACAAGTAAGCATGCTGACGGCGCAAGCTGCTAACTCAGTCTTTGAAAGCGATACATCTGCCTTTGAAAGTGATACCTCAGGGCTTCAACTTTCTGACAGCGAAATGGATGCGTTCTTATCCGATGATGGGGAGTTTGATTTTGATGCGATTGCTCAAATCACTGCTGATTCATCTCAAGCTATCGAAGTGACACCCGAAGTTCAGCAAGTTACGGTTGCAGACACCACGTTCACTATTCCTCGCGCGTTGAATTCAGTGGCGAGAAAAGACTGGATGAACTTAGGCAAAATTTCACGCGCAAGACTCGATTTTGACGACGAAGCACACCACACCAGCTTGCTGCACATCGACAAAGATGGACAAGTGCCTTGCCACACCCACAAAGGCTTTGAGATTACGCTTCTTTTAGAAGGCAGTTTCGAAGACGAAATGGGCGTCTACAACAAAGGCGACTTCATCTGGTTAGATGGTGACCACACCCATCAACCAGCCACCAAAGAAGGTTGTGTGTGTTTAACTGTTTCAAGTGATGCGCTTTACTTCACAAAAGGTGTGAGCCAGTTATTCAACCCACTGGGTAAATACATTTATTAGATTGAAAAGATTTACCGGGTACGTCACAAGACTCATAGAGTTGGCTAGTAAGCAAAGTAAAAACCGAACTAAAGTAATGTTTAATAAGCAACAAAACACACAATATAAGAATAACAACGAGCAATGAGCGTAAGGAATTGACCAATGGATAAAAAAATAAAAATAGGCATTAGTGCATGTGTCGCCGGTCATAAAGTTCGGTTCGATACTGGTCATAAACGTTCGCGCTTCTGCACCGACGATCTTGCAGATTACGTAGAGTTGGAACCTGTTTGCCCAGAGATGGGCATTGGGCTTCCAACGCCTCGACCAACCATTCGCCAAGTTCGTCAGCAAGACAATATCATTCACGTTTCTAGACCTGACGGTTCTGGTGATGTGACCAATGATCTGATCGAGTTTGGACAAAACTATTCAAAGAGCAACCAGCACATCGCAGGATTCATTGTGTGTCAAAAAAGCCCAACCTGCGGTATGGAAAGAGTAAAAGTGTACCACCACCACGGTCGCGGCTCTGAATCGACAGGCGTAGGCATGTTCACCAAACAAGTGATGGAAGGCAACCCATTACTTCCAGTTGAAGAGAATGGTCGCCTCAATGACCCTATTTTACGCGAAAACTTCATGACACGTGTCTTCACTTATCAGAAGTGGCTCAACCTTGTTGACGAAGGCGTAACTAAACACAAGCTGATTCAATTCCACAGCGCTCACAAGTACTTAGTAATGTGTCACCACATTGAAGGCTATAAGAAACTTGGGAAATTATTAGCAAGCAACGATCTTGAAATCGATGAGTTGGCAAAACAATATATTGAAGGCTTGATGACGGCATTATCTCACCACGCGAACCGTGGTAGCCACGCCAATACTCTGCATCATTTGCAAGGTTACTTTAAGAAACAATTGAGTAGCGCGCACAAGCAAGAGCTTACCAATCAGATTTCATCATTCAGAGAAGGTCTTGTTCCTCTGTTAGTTCCACTAACACTGATTAACCACTACTTGATGGAATATCCAAACGAGTACCTTGAATCACAGGTTTACCTAAACCCGCACCCACAAGAACTTAAGCTGAGATACGGATATTGAGCGACATTCTATGGATAAGACGAGACCTGAGGATTCACGATAACCCAGCGCTCGTCGCGGCAGTTGAAAACGGCGTCTCTATCGCCGTTTTTATTTCAACGCCACAGCAATGGCAGCAACACCACCTTGCGCCAATCAAAGCCGATTTAATCTATCGTCACCTGCAGCAACTTGAATCCCAACTCGCTGAATTTGGGATCGATCTTTTGCACCTCAAAGCCACAGACTTTGACGACCAAGCCGCACAACTCACTCATCTATACAAACAGCTTGATGCGACGTGTGTTTACGCAAATTCTGAGCCTGAAGTAGACGAGCAGTTACGTGACAAACGCTTAATCGCTAGCGGTATAAAACTGAAGATAACCGACTGCGATACGATTCTGCCATTAGGTAGCGTGCTGAATAAACAAGGTGAGATGTTCAAGGTTTTCACACCTTTCAAAAACGCATGGTTAAAAGAAGTGCAAGCGAAAGGCATCATTTGCAGCCACGCTCCAGTGCATTCAACAGGATCAGCGCAAGCAGGTTCATCTGAAACGGATTCGCTTCAGAATCCATCACAACTGAAACAATCGTTAAGTGGTTTTTCTGGCGAGTACGATTTCGACTTTCCGCGTACCGATTCAGAGCGTTGGCCACTAAGCCAAGACGTGCTTGAGAGCGTGATCCCCAATTTCTTAGCCAATAAAGTTAACGACTATTCTCGCCTTCGAGACATTCCCTCGATAAAAGGCACGTCTGGACTATCCCCTTATTTGGCGATTGGCGCTGTAAGCCCACGTTGGTTAGCGATTCAGTTGATACAGCAACAACCCGATTTGTTGTTTGACACACAACTGCCAGCCTTTTCTTGGCTTAATGAATTGATTTGGCGAGATTTTTATAAGCATTTGATGTTCCATCATCCTAAACTGGTTAAAGGTGAGAACTTTCAGCAGAAATACAACGGCTTAGATTGGTATCACGACAACCCTAGCTTCAAGGCGTGGTGCGAAGGAAAAACAGGCTACCCATTAGTTGATGCAGCGATGCGTCAATTGGTTGAGACAGGCTGGATGCACAACAGGCTAAGAATGGTGGTGGCAAGCTTCCTAACCAAGCACCTACTGATCGATTGGCGTTGGGGTGAGCGTTTCTTTATGTCGCACCTTATCGATGGTGATTTCAGCGCGAATAATGGTGGCTGGCAGTGGGCTTCAAGTACTGGCTGTGATGCTCAACCCTACTTTCGAATTTTCAATCCGATCACTCAGAGTGAAAAGTTTGATCCAAAAGGAATTTTTATTCGTAAGTACATACCAGAGCTGCAAAATATCCCAGATAAACATGTGCATTTCCCACATGACTTTATCACTAAAAACGGAATAGACAGCGAATACTGGCAACCCATCGTTGAGCACAAAGAAGCACGATTGAGAGCCTTAGCCTTCTTCAAATAATTAGAGTGAATATTATGGATAACTCTCTATGGCTTGATAACTTTCTCAACATGTATCGAGAACTCGGAACCGACAATTTCGACGTGCTTAAGACGGTTTATCACCCTGGTATTGAATTCCAAGACCCGCTGCATCATGTCAGCGGTATTTCGGCGCTTACGCACTACTTCGAGAACCTCTACACCCAGGTAACGAGCTGTTACTTTCATATCGAACACACTTTCGAAGTGAACGACGAAGCTTCGGTGTATTGGACGATGCAATTTTCTCATAAGCAGCTGAACGGTCAAAAGCCAATCGAAGTACAAGGACACAGCCACCTTAAGATGCTCGACGGTCAAGTGGTTTATCACAGAGACTATCTTGATGTCGGCTCTATGTTGTACGAACACATTCCAGTTCTGGGCTGCGCCATCAAATCCATCAAAAAGAGAGCGAGCCAATAATGCGTATTATGATCACAGGCGCGACCTCAGGTATCGGCCAATCACTCGCTATCGATTACGCTCAACAAGGGCATCAGGTGATTGCTTGTGGCCGTAACCCAGACAAACTGCAAGCCTTGGTTGATTCTCATGAGACAGACATCGCGCATTCATCCATTACGCCGCTCTGTTTCGATCTGACCGATTACCACAACTTCCCAGAGCTCGACCAAGACAAGCCGCTCGATCTGCTGATTTTAAATGCGGGTGATTGTGAATACATCAACGACCCAGTGAATTTTGATGCTGAGCTTTTCGAGCGCGTCATCAACATCAATCTAATTTCGATTGGCTATGCCCTTAAGGCTTGGCTAAAAAACATTAAGCCGGGTGGCCGTTTGGTTTTAGTAAGCTCCAGCGCCAGCTTTTTACCTTTGCCAAGAGCCGAGGCTTATGGCGCTTCAAAGGCAGCCCTCACCTACTTAGGCAGAACACTGTCGGTTGATCTGGCCGAGCACAATATTCATGTCTCAATTGTGCACCCAGGCTTTGTTGAAACGCCATTAACCGAGCGAAATACCTTCTCTATGCCTATGATTATTAGTAGTGAGGCCGCAACTCAGCGAATCGTAAATGGTATTGCTCAAGGAAAGAGTGAAATCGATTTCCCAAGACGATTCATCATGTTGATGAAGCTACTAAGAATGCTTCCAACTCCAGTTTGGCAAAAACTCGCTTCAAGGATGGTATAACAATGAAGAAAATCGCCATTATAGGTTCAGGCATCTCTGGACTGACTTGCGCACATGTACTAGATAAGCACCACGACGTGACGGTATTCGAGAAAAATGACTACGTCGGCGGGCACACTGCTACGGTTGATATAGAACACCGAGGCACGGCGTTTTCAATAGATACTGGCTTCATCGTTTTCAACGATCGAACCTACCCAAACTTCAATCAGCTACTCGAACAACTCGGTATTGAAAGGCAACCTACCGAGATGAGTTTCAGCGTCCACAACACCACCACTAAGTTTGAGTACAACGGTCACAGCATTAATTCGTTGTTTGCTCAGCGAAGCAATATTTTCAAACCTCAGTTCTGGTCTTTAGTGTCAAACATTCTCAAGTTCAACAAACTGTGTAAGGCTCAGTTTGAAAGCAACGAATTCACACCAGATGTCACCCTTGGCAGCTTCCTAAGCGACAATCAGTTTTCCGACTTTTTCAGCCAGCATTACATCCTACCGATGGGCGCAGCAATTTGGTCGACAAGCTTAGAGGAAATGGAAGAATTTGAGCTTAAATTCTTCATTCAATTCTTCTACAACCACGGGCTACTCGACATCGCGAACCGTCCTCAGTGGTATGTGATTCCAAAAGGATCGCGCTCTTACGTTGAAATTATCCTTTCAGGTTTGAACAAATCCGTCGCTTTGAACACATCGATCAAACAAGTCACTCGCCATGAAGCGGGCATCACGATTGAATTTGAAGATGGCGGCACACAAGACTTCGACGAAGTGATATTTGCTTGTCACTCAGACCAAGCGTTACGTTTACTCGGCGATGCAACAGAGCAAGAGAAGCAGGTACTGGGCGAGATCCCATACAGCCGCAATGAAGTGGTTCTGCACACTGATACCCGATTGTTACCAGACAGAAAGCTTGCATGGGCAAGTTGGAACTACATGTTGGATGGCGACAGTAAACGACCTGCCTGTGTGACTTACAACATGAACATTCTGCAAGGCATCGAAAGCCAAGACACCTTCTGTGTCACCTTGAATCAAAGCGAAGCCATCGACCCAAAAAAAATTATTCGCAGCTTTGTTTATCATCACCCGGTACTTAATTCGAACACGGTCGAAGCTCAGCACAAGCGTGAGCAGATTTGTGGCAAAAACCAGACGCACTTCGCCGGCGCATACTGGTACAACGGGTTCCATGAAGACGGCGTCCACAGTGCACTCGATGTGACCAAACGCTTCGGTTTAGATTTGAGTACGAGTTCAGCGCTATGAACAGCCAAACCCTGACATCCGAAATGGAGATCGCATCCGAAAAGAGTGAAGAGCTCAGCGGTATCTATTGGGGCAACGTCAGACACCGCCGCTTTGGCGACATCACTCATGAGTTTAGCTATCAGCTGTATATGATGGGGTTAGATCTCGATGAACTGCCCCAAACCACAGCGCGTAGTGCGCTGTTCGGAACTCGATGGTACAACCCGATTCGCTTTGTCGAATCGGATTATCTCGCTGAAAAAAAAGAAAATGCCACTACGGATGAACCAAAATCACTTAAACAACGTATAGCTTCCAAAGTGCAAAAACTTGGTGGGGTTTGGTCTGATTCAAACCGTGTGACGATGCTGGCTCAGTGCCGCTGTTTAGGTATCTATTTCAGCCCAATCAACTGTTTCTTCTGTTACGACGAAACAGGAGCTTGTAAGTACATGTTGGCTGAAGTGAGTAACACGCCTTGGCGCCAACGACATTACTACCTGATCGACATGCACCAAGAACTAAAGGTTAAGAAAGAGTTTCACGTTTCGCCGTTCATGGATTTGAATATGACTTATTTTTGGAAGATTAAGCCACCAGCGAAACGCACCTTGGTCCACATCGAAAGCCGCCGAGACGACAAGCTTTTCGATGCGACACTGGCCTTGACGAAACAGTCAGTAACCAAGACAAACATTAGACGAACGGTATTCAAGATTCCGGCGATGACGATCAAAGTCGTGATGGGCATTTATTATCAGGCTCTCAAATTATTCCTGAAAAAAGTACCGTTTGTGGGGCATCCAGACTCAACATCTTAAGTGTCTTCACAGCAACTAAATAATAGAACTCGACCCAAGCTTGGGTTCGCTCCAACTAAGGGGCACAACCCAGCTTAGTTGGCACAAAATATTAGAATGAGTTATCAGCGAGGTTTACATGGAACAGCTTGCCAAACAAAACAACAACATTGAACAACAAGCTAAAGCCGTTGCTGTTTCAAGCAACTGTAAATATCGAGCTTTAATCTTTAAGGTTCTAGAAAGCCTGCAATTCGCGACGCTTGAGATTATTGAGCGCGACCAGCATTCGGTGTTCGGCGATCGAGAAGCCGACTTGAAAGGTCGAATCGTGATTCACGATGCAACCTTTTTTAGAGATGTCGTGATTGACGGCAGTATTGGCGCATCTGAGGCCTACATTGATGGAAAATGGACAAGCCCAGATCTCACCAAAGTGATTCAAATCATGGCTCGAAATCAATCTCAACTCGACGAGCTTGACGATAAAACGCAATGGATTTCTCGCATCAAAAATCTATTGCTGCGTCGTAAGAATGCTAACACCGAGCAAGGCTCTAAACGTAATATTCTTGCGCACTACGATATTGGCAACGAACTGTACGAGCGCTTCCTAGACAGCTCGATGCAATACTCTTCCGCTATCTACAGCGAAGAAGCAGAAACCCTATCCAAAGCTCAGCAAAACAAAATGAAAACCATCTGTGAGCGATTAGAGCTGTCAGTGAAAGATAACGTGGTCGAGATAGGCACAGGCTGGGGTGGCTTAGCTATATTCATGGCGCAACACTACGGATGCCATGTCACCACTACCACAATCTCAGATGCTCAACACGCGCTTGCAGAACAGAGAGTAAAAGCGCTTGGCTTAACCGACAAAATCACCCTGCTTAAACAAGATTATCGCAACCTCACTGGTGAGTATGACAAGTTGGTTTCTATCGAGATGATTGAGGCGGTCGGCCATGAATATCTCCAGACCTTCTTTGAGAAATGTTCTTCTCTGTTGAAACCATCAGGCAAAATGCTGATTCAAGCAATTACCATTGCCGACAGTCGTTATGACAAATACCGCAAAGGCGTCGACTTTATTCAGAAGTACATTTTCCCAGGCGGTTGCCTACCTTCGGTCTCAGTGATGACCCAACACCTCGCGACCAGTACAGACCTTGTTGTCCAAGAAATTGATGACATTGGCCTGCACTACGCTCGAACGCTTAATGATTGGAACATCGCCTTTGAAAACAGTTGGGAAGAGTTAGAGTCTCTCGGCTATTCAGAAGAGTTTAAGCGCTTGTGGATCTTCTACTTCTGCTACTGTGAAGGTGCATTCAAAGAGCGCGTGATCAGTACTCATCACTTAGTTGCTAGAAAACCTCGTTACTTTGGAGCAAAAGATGAAACGGTTTTGGATTATTAATCTCGTTCTGTTTCAAGCGACCTGGGTTTGCAGCGCGTTCTTTACCGCGCAAGCCCCGTTCGTGGCGCCACTGATTGTGGTCGTTCACTTCCTTCTCTCCCCTACTCGCAGTAGCGATCTGAAAATACTCATTTTATTACCATTGGGGCTGTTGCTTGATAGCCTCTTACTTCACTTCGGCGTGTTTGCCGTCGACTCTGAAATTGCAAATCAATCTTGGTTCCCAGTGTGGCTAGTCTGCCTGTGGATCATGTTCTTAATCAGTTTTAACCACAGCCTAAATTGGCTTTTAAAATGCTCGAAAGTGATCTTGTTTGTCATAGGGTTCGTAGCAGGTACTAGTAGTTATTGGGGAGGCATCAAAGCAGGCGCCCTTCTGACTACTTGGCCAGACGCATCGGTGTTAGCTGCCCTTGCAATAAGTTGGGGGATTTTGTTGCCCTTACTGGTGGCCGCTTACTCCAACTTAGTACAACCCAAAATGGCAACAACGAGGTGACTTATGGCTTTTCCACGCAACCCTACGCAAGCATTCAAATCTGAGAGCGATTTTAGTCGTGTTCGCACTCAAACAAGCGAACAATCAAGAAACCGACTATTTAGCTTAGTCACCCTAACCCTCATTTGCGCAGCACTCCTATTTACCGGGAATGCCAAAGCTTCTGCTGTCGATGATTTAAACAAGCGTGGCCAAGGTGAGATGAGTTACTTGTTTTGGACTTTGTATTCTGCAGAGTTCTACACCACTCCATCTAACTCTGAGCGTGCTTTGAAACTTGAGTACTACAGAGCAATTGACAGCAAAGACCTTGTAGACGCAACCAAAGACCAGTGGAGCAAACTTGGTTACTCCAACAACAATATCCAGCGTTGGTTGAAGCCTTTGTACGCAATGTGGCCCAACGTTGAGGAAGGCAGCACGCTGACTATCCGAGTTGCTGAAGACAACGTAAGTCGCTTCTATTTCGATGAGCAACCCATCGGCACCATCCAAGACAAGCAATTTGGTGAAGCCTTTCTCGCGATTTGGTTATCTGAAAACACATCTGAGCCCGGTCTACGCAAACAACTATTAGGTTTGAACAAATGAATCCAAAAACAACAATAATAAAATTTGCTTTGGCACTGGTTTCACTCACTTGGTTAGCGGGTTGTGGCTCTGCAAGTTTAGAAAACCACGTAGACACTACGCCAGAGCTCAAGCTTGAAACCTTTTTCAATGGCGAGCTAATGGCTTACGGGATGGTACTCGACCGCTCTGGTAACCTATTACGCCGTTTTGACGCTAAGCTTGTCGCGACTTGGGACGGTGACAAAGGAGAAATCAGAGAGTGGTTCTCTTTTGCTGATGGCGAACGCTCAACACGCGTTTGGAACCTGTTAAAAACCGGCGAAAACACCTATTCGGGCACAGCTAATGATGTAGTCGGTACCGCTTATGGCGAGACTCTAGGTTCTGCTCTGTATTGGAAATACGACTTAGAAATCGAAGTCGACGGCAGCACCTATGAAGTGGTGCTAGACGACTGGATGTTCTTGATGGACGACAAACGCTTGTTCAACAAAACTGAGATGTCTAAATTTGGTTTTAAAGTAGGCGAAGTGATCTTATATATCGAGAAGATTTAATTTAACCACTCTTTCCTGTTCCCATTTTCATCAACGGTAACCGTTATCCCAAAAGACATTTTCAGCCCACCATATAATCTCAGCCCGCAAACAATCTCAGCCCACAATGCAATCTCAACCCACAACAGAAAATTGTGGGTTGTTCTGTTTAATCCCTCGAATAGCATACCTGCATGCTCAAGCCTTTGTGCTAAGATGCGCCACCAGCATACAAATGGGCTAAACTCAGTTGAGCGGATGTGATACACAGTTCCACCAATTCAGAGCACTTCCCCATTGTTTCGCTAAGCGTAGATTCCCTACCATGAATAATTGAAAAGGCTTTAAAGCATGAGCAAGTTGACCTCAGCGGAGCGTAAAGCTCGCGACAATGAACGTTTCTCACAACGTGTAAACGACCGCAGAGAAAAAGGCGAAGACGTAGTTGCTTACGCACTGACTAACAAGAAAGCTGTAAAATTTCTGACTAAGTCGGAAAAGAAACGCTTCAATGAAGCAAAAGTCATTCGCCAAGAAGAACAGCGAGTGAAAGATCAAGAAGAACTCAACAGAATCGAAGACTCATTCACGACCAAACAGTTCGACGAAGAGTAATCTGATTTCAAAAGCGCTGGCTCTATGCCGGCGCTTTTACCTTTACACGCTTTACCTTTGCGAGCTTTACCTTTAGGCATTTTTTCCTTTCTGCTTTTCTTGTTATCTTCCTATCTTCCTACGACTTTCTCAAACCCTGTTTTATCGATCTTACTCATGGATCTCTGCATCTTGGTCTTAGATCTCAGCAAACAGGTATTCAAAGCCTTACTATCTCGATTCAATTCAACAATTCCGAGTCACCATGATTTTAATCACCGGATCAAGCAGCGGTTTAGGCGCAGCTTTAGCCAAGCAATATGCGAACACATCGAACAGCCGTCAGCGCTTAATGATCACTGGCCGCAGCTCCCAACGTTTAGCTGAATTAGCAAAAAGCCTGCCAGCGAATACTGTTAGCCAAGCCTGTGACTTGTGTGATCCACAATCAGTGAGCGAGTTATTGGATGCGTTGCCTGAAACACCAAAGCTGGTGGTTCATAGCGCAGGCAGTGGGTACTTCGGTAAAATTGAACAACAAGATCCCGCCGCCATCAGCGACATGCTGAAAAACAACATCGAGTCTTCGATCTTTTTGATTCGCGAGCTTGTGCAGCGCTACAAAGATCAACCCGTCACCATTGCTGTTGTGATGTCGACCGCGGCTCAAGGCGCTAAAGCAGAAGAGTCCACCTACTGCGCAGCCAAATGGGCAGTAAAAGGCTTTATCGAATCGGTCAGGTTGGAACTCAAAGGTCACCCGATGAAAATCGTTGCGGTTTATCCCGGAGGAATGGCGACAGAGTTTTGGGGAACCAGCGGCAAAGCGATGGATACTTCAAGCTTTATGACAGCTCAAGAAGCCGCTCAAATGCTGCAGCAGGCGTTAACCAACACCGAGCATGGATATGTGTCAGATATCACGATAAACCGCGGTTAACGGCTAATGAGAGCAGCAAACAGGTAAACCGAGCTATTCCGCTAATTATTTGTGAGGGTGAGCACGAAAGTGTGCGACAATGCTCAGCGTAAATTCATATTCAAGGTTTATTATGAAACTTCTAGTTCGTAACCTATCGCGCTCTACTGCAGAGCAAGACATCCGTGTTCTATTTTCTGAGTTCGGCTCAGTAAAAGAGTGCAGCCTAGTTTTAGACCAAGAAACTGGCGAATCTAAAGGCTTTGCTTTTGTTGAAATGCCAGAGCACGAAGAAGCTAAAGCGGCACTAAACAAGCTGAACTTGTCAAAGCTTGGCAGCAACACGATTCGTGTAAAATTAGCTAACTCTTAATCGAGTAAACGCTTTATAAGCCACATGGCTTAGCTTAAGCAGCACAAGCACAGATGATAAAGCCCGTAACGATATTGCGCTGAAAAACGTAATATCGTTACGGGCTTTTTGCTGCTCGCGATTCTCTTTTCACACGATTCGAATACGCCTACAGCCCTTCATGTTCATCAATGGCACGCCTTGCTTCTGCCATTGAACATCCAGATTCCATCACCAGTTGAGCGACGGTCATTGAGGGTGTCGCGGCCAACAGAGATGCCAAACACACCACTGGTTTAGGCAGCACTTTGTCGATTGCGATTGCTATCCAACCGTCTTTTTCGTGAGTTAACATCGTTTTAAATTCAACGAGTTGATGCTCTTGAGCGACCAACAGCCAATTGCGCGAACGACGAACTCGCTTCAACTGGCATCCACATTCTGCAGCATGCGCCATCACTTGGCTTTTATCACTCACACGATGTACAAAACTATTCAGTGGGACGCTAAACATAACTCTCTGCTAACCATTCTATTCCTACCATTCAAGAGATCGCTACCTATCTCTCAGTACTTTCTAACTGTCACTCAATAAAACCGTACGTAGGATTACACAGACATAAAAAAACCGCCAGTGATGCACTAAGCAGCCTCGCGGGTTTTTGTTCTTTAGAGCCTAACGCTCAGCATCAACAGCTAAGCGTTTTCAATTCAACATGGCTAATCAGCAACAGCTTTTTGAAGTGCCGTTATCGCAGCAGTTTGAACTCACCTCAGTTCCTCGCTTAAAACCATCAATCGCGTCGGCTAAAGCAGTAAACGACTTCTTGATATTGTCACGTGATGTGGCGATGTTCATTCGCATGAAGTTAGCGCTTTGTGCACCAAACCAACCTCCTGGGGTTAAGCCCATTTTAGCCTGTTCAAACACCACATTTTTTAGCTCTTCTTCCGAAAAATCCAAGCCTGAGAAATCAAACCACACTTGGTAAGTGCCTTGCGGCTGGAAGACTTTTAACTGAGGAATGCGCTGCTCCGCAAACTCAGTGATCCATTTCACCGTGTCTTGCAGATACACCAACATGCCATCTAGCCACTCTCCACCTTTCTCAAAGGCCGCCACGGTTGCAAATGTGCTGAACGCATTACCATGGTCGAGATACATCGCCACCACATTGGTTTTGAACGCTTCAAATAACTCATTATTGTTGGTGTACACATACCCATTTGAGATGCTATGCATGCCGAAGGTTTTCGCCGGAGAGCCAATCAAGGCAATGACCTTGTCGTAATCAAAGCTGGTTAAGCTCGTAAAAGAATGACCTTCAAAAATAATGTCGGAATGGACTTCATCACTGATGATCAGCACATCGTGGCGCTTAGCGATCTCGATGACTTGTTCAATTTCTTGAGGTGTCCACACTCGCCCAGTCGGATTATGCGGATTGCAGAAAATCATCGTCTTCACTTGCTGGTCGATGATCTGTTGCTCCATACCAGCAAAATCAACCTGATAACTCTGTCCGTCATTAATCAACGGGCTATTCACGACCTGACGACCTGCTTTATTCACCAAATTAGCGAACTGATGGTAAGCCGGCGTATGAATAAGTACACCATCACCCTCGTTGGTAAACTGGCGCAGTAACAACGCGATGCCTGGTAATACTCCCGGAACCTGAACGAATTTGTCTGAAGACAGATTTAAACCATGACGCTTTGAATACCATTGAGATAGCGCCTCAAACACCGCCTGTTCGTTAAACTCATACGAGTACACTCCACGCTCAACCAATCGGTTAAGCTCTTGAGTGATCGGTTCCGCTACCTTAAAGTCCATGTCGGCAACCCAGTAAGGAAATACATCGACAGTGTTGTAAATGCTCTCTAGCATCTCTGGTTTGCTTTTGATAAACGCATGTTCACCGTAATTCGATGCACTGTTAAACGCTGTCATGGAGGGTTCCTCAAATAGTGTGTTTGGTTCTTTTGCAATCAACTGGATTGCCTGAATACCCTTAAGACGATAGCGAGATAAAAAGGACGAAGCTTTTAAAGAAATCTTGTGATTAATTAAAATTAATCTCGCATCTCGACCACAATTTCAGTCTTGACCGAGTTCGCGATAAAGCAGTTTTTGTGCGCCAAATGATGCAGTTTGTCGAGTTGTTTGGCGGTTGGTATCTTAGATCCGGAGAACACAATATCAGGTCGCAGAGTCACCTTAGTGACCGATGAGCAGCCTGATTCATCTTCTTCCAACACGCCGATTGCATCATCCACATAAGAATCGATCACATACTTCTGCTTTGCGGCAATGCCCAAAAACGTCAGCATATGGCAGCTAGAAAGTGCCGCGATAAACGCTTCTTCCGGGTCAACATTCGCTTCCACCGAAAACGGCAGTGGCACTACATGAGGAGAAGATGAAGCTGGCACAGTAATACCACCATCGAACTCCCACGTATGACCGCGACTGTATTGGTTGTCGCTAAAGGCTTCATCTTCCGCTTTTTGCCAGCGAATGACCGCTCCATATTCAGACATAATTAATTCCTTTTATATTGTGTAACGACTTAGCGATCAGCAGGGTGATTAACGCCATCATTGGTCACCACATCACCAATATCAAACGGGTTTACCCCTTCCAAACAACCGATGTTAAAACCGTATTCATTTGGGCTTGAGCGGCGTTGGTGATGGGTATAGATACCGCAGTTTGAGCAGAAGTAGTGCTTCGCGGTGTTGGTATTGAATTGATAAAGCTTAAGATGCTCCGCACCTTTGAGGATCTTGATGCCATCTAGCGCAACAGAGCCCACAATCGCTCCCCTGCGACGACAGATAGAACAATCACAACGACGTGGTTTTTCTATCCCGTTAGGTAAGCTAAGCTCTAATTCAACCGCACCGCAATGGCAGGTTGCCTTGTGAAAAGGTTTGATAACCGTATCTCCGACCTGTTTCATGAGCACTCCTTGTTCTAGTTACTGGTTGCTGGTTACTTTTCACCCATCATATCGTGATTTGTTATTTTGGTAAAAAAATGTGTTTTCCAACAAATATATAGCGCATGTTCTCAACACATAATTTAAGCTAAATCTCGGCACCACTGACTCTACCATCATCGACACAACGATCACTGAGTCGTATTCAAACTATTTAATCTCTTTCTACAGGGCACACCTATATGAATCTCAATCTGATTAAACACTTTCTCGCAGCCTATGACTTCAAGAGTATTTCTAAAGCAGCAGAACATATGAATATGACTCAGCCATCAATGACCGCCGCGATCAAAAACTTTGAAGAGCAGAGCGGAAAGATCATGTTTTATCGCACTAGTCGTTCAATTCAGCCGACAGAAGATGCGCATTATCTTGCTGAGCAATGCCGAGAAATATTAGGTCGGCTCGACTCAGTATTTAAAGAAGAGAGAAAGCTAAAAATCTGCTGCCCAGAAGTGATCATGCAGGCACTCCCTGGCTATGAAGGCGTCTACTTTGTTGAAACTCCCGCCATCGAATACAGCATTTTGGACAAACTAAGAACCGGAGAGGTGGATATTGTTGTCGACGACATCTCTGTTACTGATCACTCCTTTATTGTCGAATCGATCGGCTCCCAAAAGCTCGCACTTGCGTGTCGTAAAGACCACCCAACGATTGGCGATACCATCTCCCTTGAGCAGTTCAAAAACGCCGAGCACATCATGCTGCGCCTAAAAGACAAAAATGTAAGCGCACTAGAAACCCGAACTGAAGAGGCATTTGAGCGTAACGTGGTTCGAGAAGTTTCCGGTCAATCGAATCTACTGCTGAACGCTCGTAACTCTGACGCGGTGTGCATTGTCAGTGAGTCCATGTTTAATTTAGCAGAAGAGCTAGGGCTAAAAGTCCTCGAACCGCCATTTGCGTTGCGTAACTACGAAATGAAAATGATTTATCACAAACGCAGTATTCAAGATCAGCGACATGCTCAAGTTCGAGAACACATCAAAAAGCATCTAACGCCACCTTCCAAGAAATAAACAAAAACTATGCAAGCAATGATAATTCGTAAATAAAGGCAAAATAAACCAAATTACATAGAAAAAATCTATGTGTTTTATAGTTACTACCCAATGGTTCGCCGCTTAAAAACTGCCTAAGATATCGTCATCAACGAGGCCTATTACACACCCTCGTATCCTTCAACTTTTGAAGAACGACGAAACAGGATGGATTCTGAGTCTGATTCATACGAAATACAGAACCAGGGTAACACTATGAAAAAAACCATTATTGCTCTCTCAATCTTAGCGTCTTGCAATGTGATGGCTCACTCTCATCACGCATCAGAGCGTTTAACTCACGGCGACCATGACCACTCATTCGATATGAGCGAGTACGATGTTGTGCTTTCTAATAACTATGACCCGTTTGCCAATGGCATTGAGTTTCTCTCTCCAACCATGTCTGCTGAGCAGCAAAGTTACTTCCCTTTATCTGAAAATGCCTCGACAAAACTAGCGGGGTCATTCCCAGAAATAATCTGGCGAGGTGAACCTCTATTCACGCCGGAATACAACAAAGAAAACATGGAAAAGGCGCTGCAAGAAGGCAAAATTCATCCAGAGTTAGCAGCGATGGAAGAAGCAATGACCAACCCTGTGATCTTTAAGCTATCAGACCGCATGTACAACGCATTTGGCTTTGAGGGAGCTTCGATCACCTTCCTTCAGGGTGACAAAGGACTGATCATTATCGACGCTGGTTCAACGGCTGAAACCGGTGAAGCCATGCTGTCGGCTTACCGTGACGCAACTGGAGACGAACGTGAGGTTCATACGATTTTCTATACTCACCACCACCCAGATCAATGGGCAGGCACCGAGGGGCTAGCAACGCGTGAAGACTTCGAATCTGGCAAAATTAATGTCATCGCTCATGTTGATTTCCAGAAGAAAATGAATGAAGAGTCTGGCATTTATCTTAATCAACAGTCGATTCGAACCGCGTATGCATTTGGTGCCTTTATCCCTCATAACAATGACTACGATAAAGGGGTAAACCAAGGTGTTGGCTACCCAGCAGACATCGTGATGCAATCACAAAACAAATCCTTCTTCGCGCCAAATATCTTAGTCGACGATCTGATGATCATGAAGGTAGATGGCCTTACATTGGAGTTTTTCCACACCCCAGGAGAAGCGCCAGATGGTGTTGCACTCTATGTACATGAAACGGGAGACATGGTCGGTGGCGATACCATTCAAGGTGAAACCATTCCAAACCTCTACACCATTCGTGGTACCGAGTACCGTGACGGCCTTGAATGGGCAGACTCTATAGACCGCATGCGCCGCTATCAGCCAAAAACGCTTTCCCTACACCACGGCCGTTCTGCAGTAAGCCAAGAGCGTGTTGAAGATGTAATGAAAGCCTACGCGGATTCACTGCGCTACATGCAAGATCAAACGGTTCGCCATATCAACAAAGGCTATACCATGCATGAGCTTTCGGACAGTATCCGTCTGCCTGAAGAACTCAAAGATCACGATTACCTTCGCCCGTTGCGTGGCTCAGAATATCAAAATGTTGCCAATATCTATGCGGGTAATGTTGGTTGGTTCAATGGTGATGCCAGTGAGCTTGCGAAGCCTGCACACAAAGACATGGCGCAACTTTACGTTGATATGATGGGTGGCTCAGACGCCATTAGAAAGGCTGCGGATCGCATGATCGAGAAACAACAGTACGGTGAAGCGATGCAGATCCTAACGCATGTTATCCGAGTCGATCACAACGATATGTATGCTCGTGGACAAAAAGCCGTTGCGCTAGAGCGTTGGGGTTGGGAACAATCGACCCCGGGTTGGCGTCACTGGGCACTCACAGGTGCAGCAGAGCTTCGCGGAGAACTAGATGGCGTACTCGATACAATGAACTTTTTTGGCGATGCCAGCAAGTTCGTTGAGGCACCAACCGATGATGTGATGTCACTGATTCCAACTCGCCTAATAGCCGAGCAATTGAACACCAACGAGACGCACGTCATCAACCTTGTTGTGGATGGAAGCCCATACCTTGTCAACGTGTCTAACCGCACAATGGCTGTCGACAATGGTTTTAGCTCTGAGAACGCCGATCTCACCGTCGATATGTCAAAACAAGACCTTGTTCACTTGTTCTTAGTCAAAGACATCAATGTTGAAGAATCAACAGCGAAAGCAACCAAGGGCGATATCAAGCAACTTCAACGTTTGGTTGATGTGATTGATACCTTCTCTCCGTTCTACCTACACCTTCGTTAACCCCAATAAATAACCCGTGCCTCATTCATTTGAGGCACGATAAGAGGTGCCCATGATAGACAAAGATACTTTTATCCCAAGGGCGTTAGCGGTTGCCATCGTTGTATTTCTTTTACTTGTTTAACTCGGAAATTAACGACTCTAGCTGACGTAATCGCCAAAGCGCTCAAACAGAAAATCCAAAAACAGTCGGATACGCTTCGGCTGATATTTCTTGCTGATGTACACCACATTCAAGTCGGCGCTCGACACCAACATCGCGGTATTGAAGTTTTTCATGTAGCCATTAAGCAGAGTCACAAGGCGTTGGTTATTGATGTCGTCTTGCACATCCAACACCGATTTAAGCGCAATGCCCTCACCTTTTAATGCCCAGTAGCGAATCACTTCGCCATCGTCTGAAAATCGCTTCGGCACAACCGTCACCGACTTCTTCATATCATTATCTTGGAAGTGCCATGTCTTGAGCTCTTCATTGCTACGCAGCATGGCTAAACAGTCGTGTTCGACCAAATCTTGTGGTGTTAACGGTGTTCCATGTTTAGCAAGATATTCAGGAGAAGCGCACAACACGCGTCGGCTTGGCGATAAGCGTCTGGATATCAAACTGCTGTCGACCAGTTCACCATAACGGACCACGATATCCATGCCAGATTCAGCAATGTTCGAGAGGTTATCGTTCAAATACAGGTAAGGAATAACGTCCGGATACTGCTGACAAAACTCCGAAAGTATAGGAAGAATGTACTGCTTTCCGATGTCTTTCGGCGCGGCGATTTTTAGCGAGCCTTTGACTTCTTTTACACCATTTTGAATCAGGTTTTCGGCCTCACTGACGTTGTCTAAAATCTCCAAACACGCCTTGTGATACAGCTCCCCAGAGTCAGTCAAAGACACATGACGCGTGCTTCGATTCAACAACTTCACACCATATCGTTCTTCAAGCGCCTGCAGCCTTGCTGTCATGGTCGCAGGAGAAAGCCCTAACTCTCGCCCAGCCGCAGCTAACCCGTGATGCTTAACAATACTGACGAACATCGCCATATCTGAAAACTTATCCATACGATTCTCGCTTCCACCTCTTCGTCTTACTTCTCGATCTTAATGCTCGATTTGAATACTCAGTCACACTATTCAGCTTAACCGAATAATGAATTTATATTTTAACCAATTATCAAATTTAGTCGAATAAATATAATGGCAAACATCAACAGAACAACGCAGGAATTCAGAGAATGACTAACGAATCGACTAAACAAGAGCAACGCACTTTCGTCATCATTGGTGGCACATCAGGTATCGGCAAAGCACTAGCGATGCAACTAAGAAACGAGAACAACACGGTACATATTGCCAGCCGACACACAGGCGTTGATATCACCGATGAAAAGTCGATTTGTGAATACTTCGAATCGATTGGCGTGTTTGACCACTTAATCGTAACGGCTGGCTCATCCGCTCCCGCAGGAAAAGTAACAGACGTAGTAACCGCAGACGCTAAGACAGCTTTTGACACTAAGTTTTGGGGAAGCTTAAACGTAGCCAAACATGCCGCTCGTTACATGACACCAAATGGGTCTATCACGTTCACAACTGGCATGTTGTCACGCAAGGTTGTGGCAGGCACTTACGTAAAAACCGCCATCAACGCCGCACTAGAAAGCGTAACCAAAATACTGGCGAAAGAGCTATCACCCATTCGAGTCAATGCCGTTAGCCCGGGTTTAACCATGACGGAAGCCTACAAAAACATGGACGATTCCGCTCGTACAAGCATGTACGACAACGCCAAAAACAGCCTACCCGCAGGCAAGGTTGGCGAGCCTTCAGAGATAGCCATGGGTTACCTGTTCGCAATTAATAACCCATACGTCACTGGGTCAATCATCGACATCGATGGCGGCGCTCTACTCGGCTAACACTCCGCAAAGAAGCAAAGAAGCAAAGAAGCAAAGACATAAAGAACAATCGTTAGGGCGTGTATCTCACGTCCTAACAAACAAGAATTTACATAGGTAGATCATCATGAAACAAGAAACCGTCAACCAAGAAACTATCCATAAAGAAACTACCCATAAAGAAAAGATTCCATTCCAAGTTTGGATACTGACACTCGCTGCATTTGCAATCGGCACGGCTGAGTTTGTTATCGCAGGCATTCTTCCACAGATCGCCACATCACTTTCAATCACAGAAGGCCAAGCTGGCTACCTTATCAGTGCTTACGCGTTGGCTATCGTTATCGGTGGACCGATCTTAACCATCTACCTTGCTCGCTTTAACAAGAAGATGGTGCTTATTGGCTTAATGGCACTGTTCATCATCGGTAATGTCTTATCAGCCCTTGCTCCTAGCTACCCACTTCTACTTGCCAGCCGTGTTATCGCAGGTTTAGTGCAAGGCCCTTTTTATGGTATCGGTGCGGTTGTTGCAACCAACTTAGTGTCTGAAAAAATGGCAGGTCGTGCCGTTGGCCAAATGTTCGCAGGCTTAACACTCGCTAACGTTCTTGGCGTTCCAGCGGGTACATGGGTCAGCTTGCAATTCGGCTGGCACACTACTTTCTTTACCGTGGCAGCACTTGGCACTATCGCGATGCTTGCCATTCTGACTTCAATTAAATCGACCGGTCACAGTGAAGCGAAGGACATCAAAACTCAGCTTCTAGCGTTCAAAAATCCAATGTTACTGATCAGCTTAGCAATCACCGCTTTTGCTTGGTCTGGCTTCATGACGCTTTACGGCTACCTTGCGCCAATCGCCATGCACATCACGGGTTACAGTCAAGAATCAGTGACTTGGATCTTAGTGATTGTAGGTGTTGGCTTAATCATCGGTAACACCTTGGGCGGACGCTCTTCAGATAAAAACCTAGGCAAAGCTTCAATGTTTTGGGCTGTCGCAATGATCGTGTCATTGGTGGTGGTTGGCCTTGTGGTAGACAACAAAATCCTCTTCGTTGCAGCTGCATTTGTCTTTGGTATTGCATCATTTGCCAACGTCCCTGCCATGCAACTTCGAGTAATGAACCACGGTGGCGAAGGGCAAGAGCTAGCAGCAACTGCGAATATCTCAGCGTTTAACTTAGCCAATGCCTTTGGTGGATTCCTTGGCGGCATGGTACTCGACAGCCAACTAGGCGCAGGCATGATTCCGTTCGCAGCCGTTGTGGTTCCTATCGTGGGCTTGTTCTTAATCGCTAAAGCTAACCGAAACGAGAAACCACAAAGCAACTCAATATTTGCACCAACAGAAGCTAAATAATTTAAGAATTCCGTAACTTCAAAGTGCCAATTCATTATCAAACTGGAATTGGCACAGCACTAAAAATTCATAAAGGTAGAGATCATGAACAAGTTATTCGAAACATCAGAACTGAAAGGCCTAGAGCTGCAAAACCGTGTAGTTATGGCACCCATGACACGCGCTCGCACTAGCCAACCTGGAAACGTGCCAAACGACATGATGGCGACTTATTACCAACAACGAGCAAGTGCAGGGCTTATCATCACTGAAGCCACACAAATTTCAGATGACTCCCAAGGTTACTCATTCACACCCGGCGTCTATACCGATGCGCAAATCGAAGGTTGGAAATCAGTAACAACAGCAGCAAAAGAGCAAGGTGCCGCGATATTCTGCCAACTATGGCACGTAGGCCGAGTATCACACCCTACCTTTCAAAAAGGCGAGCTGCCGATTGCACCTTCAGCACTGGCACCTATAGAAACGCAGGTTTGGATCTCTGATGAAAATGGTAACGGCAACATGGTGGATTGCATCCAACCAAGAGAGATGACCCAAGCCGATATCGATCGTGTTGTTCAAGATTTTGCTAACTCAGCGAAAAAAGCTGTCGAGGCAGGGTTCAACGGAGTGGAAATCCACGGTGGTAATGGCTACCTCATCGATCAATTCCTAAGAACCAATTCAAATAAGCGCACCGACAACTACGGCGGTAGCCGCGAGAACCGACTTCGTTTTCTAATTGAAGTCGTGGATGCGGTAATTGAAGCGATTGGTGCTGACAAAGTGGGCGTACGTTTGGCCCCATTCATCACCTTCAAAGACATGAACTGTCCAGACATCGTGCCAACGATTTTAGAAGCGTCAAAGGAACTGCAAGCTCGTAATATCGCTTATCTGCACCTATCAGAAGCCGATTGGGATGACGCGCCTGTGATACCTGAAAGCTTCCGTGTCGAACTAAGAGAGCTATTCTCTAACACCATCATCGTTGCTGGCAGCTACACACCAGAACGCGCCCAAGAAGTGTTAAGCAAAGGCTACGCCGACCTTGTCGCATTTGGTCGCCCATTCGTCGCTAACCCAGATCTCGTTTCACGCCTACAAAACGGCAGCGAACTATCCGATCTTGATGGCGCGACTCTGTTCGGCGGCAACGAAAAAGGCTACATCGATTACCCAGCGTTGTAGTGAATTTGGAGGAGATGATGGTTTCTAACCACTAGAAACATTTCCGACAGGCAAAAGAAAGGCTCGCATGACTAGTGCGAGCCTTATGCAGTTTAGGGGGTAAACCACAATCTAGTTTAATCTTAAGATTAATTATTTAACTTATGAGCCATTATGCACTTGTGCGCATTGATATTCTATTTTTAAATGATTCACTGCAATTAATCAATCGATAAAAGTTAGCGTTTGGTCAATTTAAACCACATAAATAACAGTGATTTAGTGAACGACGTCTAGAAAATCATCATAAAATCCATAGAAATCAGATTTATAGACTTCTCATTTGCCAATACCCTTCACCATTTGTCGCGAGTTGGCTGTGTAAATAATCAAGCGTATCCGCGACCGTTCCCGCAATGCCTTGGGGAGGATTGAACAACAGCAAACCACTACCGATCAGGCGATCATCACCCTTAGGATCACGAAGGCGAAGCTCCGACTTAATCGGACTTGGCAGCAAACCATCTTTCACTGCAGTTACACAGTGGTTCAAAATCAGTGAGCTCTTGTCATCCGTGTAGAGCGGGTACCAAATTAGTGCAGATACCTTCTCAGATTGCTGATACGCCTTAACTAAGGCATCGATCACCGCGAGATATTCTGAATCGGTTTCATAGGGTGGGTCGATAACAATCAGATGGTGGTTGTCATGTTTAGCAACGTCATCAGGTAACGCTTTAAGCCCATCACCTGCGCTAATCGTAAGCTTGCTCGAAATATCTAGGTTACATTGTAACTTCTCGATATTGGTTTGCAGTAAATCAGCTTCATCTTGCTGAATGTCTGAAAAATAGAAACTATCTTGGCTGCGACCTTGTTGGTAAGTGATGGCGGCAGAACCCGGATACAAAGAGATAAGTTGATTCGGATTGTAGTATTCCAGTACCGACATAAAAGAAGCGAATGCCGGAGGAAGATAAGCCTTATTGCGCCACAAGTACCCGACCCCTTCAGAAAACTCACCGGCGTGATTACTTGGTGCGGTAGTTAGGTCATAACACCCTGTACCTGAGTGCGTGTCGATAACGTTGAGGCGTGAATGCTGCTGCATTAATGACTGAACAAGTGCACTCAATACTGGATGCTTCAGTGCATCACCATGGTCGCCTACATGACATTGATGTCGATATTCCATTCCCTTGCCTCATTTCTACTAACGTCATCTAAACATACTTCATATCATGAGGGCTTGCCTGCTCAATCCATCGTTTTTTGAAATAGGCTCACTTTTCTCTAACCAGTTGACTCTTATAAAAAATAAAGCCCCTGAGCTTACTTAGGGGGCTAAGTGAGTTCAGGGGCTTTCATTATTGATTTAGGTTAATAGCGTAAGTAAATCGGCCTAGCGTGCATAAGCTAGCTTAGCTTGACTAAGGGTACTCACCCTCAACTTCTACTGGCGCTTTCACTTGGTAGTGACAAGGCTGTAGGCCAAGTAACTTAGGCAGTGTGATGCCGACAGAAACTGAAGACCACGTACCGCTGACAATGCCAACCACGAGTGCAATAGCGAAACCTTGCAGCGCAGCGCCACCAAGTAGCCAAAGCGCTGATACGGTAATTAGCGTTGTTCCTGAAGTCACCATGGTGCGTGAGAAGGTCGCTTTAACCGATTCGTTGAGCAGGTTATCAGTATCACCGTTTGGATTGCCGCGCAGCATTTCGCGTACACGGTCGGCGATGATGATCGAGTCATTCAATGAGTAACCGAGAATCGCTAGCACGGCCGCCAATACGGTCAGGTTGAACTCAAACTGAGTAAAAGCGAACAGACCCAAGATAAGCGTCACGTCATAGATGATCGCGGCAAGCGCACCCAGAGCCAAACGCCATTCAAATCGCACACTCAGGTACAGCATGATCATCAAGAAACACACCAATACCGCCAAGCCACCTTGATCAACCATGTCTTGACCCACCTGAGGGCCAACCACGCTGCTGTTCAGCACTTTTACTTGGTCACTTACAGAAGACAAAGCATCCACTAAGTTTGGCTGTGGAGCGTCTGTCAGTTGGCTGTAACGAATTGTCCAGCGATCTTGCTCTGCCATGCCGACCACTTGTACGTCTTGTTGGAAAGCCGTATCAAGTTTGGTTTTTAACGCATCTTTGGTTACTTGATCAGAGAGTTGAACCTCGGCAACCACACCGCCAGTAAAGTCCAAACCCCAGTTAAAACCTTTCACTGCCACCAGCATCACAGAGCTCATGAACAGCACAATAGAAATCACAGACATCACCTTACGAAGGCGAGTCATATTGCTATTTGAAAAATAGCGGTCTGAAATAGTCATTTTTGAAGTACTCATGCTTAAATCCTTACATCGTGGCGTTGGTCACGCCCCCAAACCAAATTGATGATTGCTCGTGAAGCAAAAATACCCGTAAACATACTGGTTAGAAGACCTAAGCCCAGTGTCAGAGCGAAGCCCTGAATCGGTCCATTACCAATGGTATATAGAGCCACAGCAACGATCATGGTAGTGACGTTAGCATCGAAAATTGACGAGAATGCGCTATCGAAACCACGATCGATAGAGCTAGCAAAGCTGCGCCCTTCTTTCATCTTGTCTCGAATACGCTCGAAGATAAGCACGTTAGTGTCCACCGCCATACCAACGGTCAGTACTAGACCCGCAATACCCGGCAGAGTTAATACCGCACCCGGTAGCAGCGCAATCAAACCAAATAATGTGGTCATGTTAACCACCAATGCACAGTTCGCGACCCAACCTAAGCGGCGGTACCATAGCGCCATAAACGTTAGCGTAAGGCCAAGACCAAGTGCCAAAGCAGCAAAGCCGTTAGTTACATTTTCAGCCCCCAAAGATGGGCCAATGGTACGTTCTTCAATGATGGTCACAGGCGCAGTCAATGACCCCGCACGCAGCAGTAACGCGAGCTCTTGCGCATCAGCTAAGCTGCCAGCGCCTGTGATTCTGAAGCGGCTACCCAGTTGAGATTGGATGTTTGCCACACTAATCACTTCGCTGTCTTGCTTGCTGTTGCCCGCTCTATCACGGCTGTATTCGCTGTACACCGTTGCCATTGGCTTACCGATGTTATGACGTGAGAACTCAGACATTTTCTTACCACCAGAAGAATCCAGCGTAATGTTGACTTCTGCACTGCCCATCTCACCAATGCCACTGCGAGCATCAATAATGTGTTCGCCACTCAACACAGCCTTGCGGTCGACGACCACACGGTTGCCGTCTGAATCTTTCAGGGTTTGAGTACTGCGAGTGGCATTGTCGTACACCGAATAGAACGCCAAAGATGCCGTTGCACCAATCACGTCTTTCGCAGCTGCAGGGTCTTGTACACCCGGCAGTTCAATACGGATACGGCTTTCACCTTGACGCTGAATCGATGCCTCAGTGATGCCTAGCTCTTCAATACGGCTGCGCATGATTTGCAGGTTTTGTTGAACCGTAAGGTTGCGTAGCGTTCTTTGCTCTTCTTCAGACTGAGTTAACGTTAGCGACTTGTCTGAGCGGTTACGTAGCCATTGTGGGAACTCTTGACGAATCAGCTTCTGGGCTTTTTCGAAATCGGCGTCGGTACGGAAATCAAACTGAACTTGGTTGTTGACCACTTTACCGCGGGCATAACGCACTTCGCTGGTGATCTCGTCGACCATCGCTTGAGCTTGCGCGTGATAAACTGGCTCCATATCCACTTCTAATAAGAACTGCACACCACCACGTAAATCAAGGCCTAGCTGAATCGGCGCGAAGCCCATGTCTGTTAGCCATTTAGGTGCTGCTGGTTCCATCGCTAGCGCAACCGTCGCGTTATCCAATAGGCGCTCATTCAGCACCTCTTTGGCTTTCGCTTGTTGTTCAGCATCTTCTAAGATCACGACTAAACGTTGGTCTTTTTGAAATGCAGATTTGGCTTGGATGCCTTCGCTCGCAAGGTATTGAGTAATTTGAGTCGCATCGATGGTCTGTTCAGAGCGATTGCTGATTTGAACCGATGCATTCTCGCCATACCAAGAAGGTAAAGCACTCAGAACCATGATGATAATGGTGGCGATAAGCACCGCGTATTTCCACTTTGAATAGTGGTTGATTTGTTTTCTTGGAATGCGTTTTTTCACAGTCAAGATCTCTTCTTTTTACCAATCACCGTAAATACGTGCTCAAAAATAGCACCGGAAAAAGCAGTGAACGAGCATTTTAACCAGCTAGGGTGACCAGTTATTTACTACGATTGGTATAACTAATGTTTTGCGAACACGATCGATAGCTGGAACCAGAACAAGCTGATTGAACGGTAGTGATGCTAAAGCTGATGTCGCTATGTTTGTCTTGGTTAATTGGCGAGTTCAACGGGCGCGAGGCGACCATCGATACGACCAATTTAGGGTCAAACGATTAGCTAAGAAGTTCTCGGAAATGCGAGTATTGGATGTTGCCCTCTTTCCACCCCGAAAGCCGGGAAGACGGAGAACTCACAATACTGGTCCAGTGCAGCTTGGAATCCAACAACGGCGTGTTGAAGAGCAGGGAAGCCAGTATTGAGGGGGGAGAGAAGTCAATCAGTAGATGATAAGCAGGCTCAAGATCGGCCACACTTTCTTGCTCGTTACTGAGCATACGTCTGAAGTTTGCAGCTTGGAGGCTCGACTCAGTGTCGTGATAGTTGGAACTGTCACCAGAAGGATCGGTGCCAAACTGAGCTTTGTTGCACTCGAAGTAGCTCGACGGGTTATCCGTAGCGGCTTGTTTACACTGTTTTATCGAGGAAGATTGTTCATTCTGTGAAGATTGCTCTTGAGCCGAGTATATTTGAAATGGCTTAGAAGGGAACGAATAGCCGTTAGAGTTCACTAAGCCAAAGCTCAGTAAAAACAACATTAAGACTAATCGGGTACCTAATTTAAGCAATCTAATATCCAAATAACATTCTCGTAGATCGTCAATCTACAATACAAATGAAACGCTGTCTTGATTTAAAACATTTTTTTAGAAAATGATACGATGCAACCGATTAGGCACTCACGGCATTTAGATTTATATACCTAAAAAAGAGCTCAACAAAGCTTGGTGCATAGATATTATGAATGGTGTAAAAACAAGAAAGCCAAGCGGTGTGCGCTTGGCTTTGGGTTAAGTGTTTCAGTCTGCTTTAGGCTTTAGGCTTTAGGACGCATGATGTTCTTAACCTTACGGCTATTTTCACCAAAGATGCGTTGGACAAGTTGATTCATGTCTTCCGCAGTGATCGACCTCGCCACTCGCTCAACTTGAGACAAAGCTTCGATGTCGTAACCATGAAGTAAATAACGAGACAAATACCAGGCTTGGTCGATGGAGCTCATCTCGAGAGGCGTGAAGTCAGCTTCAAACTGTTTCACTACCGCTCGCATTTCCTCTTCAGAGACACCTTGTAGAAGGTCTGCAATCACCTTATCGATCGCCACTTCCACTTTATCAACGTTCTCAGGCGCTATCATCGCACCAATAACCCACTCATGACTCAGTTCGCCATCTGCAGACGCCGAATACGTATAAGGTGAGTAGTCTAAACTCAACTCTTCACGAATATAAGCATCTAAGCGAGTCGCCAGCAGTCGTTCTAGCAAGTTTTCCGTGAAGATATCTTTTGCCGTCACGCCTTGGTCGGTTTCGGTTGTAGGTTCAGAGATGACTCGTAAGACGTACTCTGCACTATTCACATTATTGATGGCTAAATCAATGCGTGATTCAGATGGCTGCTTGTAGGCCACCTTAAAGTCAGGAACGTCGGCTTTTTCTAATGGAATCGAAGCCAAGTATTGCTCAACCAATGGCTTTAATTCACTTGGGTCGATATCACCCACGATCACCAATTGGTTATGTCTCATTTGACCAAACAGTTGCTGATGAAGATTAGCGATGTCTTCCACAGAAACTGCTTCAACACGTTCTTTACCCACAAAGAGGTGGCCACTGTCCTGACGATAGATGTTCTGGTTTCTTGCGCGTTCAAACTGGCCAACAGGGCTGCTCAAGAAAGATTCCTGACCCTGTGCAAACTCCTGCTTCACTGCCTCTAACTGATCGGGAACAATTTTAGGCGCAGTTATGAAGGTATAAAGCGCAGCAAGCGTGTCTTCAAGCCCGTCTTTATTGATATTAAATTCAATACCATGACGAGTATTACCAATGAAGGAATCGGCGCGAATATTTTCACGATCAAAGTACGCTAAAAGCTCAGAGCCCGTAAACTCACCGGCACCGCTTCGAGCGAAAGTAGGTAATGCGACCTCAACCGCTGGGTACAAGCTCGGATCCAAAGCGGCTTTTCCGCCAAGGCTCATATACATTACACCGACATCATCACCTGCCACATAATCACGCAAGTACCACATATCGATACCATTACTTAACGTCCACTTTTGGATGTATGGATCTACGGACATTTGTTCAGCAAGCACAACCTCGCCTTGCGAGCTAGGTACAGCAAAGGCACTGGCTGTTCCAATCGCAAGCGGCGGAATTCCCGCCTCGCTATACGTGGTTTTTAAGCTATCTAGAGAGTTGATGACCGCAGTTCTGTCTTCATTGTCGTCCATCCCAATAACAATAAAGTAATCATCAGAAAGTAGATTCTTGATGTTGTCGTTAATCACTTCAAGGCTCAAGTTATCAATGAAAGCTTCCAAGCTGACTTGATAGTCTTTCTGTGATTGGACAATTCGATCAGTGACTAACCTGCTCACTTTGTAATTCGCGTGTTCAACGCTGTCCATTTTATCCCAGTCATGCTCAATGTTATCCAGCAAGTCTTGGTAGTAGTGCAGTTCACCAACAATATCCGTTTCCGAAACACCAAAATCACGCAGTGATGCCAATGTAGAAAGCAGATCTTTTTGGATAACTTCGCGGCCTCCAGTCGGAAACCCAACACTTATTGACGAATAGTACAGAGAACCCATTCGATAGCTATCAGACGCTATCCATTGAGTCGGCAGCGCGGCATCATTGAACACCGCTTCTAATCGCTGTCGAATCAATTGTTGAGAGGTTTCATCTAACCTGCGTTGGTTCTGCTGAGCATGATTTTCAACTCTATTTAAACCTCGGTTAAACGTCAGAGTGATGCTTGGCGCTTCTCTTCCTGCGTACTCAACATAATCATCTTCATTGAATGAGGTCACTTTCTGTTTATCTGGTCTCGGCGTGTCGCCACGTTCCCAGCTAGAAAACTTTTCTTCAATGAGTGGAATCACGGTTTTGATGTCCACATCACCAGAAACGACCAGCTCAACTATTTGAGGTTGATACCAAGTTTGATAAAAGTTGGTGATACCTTGAGGAGTGGCATTCACAATAGACGATTTAGTCCCTAGTGCATCTTGCGATTCGTAAGGGCCGCCTTCAATGAAGTGATCATAATATATATCTCCGAATGACTTATCATCGAGGCGAGCCATACGAAACTCGCCAAGAACCACGCCTTTCTCTTTTTCGACTTCTGAACTTGATAGATCCAGGCCATCACCAATGTCACGCATCCACGTCAGGGCAGACTGCAATTGGACGTTATCTGGCAAATCTAACTGGTAGACCGTCTCTTCATAAGAGGTGTAGGCATTAATATCAGCACCGAAGCTAGCGCCTGCATCTTCAAATAAGCGAATCACGTCATTTTCAGAGAAATTCTTGCTGCCATTGAATGCCATGTGCTCCAGAAAGTGAGCATAACCTTCTTGCTGATGAGTCTCTTGAATTGAACCCGCGTGCACGACTAAACGAACAGATACGGATTCTTCATGATCTGGATAAACATGGTAGGTAAGGCCATTTTCTAGCTGGCCTGATGTCCATGCCGGATCCGGCTGGATTAAGGTTTCAGTGGTTTTTGATGTTGAGCTACAGCCAACCAAAGTTAGGCATAGTGCCGTCGCTAAATAATATGTTTTCATAACAACCTCTTAATGTCATTCATCGACAATATACAGATTGAGTTAACGATTATTATTTAATATTGAACCGGATGAGTATCTTTGTGATCTAGATCTTTATTTTATAAATCATTATACGTTATGTAAGATTGATTGTGCTCGTTTAAAGCAGCGTTTTGATAAGAGCCTAGTACATCCATTTAAACTCGCTAACTACATCCATTTAAAATCAATGGCTACATACATTTAAGCTAGTTTGCTACATACCCTTAAAGAGCGCTTGCGAAGCGCGGCTGATCGGTAACTTCTCTCCTGACACATAAGCAGACATCTGGCCTGAAAGCCCTTTCTTCACTTTATCAATGGCTGACACTTTCACCACCACCGAGCGGTGGATCTGCCAAAACTCATCTGGGTTAAGCTGCGCAATCAGCTCTTTTAGCGACACGCGAAGAATAAACTCCTCTAGCAAACCGCCTTGGCCTTTTTTGAATATAGACACGTACTTGTCTTCCGCTTTGAAGTAAGCGACATCATGGACTGCGATTAGGTGAATGTCTTCTCCAACGCTAGCCTTGAGCCACGTGAGATGTTTCTTCTGCTGTTGATAAAGGGGCTGCGATAGATAAGGAGGCTGCGTTTGCTGGGAAGTCGATTGTGATAGCTGTTGAAGCTGAGCCATTAACGCTGTGATATCGGGCTGTACTGGGATGTCATCAGGCTGTTTTTGACGGCTTAACAAACGCGCTTGAACCTTCTGACATGTGGCCAGTAAACGCTCTTCATTGATTGGCTTAAGTAGGTAGTCCATCGCATTGTGCTCAAAGGCTTTGACCGCGTATTCGTCATAAGCCGTAATGAACACAATCAATGGCGGTGAATCTAGCTTGTTCAATTGTTTCGCGAGCGAGATTCCATCCAGCTCAGGCATACGAATATCGAGAAACGCCACGTCGGGCTTAAGCTGCTGAATACTCTGCATCGCCTCCAAACCGTTTTGTGCCTTGCTGACGATTTCTAGCTCCGGCCAAACCTCAGCCAAACTCTTATCTAGGTGATGCCTTAACAGTGCTTCATCATCTGCGATAATCGCCGTTACGCTCGGCTGTATTGCTTGGTTATTCATAGTTAATCCTTTAAATTCACACTGTAAATCGTCTATTTTTCGTCACTGTTCTGTGCTTTCTAGTCTGTAATTCTAGGCAGCTGCGTCAGTCAGCGGTAACAAGATCGTCGACACTACCCCGCCTTCAGTTTGTTCAGTAATCGTTAGGCTCGCCTTATCACCATAAAGGGTTTCGATTCGCTGACGAATATTGCTTAACCCAACACCGTGACCCGTATTCGCAGAAGGCGTTTTCAGCCCTGCGCCATTATCAGCCACTTCAATTTTTAGCTGCTGTGCTTGTTGAGTAATACGAATATTCACTTGGCCACCCGCCGCTTTGGGTTCGATACCGTGCGTAAGCGCATTCTCGACCAAAGGTTGAATCAAGAACGGTGGAATCACCTGCAAATCGCTAATCTCGTGTGTTTCAATCGAGAACGTTAAGCGCTCACCCAAGCGTATCTTCTGAATATTAAGATAAGCGTCTAACAAGTCGACCTCTTGTGCGGTGGTCGATTGCTCGGTGCGGCTGTTTTTCAAAGTCACGCGCAATAAGTCAGTCAGTTTTTCGAGCATCAACTTGGCTTTCGCGCTATCACTCTCAATCAACACATTGATGGTCGCAAGTGTGTTGAACAAGAAGTGCGGTTCAATTTGGCTTTGCAGTTGCTTGAGCTGACTCAGCACCACCACCTTTTCTTGATCGGCCTGACGACGCTTGGCCACTTCCAATTCGTTATCGGCGCGTAGTTGTTGCTCTCGTGTATAGAAGTAGTAATAGCAAACCGAACAGAAGATCACACCGAGCAAGACTACGGATTTAAGGTCCGAGATATTGGCTCCAAAATATCCGTTCAACCAATAGTGCGCGTTCAAGGTACCAAAGGTCATCGCAATCACCATTGAGATCCCTACATCAAACACCTTTGATTTCCTCTTAAACACCTCAACCAAGATAAAAGAAGAACCCACCGCGCTGTAGCCAAAACCAAAGCTTATCGCGAGATTGACCACAAGATCGCCGCCCCAAATTGTCTGTGTGGTGATGGCGATAACGAAACAAAACAGAGTGGTCAGCGTAAAGCTTTTAATCCATGGAAACTTACTGTTTGAAAAAGTGTTCATTAAAATCGTCCTTTGATATTTAAAAGAATCATATGACTATCGGGTAAGTTGGCGTAAGCAGAATCACTTTTACCGCCTAGAAAGCGTGCAGCAAGTTCCAAATCCAACGATGAATCGCCATTATCTAAAGCCTGATAGTTGAGCCACTGGGTCGCAATAAACCCGCTATCTTGTGGAGAGAACATCACATCAAATGTTGGCGTGATATCTTCAAGCCAACCATGTGTCGAATCCAGAGACCAGTGAAACATGATGTTGTGCTGAACCAAATTGGCGTGTTGATAACCTTGAGCGTAAGACCCTGCCAGTGATGCTGTCATCGAATTAACCGACAAAGACTCGGCACTTTCTATTGCACTTTGCCATTCAGAATTGCTCCAAGCGCGGCTATCAAACCAATATTCCAAGACCACATTGTGACCCGTGTCATTGGCCCATGTTAGTCCTGCCAACGCTTGATAAGCTTCGCCCTGCTCTTCAAGATAAACCGGTTTAAGCAGTAAGTTAGGCTGACTGTAGCCAAGGCTTTGTCGTTGATAGACCACCGAGCCATGAAACTCCCAAGCGAGGTTCAACACCGAAACCAAACTCGCCCCAAGCAAGCCGTGGCGTACATCGTCATAATAAGCGACCCATTGATATTCGTGATCACCTACAAGATTGTAACGACGCAAGCCAACCCCTTGTTGTTGGTTCTGCTTTTCGAATTCATTTACGTCTTGAGAAGTCCATGACGAATCGCTGTAAAGCAGTGTCCATTCTCCCGTCATATCGAACAGTGACGCCGAGGTCACACCCGCGCCCTCTTCTGCAACAATACCAACGGGATTTTGTCGATAAGGCTTGATGATGTCTAAAGGTCGATAGCCATAGCCTACGCCCCAATCTAGGCGAACCTTACCCAGCGTGACATCAAGATAATGGTCACCGAACGCTGAATTCGACAGCTCAACCCCACCTTGCCAGAACAACTCACGCACAATAAATTCCGATTCAAAGCTCGCCTCTTGCCCTTGAGGGTTGTTGCTCAGAATATCGTTGGCTTTCACTGCGAACAGACCAAGCCAATTACCATATCCAACCTCTAGATCCAGCAAGCCATTTAAAGACTGACGATTATCAGATGGTAAAGGGCTGAATGGCGACTCTCGCGATTCAACGGCTTCTGCACTCAATTGCCAGTCCCACGCCAAGCTCAGATCGTCCGCTTGAATCGTGTTACTCACACAAGACAAAGCAAGCAAAGTAACGGCTGAATACTTGATGTGGAATCGGCGATTGGAAGCTTTCATGACGTCCACCTAAAGCCCAGACACGCTGTTACGCGATAGGTAGGCAGGGTTGTAATACTTGTCTTCCAAGCTTTGCTCAATCACTTCGCGGTACTCAATCACGGTTTTCTTGCTTGGTTGAATCTTATCGAGCAAGGTCATCGACACAACGGTTGGTAATCCATCTCGCACGCCTTCGGTAAACCACGCTTGCTTCGCCAGTTTACCTGAACGCAGATACATATCCGCTTTCACTGGAAACGCTCGGTCTGCCGTTAACCACAGATCAATCAATTGATAGCTGGCACCCTTAGTTTTCGCCGCGAGCTTTAGGTGATGGGTATCGAGCGTCTCGCCAGTCGGCATCTCAACCTGTTGCTCGGCAACCCACTCACCTTGGTAATCTTCGCTCCAAGTGAGCGTCGAGATGTCACCTACCGAGGCTTCACCCAATAGCTTTTGCATAGGTGTGATACGAATTGGGCGACGAGATTTCGGCATCAACAGCCAATAGTTATCTTCAATCATCAGCATCTTTTGCCCAGCCTCGACGGCTGATTTGAACACCACTAACGACTCTCGATTTGGTCTTGTATAGACGTTGTATTCACGGGTTTTATCCAGTTGATCGTCTTGATACAGCGCCACCAGAGACACTACCTTAGAGGCTTGTGCGCTGTTCAATCGGTAACTATCCGCCTTAGCGATCATCTCAGTGACTTGTTGTGAATCGACAGCCCAGCTTGGTGTTGATGCTAGAACCAACACAGAGCCCAACGCGAAAACCAACCCCAAGGTATTGAATGAACGAGTTAATTTATACATAAACCAACGCCTCCGTGATTGGCTTATTCACGCCTTTGCGAGCAGAAAAATAAGCAGCCAGCAAACATATTGTCAGCACACCTAAGGTGGCGTAACCAACCAATTCTAATGAGAAGTAAATGTTGAGTGGGTAACCTTCGGTTCTGCCGGGAGGTGGTGGCATTTGTATATCAACCACCAGCAATAACAGCGACACTAAACCACTCACTAACGCGCCTATTGCACTGCCAATCATCGCCAGTAATCCCGCTTCTTTTAAGAAGCCAGCCACGATTTCAGAAGGGTAACTACCAAGAGCCGACAAGGTGCCAATTTCACGAGTACGTTCCGTCACCGACATGGTCATGGTGTTAAACAGCGACACAAACACCACCAATGCCATCACTGCGCCCATGATGCCGAAGATCCGGTCGTAAAGATCTTTAACCTTGGTGTAGAAAAACGCGCGATCTTGCCACGGAGTGATCTCGATCTCTGTGCCTTGATCGCTTTGACTTGCACTATTTCGATCTAAAGCAGTTTGGATACGCTGTTGAACGGTCGAGGTCTTGCTTGTTTCAAATAGGAACACCGACAAGGTACTGACTTTGTCTGAGGCCAAAAGCTCTTGAGCAGTGGTGATGTGAACATACAGCTGACGCTTATCCAGCTCAGGAACCCCTGTCGAGTAGATACCCTGTACCTTAAAATCAAAGGCATTCAAAGCGCCATCACTGGTGGTGGCGAGCAGCGTTACCCAATCACCGACGGCAACTTTGAGGTTACGAGCCAAGTCGGTTCCGAGCATTACTTGTGGCTCTTGGTTGTCGTATCTTGGGGATTTCACATCCGACAGGGTTTGCCCGCTGCGCACATCAAGGAAAGGTCCTTTCATATCGAACTCACGCTCATTCACGCCCGTTCCCATAAAGATGGTCGATTTGCTGCCGTTAGACACCAAACCGCTGAAGTAGACTCGTGGCTGCACACCACGCACATCGCTGTCGCCAATAATGCTCTTGGTGAGCGCTTGAACATTATCGAGACCATTGCTCAGCGGCATGTCTTCATCTTGCTCAAAATAACCCGGTGTGCTCAAAGTAAGATGACCAGTATCGCGCGCGGTCGATTCTCTCAAAGATTCGTAGGTATAAAGTCCGTAACCACCGGCACTGGTGAGTGCGAAAACCGCAATCGCGATGATCAACACAGAAAGCAAGCTACGACGACCGTTTCTTAATAAGTTAAGCCAAGCCAAACGCATCGAAGTTGGAAGTAAAAACGTGCTCATTCTTTGTGTTAACTTGCCCATGAGATCGCCTCCGTGGTTACAGCTTGTGGCGCCAGTTGACCGTCGATAAGTTCAATGACTCGATCGCAGCGCTGTGCCATTCTTGGGTCGTGCGTTGCGACAATAAAAGTCGTGCCCATTTCGTGGCCAAGCTCTTTCATAATGTCGATCACAAGGTTGGCGGTGTGGCTGTCTAAGCTAGCGGTCGGCTCATCGGCAATCACCAAGCTTGGGTTATGGATAAGGGCTCTGGCTATCGCAACACGTTGCTGCTGACCGCCTGAAAGGTTGTCTGGACGGTGATGAACGTAATCTCCTAGCCCAACACGCTCTAACATCTCTTGAGCTCTGGTCTGCTGTTCTTGTTTTGAGCATTGGTTCAACATCAATGGGTAAGCGACGTTTTCTAGCGCGGTCATCACAGGAACCAAATTGAAGCGCTGAAATACAAAACCCAACGACTGACGACGAAAACGTGCAGCGGCGATTTTCTCTGTCGGATATGGTTGGCCATCAATATTTATCTCGCCTCGGTAGTCCATATCCAACAATCCAAGAATATTCAAAAGTGTGCTTTTGCCAGAACCTGATGGCCCACATAACGCCACCATTTCACCACGTTGGATATGTCCATCGACCCCGTTTAGTGCATCAACACGTTGACCGCCCGTGACATACGCTTTGCCGATATTTTTAAATTCAATCATTCCTTTGTCCTCCGCTGACCCATAATTTTTAAGCGTTCGCAGTTGTTAATGAGCTTGAGTAAACCGCTATTTAGCATTCGCAACTGTTACTTGGCTTTCGCTATTAGGGCCTTCGCTGTCATGGTCTCGATGTTGCCAGCATCGGTGTTTTCCATCTTTTCAAGCCACACCTGTGCTTGCTCGAAGTCTTCAGCACGAATCGATGCGGTAATGGCGTAACGGTAAATCCATGAGGTCGCAGCGAAATGTTGTTGTTGGAAATCATCTTCCGCGAGTAACGAGAGGAACAGATCATAACCACGATCGAAATGGTTAAACATGTCTGGCAGAGAGGTGTAAGTCACCGCAGCCATAGCGCGAGTCAGGTAAGAATCTGGCAGCCCTTGAACACGAGGTTGCTCATGAATCGGTTGGTCTTCGTCTTTAAGCAGCACCAGTGATTTATCAATGGTCGACAAACCCTTTTCCACATACTTCATCTTATTCCAAGGTAAGAACGCATCACGCCCCATCAGGGTTTCTGTGCTTCCGAGGTAAACCAAGGTCAGTGGTGTCGCTCCATCTTGTTGCAGCGTGTCATTAAGGCGTTCATAAGCCACCTCAACCAGATCTTCATTGCCTTGAGCGGCTTGATTGTAGATATCGAGCACGTCAGAGCTTGGGTTAGCCAAAGCTAACGTAGGAGCGAATGAAACAAGAGCAATCAGCAATGAACGCTTAAGCAAAGAAGTGGTAGAGCTTGAATTAAATGAGTGTGAAGTAGTCATGATTTCTAATCCCTTTCAAATGTTGACGTTGAAAGGTTAACTAGAATTTGTCGTGCAGTTTTATCAATGCGACGAATGGTAATAACAAGGCGTGAATGGTTGAGTTAGGGTGTGAGTGGTGGGAGATCCAAACAAAAAGCACGAGTAGGAAAGGATAAAATGAGTGGGCAAAAACGTATCTAACATTTCCTACTTCAGGCCTTGATCAGAGCTGACTCATTTCTGCCCCTAAACGTGTTGAGCAATGCAAAACGTAGCATTTTTACTTTTCATTGATAGCTACTAATGATTTAGACTACGCGTAGAAATCAAGAAAACCTTGTAGGTAATATGAAAAATATAGAATCCGTAAACTCTTTTTTTGAAGGGCTAGGTATAGCTCACCCTGAACATTATTTTTCTACATTTTCAACTTCATTCGTCGATGAATCTTGTGTATTACTACGTCAAGGTGAAGAGCAGAGCCATGCATTCTATTTGATCTCTGGTATCTTAAAGGCCTGCCATTATACCGATTCAGGTGCAGAGCGATGTAAAGAGTTTTATTTTCCTCAAAGCCTTTGTTTACTTTTTTCGAGCTGGATAGAGAATCGAGAGTCTAGCTATCAAGTTGAATCAGTAACTAAAGTTGAATACATTAAAGTCCCTATGAGTATGATTAACTCTCAAGAATGGGTTAACACAAAAATTCAGCTTCTTGAACAGCAACTGCTTTATAAAGAAAAAAAAGAAAGCTTTTTTCTGCTCAATACGCATGAAGAAAGATATAAATATCTAGTTGAACACTTTCCCCACTGGGTCAAACACTTAACAAGCGTTGATATCGCTAATTACATGGGAATAACCCCTGTTAGTTTGTCAAGAATAAAAAAACGCATTAACAATTGTTAATTAACACGATTGAGTTTCAATAGAACATAGAGCCACTATTCTTTACTTGGTGAGCTCTATTTTGTGGGTTTTATTTTCTGTTCTATCCGCTGTATTCTTAACCGTAAAAGATGTGTCATTAAAAAAGTCCACATCTAGATTATCAGTAACACAATCGACCGCAGTAATGCTGTTCATTCTTTGCCCTATTTGTTTGTCCACCATATTCACTATCGAAAAGGTGAACTACGACGTTAATCTGTTGATAATTATGCTCTCGGCTGCCACGCTTGATGCTGTTGCCATGGCATTTTACCTCTTAGCTTTGCGTAATGGCTCTTTAGCCAAAGTCGTGCCTATTTTATGTTTTGTCCCTGTATTTCAGCTGGTTTTAAACTTTGTTTTTTACAATGAAGTCCCGTCATTGTTTGGATTAATAGGGATAATAGCTGCGACCTTTTTTATGTTTTATGTTTTATGGTGCAAGTTCAAGCCTAATGAGCATAATAAAAGATAAAGCTGTATACAGCATGGTATGCGTCTCCTTGCTTTGGTCACTTAGCTCAATCATTCATAAAGATGGTTCTAGTCAGATTGGGGCTGTCAATTGGACTGCGCACATATGCTTAGTCATGTTCTTATATTATTCGCCTTTCCTGATCAGAATACGGGTATCGACTATAAGCTTAAGTAACTTTTCCGCTTTAATTGTTCCTGCTCTTGCTCACTTACTAACTTTACTTACATTTTATCATGCAGTTTCGATAGGAAACGTTGCTTTTGTATCTTCGCTAAGACGATTATCGACTGTGTTTTCAATTTGGATTGGTTGGTATAAGTACAATGAGACTGTAACAAATAGACTCTGCATATCGATATTTGGACTAATAACTTCAGCTTTAACCATTACACTTTTCGGCTAATTGTGTAGTGAATGATTAAATTTGACTACGAGGTAAGAGGCTTTTGCAATATCTAAGTAATCCATCAAATGCTAAATTGGGAAGTAGTGTAACTCATGAATATCCAGAGCCTTCACAAGCTGAATTTTTACCTGTGGCATTTTAGCTCGCCCCCCTCATTACCTTTACCAATAATCCATTGATTTATTTATTGTTGGAGCGTAAAAAGAAAGACTGCAATATGTGAACATAAAAGACAAACGCCGCTTAGAGAGCGTTAGCAATCAGGAGAAGCAATGGGTGTAAATATCAGAAGCGCAGAAATCAGTGATGCGAAGGGAATCAGTGAATTAATCTCACCTTTAGCAAAAAAATATGTTTGCCCTACTTGCGATGCGTCTGTACACGATATTTTGCTCAATTCAATGTCAGAGGAAAATGTAGAAAAGTATTTATCCACCAATTACACTTATGTAGTTGCCGTGACTGCGAATGGTGAAATGGTTGGTGTGGCTGGAGTTCGAGACAACTCACATTTATATCACCTTTTTGTAGATGATAATTTTCAAGGCAATGGGCTTTCTCGCCAATTATGGGAAGCAGTTAAAGAAGAAGCAATAAAAAACGGAAACAGCGGTATCTTTACGGTCAACTCAGCGGTAAATGCAGAAAACGTATACTTGCGGTTTGGTTTTAAACGCACTGAGGGCATTAGAAATCGGCAAGGAATGATCGATATTCCAATGCTGTTGGAGTTTGATTACTAACAAGCCAAGTCAGCAGGGCAATTTTAATCAGCTTTAAAGTTGCCCTTGCTTGGCTTTAAGTAACTAAGGAATTGCAAGGAGTACACGTGAATCCAAATCTAGGTGAAGTCTTAAAAGCTCTTCAGGATAGTTGGTCTATAGAAAGCACCGATGAGCCAGAAAATTGGACCCAATCCAACCCAAGCCGCGGGCAGTGCGGAATGTCATCGCTCATAATCAATGACTATTTCGGTGGAAAACTGGTTTTGTGGAAGGTGTTTGTAGGTCAGGAGCAAGTTGGTGTTCATTATTCAAACGAATTACCAGATGGTACGCCATTCGATTCAACTGGCGATCAATTTTGGGATATTGAAGAGCTACAAGAACCTTCGTCATTTGAAAGACCGAATAGACCACCAAAGAATGGAGCTGACCGTTATCTGAAATTATCAGATTTGGTCCGTAGTAAACTGGAAAATAACCGGGTAGAAGAGGCCGTCTCTACCTAACACTTAAAGGTGCGGGACGCGAAAAATCCCGACCCCGTGTTTTAGGTATCCCCTTACTTTGTCCAATGTCTACTGTTCTAAATAAAACAAGTTACCTAAATCGTTTTTGTCCACAACTTGGATAGACCGATTTTTAGCTCGTGGCACTTTATGACTCAAAGTGCCCTAAAACGAGTTCAGAATAGATAGATCATCAAGATAAATACTTCAATAGCCTTATGAACTCATCCCAATAAAGTGTCCGTTTTTTAGTACGCTGATTTGTTTATATAATAATCAGCGACTTTGATGATCGATTTTTTTACCAGAGCAATCTGTTTTGAATGTGGACACCAAAGAGATATGGGAACCATTATTTCTTGTTTGATCTCGTCACATTTTATCTCTACCAAATTTTCAGTCACATATTCAGAGTCAATTATCGATTTTGGTAAAAGAGCCCAGCCAAAATCATCTTGGACAAGCTTAACAATGACTGCTAATTGATCAACATATTCATGTTTTGAAGAAACAACAACCTTCTCCGTCATTTTATCTTCGACCATAGATTTGAGAACAAACTGTCGTAAAGATTTCATCGTTGAGAGTGTCTCGTTTGCTGGCTTAGCCGATAGTTCACTTTCTGCATTAGCAAATGGAACAAAAGGCATATTCCCCAAAAAAGTAAAATCAATACTATTAATCACTTTGCTTTCGTATATGTTCACAATACCAAAGTGAATGCTTCCATCTTCAATCCCTGTTTTTATTTCTGGTTTCGTTCTGACCAAAAAATTAACACGCATGGATGGAAAGTCTTCATCGAGCTGTCGACGAATTTTAGAAACAACATGATGAGGTAAAAAGCTCGCATAGGCTATCGTCACCGATTCTAGCCCGCCAAATGAAAGACTTAATGCAAATCTATCAAGAGTTTTAGCCTGCTCTAGTATTTGCTTTGCGTAATGATAAAGAAGTACTGCATCTTCAGTGGGTTCTACACTGCGGCTCAACCTATCGAATAAAGTGATCGCTAACTGGTCTTCTAAACTCGTGATGACTTGTGCAACCGTTGTTCGATGCTTATTTAATTTTATCGCCGCTTTACTAAAAGCTTCCTGCTCATATACCGCAACGAAAGTATTTAATTGTTCAAGACTAAAGTTCATATCCTGTCCTGCAAGTCCTCATATTCGTTAATAAATTTTACCACCAGAGTCTACATTAACCAACACAGAGCCTGTTTCTCTTATCAAACAACACATCCCTATCACCACGCTCTGACATCAATTAAAAATCTCTCATCGAATACACTTTAAACAGATGAATTAAAATATTTCTTACCAAAAAAACCGAAATCCCCCTTTACCGCAAATGTTTGGATGACAGCGATGGATCGAGCCCATCGCTAGAGAGTTAATGAGTATAAAAACCTTATGTAAAGTTGCGTTATTGCTTCGGCTACTTAACTTAAATAACTCGGGAACGTCTCATGACCAGACTCAAAATGACCGCTTTGTCTACGGCTTTACTTGCTACCATTTCTATTTCAGCATTTGCTGATGACACCCAAAAAGTTGACCCGTCCGATATGACTCGTGCCAGTACCAATATGTATGTGGCAACCAACAACATAGGTGATCTAAAGCTATCGGGAGCTCTATCATATACTTATGACAACGGACAGATGTCTATGATCACATTGGAAGGTTCGATGGATAATGAGGGGAAATATAAAGACAGCCGAGCTCAATATTTCCATGTATTCAATATAAATAATGCCATTACACCTCGTGTAGCCGCGTCATTAGACATCATTGATAATGCAAGCTTTACTACTGCAGCTGTAGGTGGTGTCGCTATTTTTAGAACTCCAATCGGCTCTCTGACCTTTTTTGGCCGTGCAGCTGTGATGGGCGGTGAGTACTCAGACAGCACAACAAGTGCCTTTGGTGTTACAGACAATAGTATCGTAGGTGGTATGGCCGCGGCTTATGCGGTTTGGAAGCCGGGCGCCGATGGTACTTATTTTGCAGCCTACCCAGAGTTTACGTACATGGATGGTGATATTGAAACGAGTACCGTTAAAACCACTCTACTCGCAGCGACTCCTTTTTCGGCAGACAAAACACGCTGGGGACAAGTCAAGGTTGAAAATACTTATGGAAGCATGGAATCAACCAATCAAAAACTAGACATTGACGACACCGTGGTTTGGTTCCAATACAAAGTCTTCTTCTAAAACGACCAATAGCCATAATACGTTAAAAGGTGGATCGAGAGATTCGCCTTTTTTTAGTTTTATTTTCCTTACCCCCTCTCACTCTTCTTTATTAAAATAGCCACGATTTACTATTCAGTTCGGGCTTACTTTGAACTGACTCTCTACCTCAACACTACATGTATTGCCGATGAGTACAGGGTAAGGAGCTCTAATGTATCGTCTGAATACAATGAGTAACGGGAAGAAGCTCAAACAATCGTATCTATATAACGTGCACTTCTTTACGCCATGACATCGGTGTGTAACCACGAGCCTAAAGCGCATAAAAGCGTTACCACAAGCGATAATGGATAGCAGTGTTGAGATGACCCAAAGATATCGTGATACTTAATCGCGAGCACACAAGAAATAAATAGCGAAACTAAATAAACAAAAAAACGCCAGTCAGGCGACTGGCGTTACAAAAAGATAAAACTCTATTCAATGATCAAATCTATCAATGATTAATCACACCAAGTGGCAATCACCGATTGCATAATTAGCGACTAAAATACTTCGCAATCTCACGAGCATAAGTTTCTTCTTGGTTTTTACCGTTACTGGTTGAAAAGAAAGATATAACTAAGTCTTTGTCTGGTGAAATATACACACCTTGACCGCCAACACCTGCTTTGAATAAGTCGCCATCCTCAAAGATTGCATCAAATTGATAACCATTCTTGATGTTTGTGTCGTTGGAGAAAGAGTTTTCCATCATCTTGCCCACATAGCCACCCCCGTAAGCTTCTGGGTTACCAGAGTCTTGAATTAACGTAATGACTTCTTTGCTAACACCACCATTACCCAACTTTGTGGCTGACGGAGTAAGTAACATACCGAATTTAGTCATATCTTCAATTGTGGTATTCATTGAGAAAAACATTAAAGGGTATCCCCCTTGTGGAGAAACGACAGTATAAGCGTCATTATTTGCCCCCATTTTCTGCCACATATCACGACTGACAATCTCATTCATGGGTAAGTTACGAACGTTCTCAATAAGTCGAGCTAGAACAAACGTATTAATTGAATTGTATTCGAATGTTTTTCCGCCCGGCGCTCTTCGTTTCATTTCAGCAAGTACTTCAAGTGGGCTTTGGTTGCCTTCACCTTCAAACACGCCAATGGAAACCGCCCATTTAAACCAAGGTTGTTCTGGGTTTATACGTGAGTCTGCTTCTGGCTCATCGTGCTCTGTTGCATTCAAGCCTGTCGCCATATTTGCAGTATCAGAAACGGATACTGTATCCCAGTCAGATCCCTTTAATTCAGGAATGTATTTAGAAATAGGGTCACTCAGGTTAACTTGCCCCTCGTTGACCAATTTAGCCAGCTCAATACCTACTGTAATTTTCGAGTTTGAAAACCAATTATGCTTGTCTGTTTTTCCCATCGTGTTGTAACGCTCAAAGACAACTTCTCCACTCTTAACAACAAGAAAAGCATCGACAGGATAAGAATCTAGGTGTTCGTTTAGAGTCTTACTCTCACCGTGTACAGTCGCTGATATTTCACCAATATTTTGGTCAATTTGATATGGAAACTGATAGACGGGTCCATCACGTTCAATTTGAGCCGTAGGATAGAAACGGCTTAAATTCTGCCAAGCAAACTTAGACTGTTCAATAGGAAACTGAAGTTTAACGCGATTGCCTTTTTTCAAGAAAAAGTCATGAGTGTTGTAAACATCAACGTTTGTGGATGATTCATTAATGCTCTCATTAGCAAACGCTGAGCCTGCAGATAGAGCCGTTACAATGGATATAGCGATTAAGCTTTTCATATTGGTTTTCCTATTGATATATAAGTGCTGTAGTGCGAACTGCATGCAAAAGCTGCGAGCCAGTTGTCTTTGTTAATACAGGCACGTTACAAGGAAAACGGAATAACGCCTCATCGCCTACGATGGATTGCCTCCATCAAACGTTGAAAGTTAGAAGCATGAATGTTCTTTTCTCACTAGTTTCCTGACCCCAAGTGACTCTAATATTTGCGAGGTGTAGGCTGTTATGTGTAAAGCGTAAAGAGAAATGAGTTAAACGGCACATAACGATCAGATTTAACCTAAAGGTTCCCCGTTAATAACCTGATCATTTTCTTAATTCGTTGATCAGGTTTATTGATAAAGCTCAATATCCGACGCGTCAATGACGTATCCGGTTTGAATATCTTGATTGCCATCAGAAAGTGTAATCGACGTATCAACCGCCCCTGTTTTAATGTTCCCTATCACCCATACTGGTGTGTATAAACTTTGCAATTCATGGCCTTCAGGAAATTCGACTAAAATCGTTTGATTTACTGGTGGTGGAGGTGTGTGAATGCAAGCCCCTGCGGTTGGTACTAAAATGAACTGCGTCCCTATTAAGCCTTCCATTTCGAGCGGTACTAAAAACCCGGCCAGTTTTATATCGTTAATACTAAGGTCGGGAACTATATCGTTCGATTGTTGTGTTCTTTGTATAAGCAGTTCACTTACGTTTAAGCCAAACTTTTCAGCTAATACCACACGTTGATTGTACCCATCGTTTTCCATTGGACTTAACTGACGCGTTTTTTGAACGGCTTCATAGGCGTAAATCTCAGAAAGTAGCGCCTTATTCCCAGGAGAAAGAACCTGATATTGATTCTGCAAAGGTCTTAACGATTCCCAAGATATGGTTTCAGCCGCTTGTGTGAACAAACTAAAACAACAAGCCGTAATCATCAATAATGTACTTTTCATTTCAACATTTTCTAATTAGAACAATAGCTAATGAAAAAATGGCTAAGAAAACCTTAGCCATCGTCTCGTTTTATATCAGTCGATAATATTTGAATTACAGACTTTCGAGGTTATCCATTAGTTGGTAGAAGAACCCAATAGAGCGACCGTATTCTTCAACTAAGATACGCTCGTTCACACCGTGGAAGCCTTCGAATTCTTTTACGCTTTCTAATTGTATCGCCGTCATTGTATATACATCAGGTGCGAAATCACGTGCTTGGAAGTGTTTAGAGTCTGAGCCTCCAATAACAAAGAACGGTGAAACAATCAGGTCATTACCCCAAGTTTGACGAATCGTTTTTTCAAGCATCGCGTAACCAGGGCCACTTGGATCCGCAACATTCGTTGCTGGTGTTGATGCTGATATATCACGTATGGTCATGCGATCATCGCCAATCGCTTTTTTCACATGTTCAATGATCACTTCAGGTGTATCGCCTGGCATCGGTCTAAAGTTTACAACGGCGGTTGCTGCTGGTGGCAATACGTTATCTTTGATACCGGCATTAAACATGGTAACGGCGGTTGTTGTATGAAGCATGGCACGAGTCACTTGGTTTTCCGACATCACCTCAATGAATTTTTGTTCTAAATCTGTCACGGTGTCGTTATTACCGTAAGCAACGGCTTTATAAAGTGGTTGCTGCGCTTCTGGAAGCTCAGGTCCCATGTAGCGGTATTGGTAACGCACCGCATCATGAATTTTGTAAAGGAATTGCGCAGCTTCAACTTTCTCAACCGCTTTTGCTAACGCGACAATATTCGATTCTTCTCCCGGTTGTGATGAGTGTCCACCAACACCATTGATGGCAATTTCTAGACTAACGAATCCTTTTTGAGCAATACCAATCAATGCTGTATTTTCACGGATTCCAGGGAATATACCAGGGACAAGAGGAGCAGATTCATCCATAACAAAAGCAATTTTTTCATAACGTTGCTCAATGATATCAGCGGCGTGTTTAGCGCCTTCAGGTCCGCCGACTTCTTCATCGTGGCCAAATACAAACAAAATAGTGCGCTCAGGTTGGAAACCCTCTTTGAGTTTCATCTCAGTCGCTTCTAACAGTGCTTGAAGTTGGTTTTTGTCATCTAATGAACCACGACCCCAGATATAACCGTCTTTAATCGCGCCTGAAAACGGGTCTTCTTTCCACTCATCACGAGACTCTTCTGCAATCGGTACCACATCTTGGTGCGCCATAAAAATAGCAGGAGCGAGTGATGGGTCTTTACCTTCCCAAGTGTAAATTAAGCTGAAAGGGCGTGGGTCACCGACTTCTTCTCGCTTGAGTGTTTTGTGCACTAATGGGTACGATTCTTCAAGAAATTGGTGGTAGTCACGAAAAGCTTGCTCATCAAAATCACTGCGGTCTTGGTTAGAGATAGTTTGAAACTGAACCGCTTGCGATAAACGTTGCGCAGCGCCTTCTACATCAACTTGTATGTCGACTTTTTCGACACCTTGCATTTGCATCGAACTAAAGTCTTGCTCATCAGCCCACGCTGAAATGCTAGCGCTCAATGCCAAAGCGGAAGCGATACCGGTAAAGAGTTTTGATGGTTTTGTCATGATTTGAAGCCTTAACTGGATGAAAAGTAAATCTGTGTTTTGGTTTATGCGTTAATTATTAACCAACAATACAGACCAAACTAATCCCTAGCGAAGGACTCCACCCATCAGAAGACGTCGGTAACAATTTGTAGTGGATAAGTGAAATTAAAAATGAGCGTGTCGGGGATGAAAAGCTTTTACAGTCACGGAAATGATCCGATATCACCCTGTGACATAAAATTCGTAAAAAGATTTAGTGCAATGGTGAGTTTCAGAACAAACACTTTCTCTGTATTGCTAAATTATCTTATGCAAAAAAATAGCCGCTAATCAGCGGCTATTTTCTAAATGTCTAAGCAAAGCCTTTACTGCTTCTTCGCTGCGACTATTTCTTCGTTTCTTCTACTTCTTAGTCTCTTCAACCACAGCTTTCATCAATACTGATGTATCCATGCGGCCTTGTCCTTGGGCAGACAGTGCCTTGTATGCGTTGTTGGTCTTTTCAGTCAGTGGAAGTTGGATACCTTGGCGTTCAGCTTCATCTAGACAGAAGCCTAAGTCTTTGATCATCCAATCAATCGCGAAACCGAAATCGAACTTGTCTTGCGCCATTGTGGTTGCGCGGTTTTCCATCTGCCATGAACCAGCTGCGCCGTTTTTCAGGCAATCAACCAGAGTTGGGATATCCAAACCTGATTTTTCAGCAAGCACCAAGCCTTCAGAAAGGCCATTCAATACGCCTGCGATGCAGATCTGATTGACCATTTTCGCGCGTTGGCCTTGGCCGACTTTACCCATCAGAACTGACGATTTTCCGTAAGCTTCGAACACAGGTTGAAGGTCGTTGAAAAGCGCTTGTTCGCCGCCACACATGATGGTTAGCACGCCGTTTTCTGCGCCCGCTTGGCCACCAGATACTGGTGCATCCATAAAGCGAATACCGGCTTGCTTCGCTGCCACTTCAAGCTCTTCAGACAGAACTGCAGACGTTGTGGTGTGGTCGACAAGAATCGCGTTTGGCTTCATTGCAGCCAGTGCGCCTGTTTCGCTGGTTGTCATGCTGCGTACATCGTCATCGTTGCCCACACAAACTAATACCACGTCAGCTTCCACGACACACTCAGACACAGATTCTGCCGCTTTACCTTGGTGTTTATCAGCCCAGTCTAGCGCTTTGCTGTGAGTGCGGTTAAATACCGTTACTTCAAAACCGGCTTTGACTAGGTGGCCTGCCATTGGGAAGCCCATAACGCCTAGCCCGATAAAACTTACTTTCATTTCTTTCTCCTTTTATTTGACCGAGTCATCGCTATGAAAAGATCGAACACTCTCAATCAATGCATCAATAAGCAGGGTCAAAGCCTTTGGCTGATATTTTCTTTCTTTGTACACTAAATACGCTTGGCGATCACCCCGATGGTACTCAGGGAGCACTTGAATCAGATTCATCTCAGGGGATACATGACGAAAAGGCAATGAAGCGAGCCCCAAGCCTTTTTGCGCCGCGGCCGCCACCGCATGAATATCGTTGACGATGAACTTGGGTTTAATCGTGATCATCTGCTCTAAACGGTCGGACTTATAGAGCGGCATATCAAACACATCGTCGACGTTAATCCAGTCTTGATGCTCTAAGTCGTCCGGTTTTTCTATTGCTGCACGCGAATCTAAGTATTCTGGGCTCGCATAAAACCCGTGTTTGGCTTTAAACAGCGGTCGAGCAATCATGCCTTCCATATCCGAGATCTTAAACGTAATCAGTAAGTCACGATCGGTCTGAGGAATAAGCTGCTGCTGGCTCAGGGTTAGGTCGAGCTGAACGTTCGGATATTGAGTGAGGAATTGCTCTACTGTCGCCCCTAGAAAGCCACTATAGAAGTTATGAGGCACTGCGAGCTTAATCTTACCTTGGATAGCATCACGCTCTTCCAACAAGCTATTAAAGCCTTGATGGATAGACTCCATGCCACTGCTCAGTGCAGCAAAGGCCGCCTCACCGTCTTTAGTGGCCACCAGCTCACGACCTTTCTTTTCTAAAAGTCGGATATTGAGGCGATCTTCCAATGCGGTTAACCGACGCGACATAGTCGACACGGGCAGTTGCAGCCGTTTCGAGGCCGATAGCAAAGAGCCCTCTTCAACCACTGCACAGAATAAGAACAGATCATCAATGTTTCCAAATATGGAATTCATACTTCTATATGTGCCTATTTTTCTCACTAATGGATAGATGTAACCTTATCTCATCAACAACAGAAAATCACGGGAGAACACTGTATGAACAACAAACAATTTTGGGTAACCGCGATTTTATCCTCCCTGACCATGGCGACCATCATGTCTGGGTTAATTTCTGGCTACAAAATGGGATTCAGCCACGAATGGCCGCCAATCTGGCTGCAAAGCTTTTTGATTGCTTGGCCGTGTGCCATCACGCTCAACCTCACCGTGCTCCCTTTGATCAGAAAACTCTCAGCATGGATTTGTCGCCCGAGAACGCTTTGCGTACAAGAGATCACGGAACGATGATCAAGGGCTAATGTTCAGGAGCTATGACCTAGGTTCTTCCACCAAAGAGCTACGATAAAAAAGCTATGTTCACTGATAAATGCCTGAATTACGCACATAAAAAAACCGAGCACTAGGCTCGGTTTTTTGTATTCTACATTCTACTCACAAGAGCAAAGCTATCAATTATTGATTGATATTACAGCTCAGCGTTGTGGTAAACCTGCTGAACGTCATCACAGTCGTCAAGCATGTCTAAGAACTTCTGGAACTTCTCAGAATCTTCTTCAGCTACTGGCGTAGTTGTTTGAGGAACGAAAGTGATTTCCTCAACGTCTAGCGTTAGCTCAGGGAACGCAGTGTGTAATGCAGTCTTCGTTTTGAAGAACTCAGTCGTTGGAGCGAATACAGTGATAACACCGTCTTCTAGCTCAACGTCAGTCACGTCTACGTCTTCCATCATTAGCGTTTCTAGGATGATCTCGTCATCTTCACCAGCAAACTGGAATACAGCTTGGTGAGCGAACATGTGAGAAACAGTACCTTCAACACCGATTTTCGCGCCAGTTTTAACGAAACATTGGCGAACGTCTTGGAAAGTACGGTTACCGTTGTCAGTTAGACAGTCAACGATTACGCTTGTGCCACCTGGGCCAAAACCTTCGTAACGAGCTGGTTGGAAGTCTTCACCGCCGCCGCCGTTCGCTTTATCGATCGCTTTGTCGATAACGTGAGCGGGTACTTGGTCTTTCTTCGCTTTAGCAATCAGGTGCTTAAGAGGTAAGTTCATGTCTGGGTCAGAGCTACCGTTCTTAGCCAGTACGTAAATCTCTTTACCGTATTTAGAATAAACTTTAATTTTTGCGCCTGCAGTTTTCGCCATTGAGGCCTTGCGCACTTCAAAACTTCTTCCCATCGGGATCTTCTCTCTGATTCAATTAACGGTGCAAATTCTAGCAAATTACTGCGTCATTTCAATTCAACAGCTTTGCTGGGTAAGGTTTGTCTGCGTTTATGCGACACCCATTACTCGTTTGTATTTTTCAACAGACTGATCAAACCAAGCCTTTTCTTCTGGATCACCTAGCTTCATTGCTTCTTCAACAATGGCTTCAGGGCCACATTTCGCTTGCTTCAGTTTCCATACAAGAAACGATGCTTGCTTATCCAGTTCGATTTTATTTTTCTCACTGGGTGGAAGGAGTGAAAGGTTGATAGACATTATTAGCCTTCGTCTGTAATACGCTTGGCCGAGAAATATATCATAGAGCAGCCTCATAAAACCAATACTATGAGCAATAGTGGGGGTTGTCGGACGAGAAAGCAGCAAGTCGCTGATGCAGGTCAAGCTAGTTTGGGAAAGTGCGTTTGGCTGAAGAGCCGCTATAAGCTGAAAGGCGGAGATTGGAATGGTTAAATTGCGATGAACTAATCAGTAGCGCACCGTCCTGCTCAGTATGTAACTACCGTTCACAGCTCATTTGCTCGATTAGAAAGGAAGGGAGTATTAAAATTCAGTTTTAATTATGATTAAATAATAAGTGTTTTTTTAATCAAACCGATAGTGTTGATGTTTCATTCACAAACACGGTTAAATTAAAATATGCGTAAAATCATTGATACTCAAGCAGCCCCAAAAGCGATCGGACCATATTCTCAAGGGGTCATCACCGGTGGGCTAATTTTCACTTCAGGTCAATTACCATTGAGTCCTCATACCGGACTTTTGGTCAAAAGTAGTCTGGAGAAGCAAACCGTGCAGTGTCTAGAGAACATGAGAGCGATTTTGCTCCATGCAGACGCTGACATGTCAGATGTAGTGAAAACAACCGTCTACCTTACCGATATGATGAGCTTTTCCGTGGTAAATGAAATTTATAACGATTTCTTTATTAAGAACGGCGCCAATTTTTTCCCCGCGAGAACCTGCATCGAAGTATCGAAACTTCCTCTCAATGCCCTGATTGAAATAGAGGCCGTAGTTGTCGCGCCTTAGTTGTTATTCGTTTCGTTTTTTAGCCCCAGCCTAGAGCTGGGGTTACCTATTTAGACATACCTTAGTGCGCACTTTGTCTGATTATGTTTAATGGTGCATATATTATTAATTCATTGCAACCTCTTGTATTTATAGGTTTTGTCTGTGAAGTATCGCGAAATGAGTAAGAATTACATTTTTCGAGAGCTAGAGTGCCAAATGACCAAGGAAGAGGTCGCGGAGCTGTGTTTTAAAACTGTGAGAACGGTCACGGGATGGGACGAAGGAAAACCAATACCGCCTGAGTGCAAAAGACTAATGAGAATGGCAAAAGGTCGAGAACTAAGCATTAGCGAAGACTGGATACAGTTCAAAATGTTATACGACAGTATGGAGCTGCCGACAGGCCAAGTGGTGAGGCCGCAACAAATCTTAGCAGGGATTGCGCTTTTGGGGATTCAGTCGGAATTGGAGATTAAGACTTCAACACATTTGCTAGAGCTTGCTAGGGCGATAGCAAACATTAAGAGAAAAGTTGGATGACTGAAAAACTCTAGCATATAGACAAAGAAACCCAACGATGGAATGAGAGTCCCCAAGAGTTGGGTTTCAATATTAAATTGTTTTTTATACCTGTTCTTGCAGTAACCTAGATATCTTATTGACATGCAATTGTTCTATCACTTTAGGAGTGTTGATTGTCCGAAACTTCCCACCAGTTTGAATATATTTATGATTATCTGGTGTTGGTTCGATTGTATAGCCTGCAAAGTCACAAAGGTTCTGAAAATAGTCATGAGCATATCGGTAGGATGCAACTAACTGATCAGTCGTAGTACCAACACTCAAGTATTCATCATCTGTTCCTCGCACAGTTAGCCTTAATAATACCCCTTGAGATGCAACATTCTGGTAAATCTCACGTAAACCCAATGTTCGACTTAAAGAATGGATTGTCACGCAAGCATTTAATAAATATAAGTCAAAAGCTAATTCGGGCTCATTACACGTTAGAACTGCATCTATTTCCATACGAGCCGAAGCCAACGTACTTTCAACCTGTTTAAACAATACTTGGTTTAATTCTGGAATACCCTCGTTAGGAGCCCCGACAAAGAAGTTTTTATGTAATCGGGGATGCACCTTAAACTCAGCTGTCAATGCCCCAAAGTAATCAGTTTCTTCAAGCTGAGAGAAATAGGAAAACATCTCCTTTCTGTGTGCATAAAAGGAGTCCAAATTATTTTTGTGGCTTGTAATAGCAATTTGCGTAGCAGTTTGCTCTGTAGAATGGAATCGAGCGACCAAAATGGTTAGAGGTAGAGCCAACGATATAAAAGTTAATGGGATTTTACTAATCTCAAAAAATTTAATAAGGCCTTTAGAACTGATCTCAATCGTATAACCTTCCCAGGCTATAAACCCAAAGACAAAGAAGTATGAAATAGGAAGTAGTATTGCTAACCACAATAAACCTTGATTAAGAAGGCCATTTTTTGCGTCCAATTTAAAAGAAGAGGGCCCTAACACAACCCCAATACCACCCACCACTGCAAGAAGTGGTATCAAAACTATAGTTATCAAGTGTACTAAATTTGTCAAACTCATCTCCGACAGGGTGCACTTTGTAAAATCATTATTTACCCCCGTTAACAACAAAGCAGCCAATTAAAAAGCTAAACGTTTTGGAATCTAGCTGAACAATTTACTATATAAGTATTAACCAAATGGGTCATAGTCTGTATTTGTAAATGCGATAGAACTGACCTTTTGTGTTTCTTCAATTTTGAAAGGTTTTTCACAACTAGGGCAGTTATAGAATCCTTGAAAGTGACCCGTAAACTGCAATATGTTGATGATTTTCTTTTCTGATATACATCGTGGACAGGTATAGTGGATGGGTTCAAACTTAGACTTGTAAACAACTGCTCCACCTCCAGATCTTATAAGTTCGTATTTTTCTAGTTTTTCGTTTAAGTCCGTATGTACCTTGAGCTGGTCAGTTAGTTCCGAATTTGCCTCCTGATAGCGGAAAATTTCGGCTTGCAGATCCATTAAGGCTTGTTGTATATCAAGTACTTTTTGATTTGATTGTTGTTGCAATTCAATCACTTTTTCTTTTGCAACACCGTCAACATGGCCATCAAACATACCTTTTAAAAATTTGACACTATCAAAAGCTGTCTTGACTGCTTCAATTGCCATGAGTTCTCCCACTTATTTTAAATGTATAACGGATTTAGATAGACACAAAGTTTTCTGTCTCACTCTTTGTTACTACGATTTTACTGGAAAATTTCAATAACAAACAGTGGCCTATCATCATAAACAGATGACTAAATCAAAAATCTATAATTATTCTGTAGCGCTCAACATAAAGGACTAGCGCGCAAGCTTGCAACTAAAACAGGGTTGTGTGAGTACTGATAGCTAGGTCGAATTTACCCCCGTGATACAAACGGGAAAAAGCAAAAATATACGGGTAGCTCTAAAGGTTAAATATAACGTTACAGAGTCACTGCTGGGTTGAGGATCACTAGCCCTAATTTGAAGGTTTTTGGGTGGAAGATTAAGTGACACGGTGTGCCACTTAATAATTAATAAGGTTAGACTCCGTCAAAAACGGGCAGTGCTTCGAACATAACTAATACGTTGATAATAATGATACTCACACCGTAAACAAATACACCAATCAACACCAACTCTCCTCCAGGCACTTGGTAAGGCTTCGATTTTTGCTGGTCCTCTTCACTCTCTTCAAGGTTATAAAACGCTGGTCTTTGCAGCCTTGATTTCCTTGCTAACAATGCAGGTACGATGCACGCCCAAATAGCCGCGGCCGATGCGGCATAACCAATGGCTGTAAGAAAGCCGAAAGGAAAGAGAAGGGAGAAAATAAGCGGCGGAATAAATGTAACCGCCCAAGTTTTAGTTCTTCCTTTGGATGTAGCATCAAAATGAAAGAGGTCAGCCAAAAAATCAAACACACCCAAGCCTACCCCTACAAAGCTCGACAAAATGGCAGCCGCAGAAAAAGCACTAATCACATTTGATAAAGTTTCTTCAGCCAAGACCGCTTTTAAGCTAATCAGCAAGGTATCGATATTGCCGCCTTCGGCAATAATGGGGCCGAAGCTAAATCTTGGTAAATTACCATAAATACTTAATAACCAAACGGTGTAAATAAAAAGCGCAATAAGTGTTCCACCTACAATAGCCCTTTGTGCGAGCCTTTCTTCAAGGTAGTAATCTCGTAATGTAGATACACTGTGGTGATACCCAAATGCAGTTAAAGCAATGGGAAAAAAGACCCACACGTACTGTGCATACTCAAATTTTAGATGAGCAACATCAAGCAAGGTACTAAGGTTAACGTTGAACCAAAGGCCTGCAGTGCCAAAACTAAAACTGATGATCATAAATAGCATTAACACGATAGAAATACGGTCAACCGTTTTTGTTGAATGCCAAACTAATACTGAAAATATAAGCACAAAAAGAATAGAAGCGAGTTTTGGGGCCAGGCCAAAGTATTCATTAATAATCAGCCCGGATGAGGTGATGTAAGCGTACAGTAAAATCCCCCCTACAAAATAAATCATTAAGTTATTTAGAAAATTAATCTCTTTCCCTAGCAAGTCTTTAGTGATGGAAGAAAAAGACGACCTGTACGGGTAATCCTTTAGAACTTCAAGCAATAGACAACCACTGGTTGTCATGATGAGCATAGTGAAGAGCAAAGCCATTAAAGCACCGATGGTCCAAACCCCAGCACCAGCAGCGGGGAGCCCAAGCATACCAGCACCGATGCAAATGCATGCGACGATACAGGCACCTCCAATCACTGAAGGCGGTTTGGTTGTCATTGCCTGTTTCTGTTTCATACTATCCATAAATGAATACCTTTCCTTTCGTTGGTTCACATTGCTTTCTTAGACGCGGTTATCCGCTTCTTTTTTTAGTGAATTTGGCGTTCAAAAAAAGCGCTAGAGTCATCGACTTTAGCGCTTAAATTTCAGAGTGAAATAGTAATTAAATACTAAATTAGGATCATATTTGGACATCTACAGAATAACGTTCGTGTTGTTTTTGGCTTCTAGAAAAATAATTACTCCCATGCTTGTGAAAAGTCCTGATCTTTAAAAGCAGCAGCAAGCCCAGTGACCTGCTGCAATCGTAAAACTTCATCTTTATCCATTCCCAGTTCGTAGCAAATCTTATGATTTGTCCATCCCATGTCTTTAAGCTGGATAAGCAAAGCAGCTGTAAGCTCGACTTGATGTGAACCACGAGCAAGATTATGACGAACCGAAGTCGACATACACTTTTCTTCAGGCAAACTAAGCACCACTGCGGGTACGTAGCCCTTTAAGGCTTGCAGTTCGGGGTGATTTAATAATAATTGATAGCGATGAAAACCATCGATGACGACATATTTTTTCACCGAAGTATTCAAACAACTGACTAAAATAGGCATAGTTACGCCATTTTTCTCCATCGACGTTTTTAGAAGTTTACTTTCTGGAGGCGCCATTTTATTTGGGTTGTATTGGTTAGCTTCTATCTCATCAAGTGGGATCATTTCAACATGACAAGCTGGCGGTAAGTCAGGAATAAGCTCGATGAGTACTTTGACTACTTTATTGTAAATTGCGACCTTATCAATGATTTGTTTGTTCGTGTTATTGATAGATTTCAACCGCTTCTTGGTGCGGTGCTGATAAGCTTGAGTAGGTTCACTTTCCATTCGTATTACTCTCTTCTCCATAAAGGGCATGGTATTGTTTTGCTAAGGACTTGTTGTACCCAAAAGAGAGCCCTCGGCACCAATAGTCATTTTTAATCAGTACTTTACAAATTCTTCTCCAACTAGGAACTTGCTTTTTAGATTCCAATTTACTCTCTGCGTAGTCAGGGATGCAGGTCACTCCTTTTTGAGGACCGTTTTTACGCCACCACTGTAAGAACTTAAAAATTCGGTCTCGGTAATGTTTTTCTACATGTGGCGGCATGGTTTTCAAAAGGTATTTACTGTATTGCCGGTAGCTAAGTCCCGGTGGTAATTCAAATCGATAATAACCAAGGATACGCCCCTGACTTTTTGAGTATCGAGCACCAAAGTTACACCCTTCTACTCTGGCAACTAGTTTTTGCCAGGTATCAGGTTCTAATATTTGATATAGCCACAAACCTTTTCTTTGCTCATCTCCAAAAGGTTGGCAAAGCCGCTGCTGTGAAAGAGGGACGCCGGCCTTATGCATTAAGTCGTAAATACGGTTGTAATCCCAATTGAAGCGCGAGTTCGCGACCCAAATATCTGGAGTTTTCCAATCATAAAGAGGGTAAGCCATATAGACGTCGCCCTGCATTTGAGTCGTCCAACATTTATCATCAAATTTCTTTTTGGCACGATTTTTAATAGTTTTAAAACGATGTAAAGACTCATCCGCTCGTATACCAATGAGCACAGCAATTGGTGTGCCTTTCTTTTTTTGGTACCAATGAGCAAATTTAAAGACGAAATCCTCAAATTCCATGCCTTTTTTAAAAAACGAGAGATGCTCCAGATCAGAAATCACGCCTTCATGTTGTGGTATTTCTCTAACCCATTGCGCTTCCTTATCTGGATCCCAACAAAGCCATTTAGGCTGAAATTGTGAAATTGAATTTCTTAAACTAAGCGGTAAGCAAACCCAATATGGGTTTACTTCGCCACGAAGTACCATACGCTCAATAAAAGCATGAGTTTCGTGGTATTGGGCTTCGAAGTCTACGATGAGTACATCAACAGGTAGTCGGCCACGTTTTTTTGATTCTTGGATAGTTAAGTTCAAAAGAACACCAGAATCTTTCCCTCCGGAAAACGATACATAAAAGTGGCTAAAGTTGTCGAGAAGGTACAATATTCTTTGGCGCGCTCCTTCGAGCACATTGTAATCCTGCTGAATCTTGTCTCGAGAGAAGTAACCTTTTCTTCTTCCTTTACTAATACTAAGTAGGCGCTTGGTAGTCATGGGTTCACGAATGTCATTTAATATTCAAACCAAGGTACGTAAATTTCGTGTTTTTTATAAATTAATTATTGGTAATTAATTTAATTTCTAGGTACCGATTTGAAGCCTCATCGTAAAGAGCCGCTCTCCCGTTGTGATCTAGGAAAGAGCGGCTTGGCTTACATTAAAAACCGAAGTGAAGGTTGCCTCTTAAACCTATAATCCAACTGTCATCGGCTTTTGAGTTAAACGGTAAAGTGTGAAGATATTGCACATTAGGAGTTAACGAGAGAGCCCCCCAATTCATGCGGTAATAGATTTCTGAATTATAAGAATCATCTAGTTCGGCATTAGGCTTAGCCCAACCTAGAGCGATACCAAGCGTGCCAGGCCCTACCCCACTATATCCTGTGCCAAACACGACCGAAGATTTGTATAGAGCCTCAGGTCCTTGCGCGACACCGGCTCTGAAAAATGGTATCCATGAGCCGGTTTTATATATGGATGACCAATTTGCGCCATAGTTTTCGCTAGCTTGCTCTTTTGGCCCATCACTGTGCCAAACTGTTAGGTGTGAATTCTTCAAATAAAAATCGTCTTTCGACTCCACCCAACCTATTTCTAGGGACTTAAAATATTGATTATCATTGATGAACTGTTCAACACCATCGAAAGGCTTAGTCGAATCAGCTTTTGCATCAGAGAAACTTGCATAAAAATAATAGTTTTCCGACATCATATGGCGTAGAACACCGCCGAATGTTGATTCATCTGGGATTGGGATGGAACCGGAACCGGTACTAAACTGTAAGTTAGAAAAACCATAGTAAGGGTTACCCAACTGATAAGTATCAACATAATCAGTCGTATCTAAAAAACCAACCATCATATCGGTAGATTGTTTATTAAAGGTTTGTGTCCAATAAAGATTCGTTAACCTTAAACCTATATCACTAAAAGCTGGTTGGATTAAGCCAAACCCTCCGACATTACCCATGACAAATTCAGAGGGCGTACTATCTGTATAACCGTGCTTATGATCAACCCTCAGCTGCAAAGCTCCGGTATCACTCTCTTTTTGGTAAGCTAGCCAATTCAATGTAATCCGTGCAATACCAGCTGCCGCACTGCTGTCTTTGTTCGGCAAGCTCTCACTGGACGTTAAACCATAAACATAATAATCCACAGCTCCCTTTAGAGCTTTATCTTCAGCCGCATTCGTCAAGGTTGGCGTGCCAACGACAAACATTACGGCTCCCAAAAGCGTTAGCCAAAAACGCTTTGTCTTTTTCGTAAATGGTACATTCTCGCTCATATCAATAACTTCCTGTTGTTGTCATGGTAGTTGTACAGCTCGGCTCAACTTTTGTTAGTCAGAAGGTATTAAGAGGGATTTGAAAAATGAATTCTTGTAATTAATGGGTAATTTATGGGCTCATCTTTATCAACTTTTCTCCTTGCACAAACAGAAAGTGAAAGGGGAAATACAGATGTTACACAACAGCGTATAGGAAAAGTTTCAATCAGGTCTAAAAGCCTTAACCAAACAAGGTTCACCTAAAATGGAGTGGCTCCGTTTAACGTATTGAACAGCAAAACATGTTTGTTTGTAAGAAGGAAAATGACAGAGTTTCTGATATGATCTTGGTCACTTAAAAATAGGACGACTACAAGTAACACTGCCCAGTAATGAATAACAAAGTTGGTTTTGGGGAACTTTGCTATCAAATATATAGAGGGTGACTTCATCCTTATGTGCCCAAAAGATTTGGCAAAATGCAAGAGTCGCTGGTTCCTAAGAACCAACGGTAAAATTATGCGAGCGACCTGACAAATCTTCCAATAATTTATAACTAATAAATGAAGCGAGAGCCTTTATTAAATCCCGCATCTCCCCCCCCACGCCCAGAACAATCAAAGTGCATAATTATAATTCAATCCTATAAGTCAGAGTCTATCTCGTCCTCCTTTCCTGTATGAAAGAGGTGTCTGGAGGTAATTAATAATCATTTTTTATTAAAACTACGTCGTCTCTAAAGATAAAATCAAGAAGATTTATATGAATAAATTCTCAAAAGGATTACGAATTTATGGACACACTTATATGCCGTTCTTTCCAATCATTTATCGACTTCTGCGACAACGAGATCGTTGAGGGCAAAAATGTTCATTGCACCTTTAAAGCCTGTAAGGACAATGACTGGCGTTGGATGAAGATCTACTTAGAAAACAAAGGAGGTAAAAATCTCACGTTCAGTTTTATATAAAACAGATAGCACCATCTAATGTGCAAAAAACTTACACTTCAATTAAAATTTTATTCACAAATTTATTAATAATATTCAAAATATGAGCCATTATATAAAATCCTAGGGGTGCAATTTAATCCCCCTTCTCTAGGTATATGGAGAAACACTATGTTAAGAGTACAACTGGACAACGTAAAACTGCCTATAGGTAATTGTGTACTGCAAAGAGACGAATCGGGGGCTCAACTCCTCCTCAGTAATCAAAAATCATTTTCAATCACTCTACCTGAAAGCTGCATATTAGAAACTCTGATCCAAAAAGAAGAATTTATTTCGACTAAAGAAGAGCTGATCATTGCTGCGTGGGGGAACCCGGATATCATCGGCCCTAACTCTTTGCCAGTCGCTATTACCAACCTCAGAAAAGTCTTAGAACTTGATAGTATCAAAATCGTAAATGTTCCAAGAAAAGGTTACAAGATCCACATTCCTGAGTTTGAAACTTCGCTAGACCCACCGAAACAGATAAAGTTACCTCGTTCTAACTACTTAAGACTCTACCAATGGGCTCTTGTTGGCCTATCTTCCACCATCCTCTCTGTACTAATAATCAGCTATTTCTACTTCTGGCACGAATTTGACATCGTCAACGTCAACGTCAATAACCAATCGAGCCAAATCTGCCTAACTAAAAAGGATGAACTTCAATTCATCTTAGCCTCTCAAAACAACTTAGCTTCTCAGCCCCAGAAAAACTATCACGCTAACCCATAACCCTCGTTGCTTGAATTTTTCAGATAAAAGAGAGGTAGCCCCTTTGCTGTGTGCAAAGGGGCACAACTTAAAGTGCAGGTTCCAATGTAGCGTTAAAGTGTCTCAATACCTTAGGCTCATAAGTAAACTTTAAACCTGCAATTGATGAAGCACGTTTCTTCACTTCTTTAAAAGCAGCAATAATGTAATCAAGGTGGGCCTGTGTATAGGTTGCTCTGGGAATAGCTAAACGAAACAATTCAGCCGGGCAAGGAAGCTGCTTTCCTGTTTCAGGATCACACCCTAGTAATAAAGAACCGATTTCTGCACCTCGAATACCTGCCACTTTATAAAGCTCACAAGACAAAGCATGTCCAGGAAACTGTTCTGGTGAGATATGAGGTAATAATGCACCGGCATCAACAAAGGCAGCATGCCCACCCGCTTGCTGGCAACGGACCCCTAACGCTTCTAGGCCGTTCACTAAGTATTCGACTTGCTGCAAACGTGATGCTAACCAGTCTTCTTCCATTCCATCATAAAGTCCAACAGCCAAACGTTCCATCGCTCCACCTTCTAGACCCCCATATGTTGGAAAGCCCTCCAATAACACACATAGTGTTTTGCATTCCAACTGCACATCTAAGAAGCTATCGTCTTTGAAAGCGAGTAGCCCACCAATAGGAACCATGGCATCTTTTTTCGCTGACATAGCAAAGAGATCTGCATATTTAAAAGCTTCGCTAGTTATCTCTTGAACACTCCAGTCGGCATAGCCCTCTTCACGCTGCTTAACAAAGTAAGCGTTCTCTGCGAATCGGGCACAGTCCATAACAACTGGAATATCGTGAGACTGCGCTAATTCATAAACAGCCTTCAAATTGGCAAGAGAAACAGGCTGACCACCTGCAGAGTTACAAGTAATCGTACTTACGATATAGGGCACATTTTTAGCACCGATCTCTTCGATTCCTGCCGCGAGTGCTTCCAAGTCAAAATTACCTTTAAAATCACTCTTAATTTCAGTATTAAAAGCTTCAGGTGAAGGAACGTTGATCACTCGACAATTATTATGCTGAGTGTGCCCTTGAGTAGTATCAAAAAAATAATTTGAAAATGCGGCCATTTTGCCTCGTTCGAGCCCCTGATCTCGCTCACGTTTGTTAATCAGGGCAGGGACATATAACTGCTCGGCACCACGTCCTTGGTGTGTAGGAATAGTAAACTGATAGCCAAAGATGTCTTTTACCGCTTGGCTAAGCGTTCGATAACTTCGACTGCCACTGTACGCCTCATCTCCCCTTAGCATTGCAGACTGCATCTCCTGCGTGACAGCTCCCGTTCCACTGTCGGTCAAGAGATCAATAAACACTTTGTCGCTATCCAACAAGAAAGGGTTATATCCCGCTTTCATTAGCGCCTGTTCTCGCTCACGTTCCGTTGTTCTTTTAACAGGCTCGATCACCCTAATTCGATAAGGCTCTGGCAAATAGTGTGAATCCATTGGCTGTTCTTGGTTATTGCTAGTTGCTGACATAGGTATCTCTCCAGACATTTTGATTCTTAAGGATAAGTTGGTTAGACGTAGGTGAAGCATTCCAGCGATACTAGATACCTCAACCGACCCTCTCCAACCCAATCAAAATGAATCAAATAAATACGGCAGGGTATTAATTTCAGCGTAAATTAACGATTAATTAATCGATGGCCTACCCCAAACAACTTTAAATAAAGCATCAGAATCTATGAAACATTCTTCCTCAAGAAGATGGTTTCACCTCAATTAATAATAATAATTAAATAAACAACGAAGTTTTAAATTGCCACGATGAAGTGGTGTTATTGAGAATAAAACAGCGAAGATGCCGAAAGGTATTTAAAGAAAACATTCACATTGAGAGTCACATCATGATTTTAGGCAACACATTGGTTGTTGGTGCCGGCCCTGCCGGTATTCAAACGAGCCAAATCCTAGCTCCTTTTAGTCAAAAAATAGCCCTCATCAGCAAGAGTTCCCATCAATGGGAAACTAGAAAAAGACTAATGAAACAACATGGGTACTTAGCTAGTTGCGAGGTAAACAAACCACAATTAGCACCGCTCGTCGGGCTAGTTAGATTTAATGAGTTCTATACTGAATTATCTCCCCTTCCCTCCTATTGGGATACTTTAGTTTTAGCCACTCCTGCTCACACCTATTGCGACGTATTGTCTTCCTTTTCTGAGCTTTGCTTAAAGAATTTAAAACAAATCATTCTTATGTCTTCAATGATTGGTGGATGTCTTATTTTAAAAGGGATGTTAAAAAAGATAGGAGCATCTCCAAATATAATCCTATTCTCTAACTATTTTGCGACCTCTTATTTTACCTCTAACCCAACGCAGAAACACCCGCTTACCGTCATAACCAAAACAGTAAAAAAAAGGGTTTACCTTTACCTATCCGAATCCAATGATGTTTTATTGAACGCCTTGCGAAACGCCTTAGAAAAGGTTGATGTGCAAGTCATCCCTTTAGATAACCCGTTCAGTGTGGAAGGCAGAAATATTGCTACTTATGTACACCCTGTTTTTTTTATCAATACGTTTGCATTAGATCATATTTTGTCTAATGAAGACGAAGTTAAGTACATGTATAAGCTGTACCCAGAAGGGCCAATCACCATAGGTTTGATTCGGAATTTACTGCTTCATTGGAAGTCAGTGTCTCGCCTACTTGAACATTACTCAGCTCAACCAATTAACCTGTTGCTGTTGTTAAATGATGAACATCACCGAGTACATGAAACGACAATTCCTAAGGATAAAATCGATTCTTTCAACGAGCTTGATCAAGTAGAACAGGAATACCTACTCTACGTACGATATAGCTCAATGCTGATTAATCCAGACCCACTTTCCGAATCCGAACACAACAGCAGAGTTTTTGACGATTCAGCGAAGCCTTATATCAAGGGACAAGTCAGAAAAGGAAAGCTACAACTCCCCAAAAATCCACTGGAAGCTCTGCAAACACTTTACTGGTTAAATCACCTAGCTCAACACTCCAATCTAATCTCGTCTGGAACATTTCAATCAATAGAAGTATTTGAACATTGGATAAAAGAAAGGAACTTGCCAAGTGCTTTAATCCAAGCACTAAAACAGCGCGCGGATGAATATTACGAACATACAAAAACGTCTATCTGCCAATAAATTAAGTTTAATTACTAGTGGTTATTCTAATCAGTTACTTAGCATCTTAGACGTTTTGCGTCAGAAGAATAACCGTAGAAAAAGGAGATTTAAGGTGTTAATTAGAAAAGCGACTCTCAACGATCTATTCTCTATCAATGCTTTGTGTCACGAACAATTAACCGGCAGCCACAGTAATATTAGTCATTCGAATAAAGATAGGAACAAATACAGTTTAAGTGACTACAACTTAAGTAAGTTAAGAATCATTGATTTACTTTTCACGGAGTCATTACTCAAGGAGAAGCTGAACAATAAAAATGTCTATTTTTTTGTCGCTGAAACAAAGAAAAAGACAGTTGTGGGTTACCTCATGGTTAGTGTCCACGCACAAAAAAGATCAATAATTTCACAGCATACACCTCAGTTCTACGCTTATATAGAACGATTTTATGTGTCGTACAAATACCATGGAAAAGGTATCGAATTAGCATTACTTAACAGCTTTGATTATTGGAAAAAATACAAATCTGCGCACTAAAGAGTTATCTCTAAAAGCCGCTAACAGTCGCCGATATTCAGATTAATATCGGCAACTTGCGACACGAACGTCTATCACTTACTTTGGTAATAAGTACCGCGTGCTTCGTCCGCCAGAACCAGATTTAACTAAGCAGCCATGCTCAATCAAAGCGTTCAAATGACGTGTTGCTGTGGCGCTGCTCACCTTTGCTACTTTCTGATATTGACTGGCATTGATACCTTCTGAAAAATCACCATCGAGCATCCTATTCAACACTTTTACTTGCTCTGTTGTAAGCTTAGTTTGGTCGATACTTCGCCAATAGTTAGTCTTATAAACGGTTTGATCAACCTCAGCGAAAACGCCTGTAAACGTCTCGTCTAACGTATCTAAGAACCACATCAACCATTCGCTAATATCGAGTCCACCTTTCTGGGTTCGCTCCAATATCTCGTAGTAATGCTTGCGGTTAGCGAGAATCCCCACCGACATCGCATAGAAACGTACCGACTGCTGCTCGGCCTGTGCTAACGCCAAGTCAGTCAACAATCGAGTAATACGACCATTACCATCATCTAACGGGTGTAAGGTGATAAACCAAAGGTGAGTTATCGCAGCTCTAAGTAAGGGATCGAGTGTAGCGTCGGTAAGTGAATCATTGAACCATGTGATAAACGCATCTAACTCAGCATCAAGAATGTCTCGGCTAGGTGCTTCAAAATGTACGGTCGGACGGTCAATTCTTCCCGATACCACTTGCATGGGAGTATCACCTCTTAGCTGACCTCCGATTACAGGGTTAAACATGGTGTAACCTTGAGGAAACAGCCTATCGTGCCAATGCAAAATCCTATCAAGCGCTAATGGCTCAGTGAGGTTCTGCACGGCATCCAACATAATTTCGGCTAAGCCATCAGTTTGTTCTGTCGTAGGAAAAGGTCGCTCTTCGCTCACGCCAAGTTTGTTAGCTAAAGAAGAACGAACAGAGAAGGCATTTAGCTTTTCTCCCTCTATCGCACTGGAGTGGACAATGTTCGCTAGCAAAGTATCGAGCATTGTTTGCGTTTGGTCTGCGGATTGAGAGGTTATCTTGCCTAATAGGATGCCCTGATTAAGCCGTACTTCTCTTAACCTCACGCCTATTCTCTGATTATCCCAAACAAAGTTTGGCCAATTATCTTGCTGCCAAATCCACATATTACGCCCCATGATGCGAAAGTATCACTTATTCAAATCATATTATGAGCTGTTTAAGCTCATTATTCAAATCATAAAATGAGTCGAATAATGGGGTATTCAAATCATTGAGGCTGGAGAAGTCCTTCCCCAGCCCAGAAGGACTATTCACTCTCCGAGAACACATCGCAGCGTGAGGCGCAGATGAAGTCGTTTTTGTGTAGGCCTTTGATTGAGTGGCTCCACCAAGTGACGGTGACTTTGCCCCACTCCAATAAGATCGAAGGGTGATGGAATTCTTCTTCTGCCAACTCTGACACTTTATTGCTGAATGCCCATGCTTGTTTATAGTTCCTAAACTTGAACACCTTCTCAAGCTGTGGGATGCCGTCTCTTTCGATGATTTGCCAGTCAGACAACTCCAACAGCAAAGACTGTTGCTCGTCTTTACTTAGGGCAATCGCGTCGATACTGCAGGCTTCGCATTTTTGTTCATTCAACATGTGTTGGTTCCTTGGGTTCAAAAAGTGGTGGTAGTAATCCCTCGTCTATCGCGAGATCAGCTTGCTGTACTAGGTTTTCCTGACTGATTTTAAATAGCTCAGACAGCTCATCAATCACATAATATTTCGGTTGTATGATGTCGATGCGATAAGGGGTTCTCAAAACCGTTTGCAGATCGAACCGCTCGCGAACGGCCAAATCCCCTCCCAACGCATACATGGTTTCCGCCGGAGACGAAAGAATGCCGCCGCCATAGATTTTCAGCCTATCGCCTTCTTTTACTAAACCGAACTCGACCGTAAACCAATACAAACGGGCCAGATACGCGCGTTGTTTGGCTGTCGCTGCTTGGCCTAGTTTTCCGTAATGCTCAGTGAATGTCGCAAAATCGGCATTGGTGAGCATGGCACAATGGCCGAAAATTTCATGAAAGAAATCAGGTTCTTGTAAGTAATCGAACTCATCTCGCGTTCTCAAAAATGTCGCCACTGGGAATTTCTTATTGGCGAGCAAATCAAAGAAACGATCGAAATCGATCAATGCAGGCACAGGCTGTACCTGCCAACCTGTTGTTTCCATTAGCACTTTGTTTATCTCTGGAAGCTGGGGAACTCTGTCTAATGGCAGATCCAGCAGGGTTAAACCGTGTAAATAGGCATCGCATGCGCGGTCGTTAATGACGTCCAGTTGCCTTTTCACTAAGTCGTGCCAAATGGCGTCTTCTTCGAGGCTCCACTCAACCCATCCCTCTTGGCTCACGGGCTTAGAATGATATTGAGTCATTACACACCTCCTTTCGAATGTCTCCCTTTAAGCCTATCTCCACTCCTTATATCCGCCAATTTGCGCGATTTTTCGAAACAAGCGGTCGTGTAACATTTTATTTACACGATTCCGCTAACCCCTTATTTTGCTGATCTTTTGACTTTGTAAAACCTAAATACCAGACTGAAAACGTTAACTTTTTGTTAAAGGTAAAGGAATGCACGAAAACAATAAGCCAGTTTGGCAGCCCTGCGAACAGCGCATCGCAGACGCCAACGTAACCCAATTCATTGATAGCCTTGATCAGCAGGGCGTACTCGAGCGGGAATTGAAAAACTACGCGGAGCTTCATCAATGGTCTGTGGATCAGCCGGAGTCGTTTTGGCAAAACGTGTGGCAGTTTTGTGGAATGGTCGGTTTGCAAGGAGGTGACACCAAAAATCAAGGTGAGAGCCGCTGGCAGCAGCCGAAATCAAATCGCGATGCGGTGTGGTTTCCGAATGCTCAAGTTAACTACGCAGAAAACTTGCTGCATTCAGCCAAAACGTTGCCAAACGAGCTTGCGATTTGGTTTGAAAATGAACGTGGCGAGCAGCAAAGCTACACATGGAAAAACCTTTGTGAGGAAGTCTCTAACATTCAACAATGGCTCGTTGATTGTGGTGTTCAACAAGGCGATGTGGTCGCCGCTTATACCCCTTATCTGCCACAAACCGTGGTCGCAATGCTAGCGACCACCAGCTTGGGGGCGATTTGGACATCAACCTCACCTGACTTTGGCGTCGAGAGTGTGATTGAGCGATTTGGCCAAGTGAAACCCAAAGTGTTGTTCACCTGTGACGGTTACACCTTCAATGGCAAAATGTTCGATATGACGGACAAGAACCGTGAAATCATCGAACACTTAAACGAATTAAAACAGGTGTGTCAGATCAGTTACTTGAAACCGAACAATGATTTAGAGAAGAGCGGTTTAGAGAAGAGCGATTTAAGGAAAAACAAAGTTGAACATGATGTGTCGATCCAAAGCTGGCACAGCATCATTAATCACTATCAGCCAAAACCTCTTCGATTCACTCATGTGAACTTCAATGAACCACTTTTTGTACTCTACTCTTCCGGCACAACGGGCAAGCCTAAATGCATTGTGCATTCTGTTGGCGGCACCATCATCAATCACCTAAAAGAGCATCAACTTCATTGCGATATAAAGCCCAACGATCGCGTGTTCTATTACACCACTTGTGGTTGGATGATGTGGAACTGGCACGTCTCTGCACTCGCCAGCAGGGCTTGTTTGGTGATCTTTGATGGCAGCCCAGTTTATCCGCAACCTAACGTTCTGTGGGATTTAGCGCAGCGAGCTGATGTATCGATATTTGGCACCTCAGCCAAGTACCTAGAAGCGATTGAGAAAGCGGAACTCTCACCGATCGACAGTCACAACCTTCCTAAATTAAGAACACTGTGCTCGACCGGTTCTGTACTCTACCCAGAGCAGTTCGATTACGTCTACAAACACATCAAACAAGATCTGCATTTAGCGTCCATTTCTGGCGGCACGGATATTTGTGGCTGCTTTGTTTTAGGCAACCCTATCTCCCCTGTGTATCGCGGTGAATGCCAACAGGCCGGGCTCGGCGTCGACATCAAAGTGTTCAACTCTTCTGGCCAAAAGGTCAATCAAGAACGAGGCGAGCTAGTATGCACCAACTCCTTACCCAACTTCCCTGCCGGCTTCTGGAATGACACCGGAGAGCGCTACCACAGCACCTATTGGGATAGGTTCGACAATGTGTGGCATCACGGTGACGAAGTCGCACAGAGCCTGCATGGTGGCTATTTGTTCTATGGGCGAGGCGACACCACACTCAACCCCTGTGGTGTGCGAATTGGTACCGCTGAAATCTACCAGCAAGTGAACACCATTGAGGGCATCATCGATTCCATCGCAGTCGGTAAAGATGTCGACCGCAATGAGCAGATTTGGCTGTTTGTTCAACTGCAGCAAGGTGTGATTCTAAATGAAACGCTATTGGCCGCCATCAAGAGTAAACTCAAGTCATCTTGTTCACCAAGGCATGTGCCAAGCCAGATATTTGCGATCAGCGATGTGCCAAAAACACGGTCGGGCAAGCTTGTGGAGCTAGCAGTGAAACAGGTCGTGAATGGCAAAGATGTAGAAAACCTCGGAGCAATCGCTAACGCCGAGGTCTTGGAAGAGATAAAGCGCGTTGTTTCGCTTTAGCGATTAGGCCTAGAACGTAGCAAGCTATCTCCACTTTTCACTTGGCTGTCAGATAACATCTGGAGTAAAGGCAGCCGATTGAAAACCGAATCGAAGCCACTATTTAAGCTCATGAACCCTCTCATCAGTTTGGCCCCGTACCTTTTCTAAAGATCTAAATGCGATCTGAACGTCATATTTAGAACAAAATTTGAAAATTAATCATTTTATAGCCAGAGATAATATTCACTAAAGACGAATCATTTATACGAAAAAAGAGTCCACCACTGGATTGTATCCAAGCTTATGGATATTTAATCGAATTGCAATAACTCCCATTTCCACAGCTCCATTACTAGTGAAATAATAATTTGATAGCTATCACATTTAGGACGGTTATTTTCCCATACTATCTCGGCATGTTAATTACTTAAGAGTAATTAAAAACCTAGTCATTGTTATTAATAAGCTTGAATTTAATTAGAAACAAGTGGTTAATCCCTACGTAAAATAAAATCATTATTAAATGATCGGAGACATTATCATGCGCATAGTATTAGCTTTAGGCGGTAACGCTCTTTTAGCAAGAGGCCAAGCATTAACGGCTGAGAACCAACGTGAAAATATAATCAAATCAGCGGCGAGTATTGCTGCAATCGCACGCGAGCATGAGATTGTTATCGTTCATGGTAATGGCCCACAAGTAGGCTTGTTGATGGAACAAAACGCGGCTTATAGCGAATATTCGCCAGAGACGACCCCATACCCAATGGATGTACTCGGCTCTCAAACCTGTGGCATGGTGGGCTACATGTTACAACAAGAGCTAAGAAACATTGACCCTGAATTAGACGTAGCGACGCTAGTCACGCAAACTGAAGTATGCAAAAAAGACCCTGCGTTTGCTAACCCGACTAAATTTGTTGGCCCTGTATATACAGAGCAACGAGCCAAAGAGTTAATGGCTCAAAGCACAATGCAATTTAAAGCTGATGGCGAGTACTACCGTCGCGTTGTGCCTTCTCCTATGCCAAAAAGCATTGTTGAAATTCAGCAAATTGAAACTCTTCTAGATACAGAAAACCTTGTTATCGCTTGTGGCGGCGGCGGTGTTCCCGTGAGTATTGAACAGGGTAAGAGTACTGGCGTAGAGTGCGTGATTGACAAAGATCTTACGGCTGAATTACTGGCTGAAAAAATCCATGCTGACCTATTTATTATCTTAACCGATGGTTCAATTTTCCGTAACTATGGTAAAGAAGACCAAGCAGAAATGAAGCAAGCAACGCCTGCTGGTTTAGCAGAGTTTTCATTCCCTGCTGGTTCTATGGGGCCAAAAATTGATGCCGTTTGTAAATTCGTTGAAGCTGGCTTGGGTAATGCGGCGATTGGTTCATTATTTGATTTAGATAAAATAATTACCAATGAAGCTGGCACTCTGATAACGAAAGGCGAAGGTATTGTTTATTACTAATATTATCGAGTGATAAACACCACTAATATAAAACTTTGGGTTAAAGCCTCTTATTTAATAACGAGGCTTTTTTATTAGGTCCATATTAGTGCTAAACGGAATAAATATTCATACGCTTACTGCATTTAATATATTTAATTTTGGAAACCGCTTCTTTCAAGAAACGGTTTGTTAGCGCAAGGGAAAAGTATTTGCGTTTACACAGTGAATCTACATGGACTCATTCGCATCCGCTTGGTTCTCTGGCATCGCCTCAATAAACGCGGGTAACTGGTTACACGCTTCGACAATCGAATTAATTAGCGGAAACGGCGACATATCAAGATCAAAGCGCAGTGCGTTGTATACTTGCGGCACTAAGCAGATATCGACGATACAAGGCGAATCTGTGAGGCTATACACCGAATCACCGTGTGTTTTTCGGTGTTTGGCCAGCTTCTCTTCTAACGCCGAAAAACCTTGGCTCATCCAATAGTGAAGCCAGTCTATTTTCGCCTCTTGCTCACACGACAACTCTCGCTCCAAATACTGCAGCACACGCAGGTTATTAAGAGGGTGAATTTCCATCGCAATATCCTGAGCCATTGCCAACGCTTGATAACGCAGCGGCACTTGCTCTGGAATCAGCGAGGTGTCTGGGCTGCTCTCACACATGTAGTGTTCATCGAGATATTGAAGAATAACCAACGACTGATTGAGTTGAACTTCACCATCCACCAGCACAGGCACTAGTTCACTGGCATTGAGATCGCGATATTGTGGGTCATGTTGCTCGCCGCCATTACGCACCAAATGCACCGATTTCGACTCATAGTTGAGTTGCTTTAGGTTCAATCCAATACGCACTCGATAGGCTGCGGACGAGCGCCAGTAACCGTAAAGTATAATGTTCTTGTTCACGACGCTCTCGCTCATACAGAAATCCTATTATGTGGATTATAGCGCTCGATACTGGCTCACTTTTTGGTCTATCGCACCAAAAATAGAGTCACCCGCCGCATCAAACATCTCAAGCTTGATCGAGTCACCAAACGACATGAATTGAGTCGACGGCTTGCCATCTCGAATCGTCTCAATCATTCGCACTTCGGCAATACATGAATAACCCACACCGCCTTCGGCAATTGAGGTGCCGTGGTCAGTCCCTTGCTTATTAGAAACCGTGCCTGAACCGATGATTGCACCGGCAGATAGTGGGCGAGTTTTCGCGGCATGGACTACTAGTTCAGCAAAGTTGAAAGTCATATCGACGCCCGCATTCGGACAACCAAAAGGCTGGTCGTTGTAGGTCGATATCAACGGTAAATGTACCTTACTGCCTTTCCATTGTTCACCAAGTTCATCGGGTGTGACGGCAACCGGAGAAAACGCCGAAGACGGTTTAGACTGGAAGAAGCCAAAGCCCTTCGCGAGCTCAGCGGGAATCAAGCCACGCAGTGACACATCGTTCACCAACATCAGTAAACGAATCGAATCATGCGCTTGTTTAGCACTTGCGCCCATAGGGACGTCACCAGTTACAATCGCGACTTCTCCTTCGAAATCTATACCCCACTCATCGCTGGCAAATTCGATGTTGTCACGAGGGCCGATAAAGGCATCTGAGCCGCCTTGATACATTAATGGATCGACCCAGAAGCTTTCTGGCATTTCAGCACCACGCGCTTTACGTACAAGCTCAACATGGTTTACATAAGCACTGCCATCAGCCCATTGATATGCGCGTGGCAGAGGTGATTCACAATACTGAGGTGCAAAGACTTCACTGCCTGTCACATGCCCGTTGTTTAACGAGGTGTATAACTCTTCTAACTGAGAAGCCACGCTGTCCCAGTTATCCAAAGCCCCCTGCATGGTGGGTGCAAGGTGCATCGCGTGGAAGATTTCAGTGGCAGCCACACACTGCTTTAAATCTTTACTCACGACCATCAACATCCCATCACGAGTACCATTTTTCTTGGTTGCTAATTTCATCCTTGTCCCTTATTTCTTGTCGTCTACCGGCTCTTGCAGGCTCATCTCTTGAGAACCAGTATCTTGCCAACTGTAGACATATTCTTTGTTCTCAACACTGTCGAGTTCGTCAGAGAACTGCAGTGCATGGCGAGTATCGATCATCACCGCCACTTCATCGGTAAACTTCTTCTTGTGCGCTTGCCCAGCCTTGAACGCCTTTGGGTGAGGCCCATGAGTGAAGCCCGCCGGATGGAAGGTCACCATGCCCGCTTCAATGTTGTCGCGACTGAAGAAGTCACCAGCGTGATAGAACAATACTTCGTCGTAGTCATCATTGTTGTGGTAGAACGGCACTTTCAATGCACCGGGATCGCTCTCAATCGGGCGTGGTACAAAGGTGCACACCACAAAGCCTGCGCCAACAAACGTCGTATGCGCAGAGGGTGGCAAGTGGTAGCGATGTGACATCAGCGGTCTGATATCGCGCCAATTCACTTTCACCACTGTTAGGTCGCCATGCCAACCAATTGCGTCCAATGGATTGAACGGATAGGTGATCACACTGACTTTGTCGTGGCGTTTCACCTGCACCTGAGTTTGATTTTCTGAATACTGAGCGCGAAATTGATCATTGATTGAAGGAATGTCGAGCACCGCAGGATCAAACACCGCGTGATTACCGACCATGCCTTTCTCTGGCAGGGAGTAAGCCGCGTCTGTGTTCTCAATCATTAAGATGAACATCGGCTCACTTGGCTCTAAGCGCCAGTTGGTCGAGCGCGGGATCATCACGTAATCCCCTTCACCCACCTCTAAATGACCATAGTCGCAATAGAGATCGGCGCTGCCTTGGTGAATGAACAGCAGCTCATCACCATCGGAATTACGCACCAAGAAATCCATCTTCTCATCCATGCGCCATACACGGATTTTGCAGTCCGCATTGTGCAAAAGATGAGGCACAGCCCAAGGGGTTATCTGGCTAGCTTTCTCCACCAGCGTAAAATCAAAAGCGCGAGGACGCAGATCGCCCTCCCACTCCGACCAACCAGTTGGGGCATGTTGGTGATGAAAATGAGCGGCAGGGCCGAAGAATCCACTTCGGCCCGCCTCTCGCTCATAAATTGCCTCTTCGGGAAAATCGGCATGCGCTTGTTTAGAGCACACCCCCTCCCGATGAGGAAACGAGATCCATTTATGCATCGTCTAATACTCCTCGACGAATCTGGTCCTCTTCAATCGATTCAAACAGTGCTTTAAAGTTGCCTTCGCCAAAGCCTTCGTTGCCTTTACGCTGAATGATTTCAAAGAACACAGGCCCAATTACCGTCTGTGTGAAAATTTGCAGCAAGATGCCGTCTTTGGTCGGCGCGCCATCAATCAGAACACGTAAGTCACGCAGCAAATCGGTATCTTCCCCGTGGCCTTTCACACGATCGTCAACTTTCTCATAGTAGGTATCTGGGGTTGGCATAAAGTCCATGCCGCGATCACGCAGAGTCTTCACGGTTTTGTAGATATCATCGGTGGCGAGTGCGATGTGTTGGATACCTTCGCCGTTGTATTCACGAATGAACTCTTCAATTTGTGATTTGTCGTCGGAAGACTCATTAATAGGGATACGGATTTTGCCACACGGTGAGGTCATAGCGCGGCTCACAAGGCCTGTCAGCTTGCCTTCAATGTCGAAGTAGCGAATCTCGCGGAAGTTGCCAAGACGCTCATAGAACCCAGACCATACATCCATATTGCCTTGTTTCACGTTGTGCGTGAGATGGTCGATTTCATACAAGCCAACATTGGCTTCGGCCATGCGCTGCTCCGCATCGTCATAGAATCTGAAATCGACGTCATAGATGCTCTGCTTGCCATAACGATCCACAAAATAGAGCAGGCTTTCACCGATACCGTAAATGGCAGGAATACTCAGCTCCATTGGCCCTATTTCTGTTTTGTACTCTTCACCACCGCCCTTAAACGCTTGTTCCATTGCAGCTGTCGCTTCGTTGACACGAAAAGCCATGCCACAGACCGATGGCCCATGCACTTTAGCGAACGCTTCCGCTTGGCTGTGCGGTTGTTCATTAACGATGAAGTTGATGTCACCTTGTCGATACAGCCAAGCCTCTTTTGAGCGATGCTTGGCGACCTCAGCAAAACCAAGTGACACAAACAGTGCTTTAAGTTGCTCAATTCCCTTGTGGTCAACGGCCGTGTATTCAACAAACTCGAATCCATCCGTGCCAAGCGGGTTGTATGTATCCACCATGAACTTTCTCCTTGTACCTATTGGTTTTGTATTACGTGTTTTTTGTCCTTAATTAAATTTGGCCCACAAGCGGAAAGATTGGAATGCATCGAAGGAAATGGGCAATAACGCTAAAAACCCGTCAATTTGTAAAATATTTGTTACACACAAACCCTCACAACAACAAAGTGAGTGCTATCAAGGGATTGAAGAGTGGTGGTTTGATTTACAGCAAAGCAAGAGATGTTACTTAATTGTTACAAGTGATTTTTTTGGCTAAAGCAGAAAGAGATAAGTGTATGTTGAACGTAAAAAGAGCATCACAAAACAGGTGATGCTCTTTTAAAAAGCTTCATATCCCAGCGGTATTCTTATGGGACGAAGTATCAAATCAAACCCATTACTTTAATGGTTGACGGTCAAATAGCGGTTGTTTCTCTCGTGAGCACGTCATCAATTTAGGCAATCACAGAACGAGACTTTTTCAAGCGAACTGAAAGCACGGACATTAAACTGATAAGCACCAATAGCCCGGTACCGGCACCACTACGTTCAACATCTTCAGCGCTATCATCACTTCTTTCAGCAATGTCTTCACTTGTTGCTCCAGATATCGGGATAAGTTTTACAGCCACTACCCTCTCGTCACCTACTCCATCATTACAATAAGCAAAGTGTGCGGTTGAATCATAAGCCATAGAAGAGGAGCTACTTTCACTCGCAAAACATTGTATTGCCGTCCCTGAGATAACACCCGCGTCATTAATGTCGGTTGCGTCCAATATTCTAAAGTGGTTGTTGGCATCACTGTCGTCACCACCGTTAGTTAGGTCGTCTAACCACCAAGCTTGATCATTATATCTTGCACGTCTATCTGCATCGGTACCAGTGTCGTTATAAGGGAAAATGAAGCCGCGATGCCTTCTTTCATGGCCGTCTACTTCAGCGTGAGTTTCGGCGTCAACATAGCCAACGATTTCATTGTAGTTATTGATCTCACTTACTTTTCCCTCTGCACTATCAAAGAAAATGTCTTCACCTAAACTTGCGAAGAATGTGGCAGTTGGCGTTGTGTCATTCGCATCAGCGACGAACATACGATTATCAGACACACGATCCGACGGATAATCACCATCTCGTTTTGCATAACCAATAACCATCATGTTTTCATTAATGTCTGTTGCGACAGAATTACTGTGAATGTATGAATCACTCACTTCTACCGTCGCATTAGCGATAAATGTAGTCGTCCAAGCATTTTCCGAAACGCTGAAATTTGACGTACTGCTTGGCCTAAATACAGCAGCCTGCATAAGAAAGTTATCTGAATCATCTAGTTCCGTATTGTAACCAACTAAAACAGGATAAGAGCTATATGTCCCTCTAGACGAAATCGTTGCAGCCCTCACACTCGCTTGTGCTGAAGCTTCATCATCGTTGTAAGAGTAATAGGTCGAACTGGTTTCCCAATCGGATACTGCAAAACGGTTTCCATCATCATTGGGACCATTCGCATCGGTTATATTCCAGACAAAAGCTCGATTAGCAAAAGCAAAGTTCTGACACTCTGGATATAAAGCAGGCTCAATATCTTCATCGATACAATTATCTAGATCCTCAGCATCACTGTCGGATGTGTACGGAGAGTCATAATCTTTGTATCCATCACTGTAATTAAAAGTCGCAACGGACGCGCTTCCGACCACATAGCTTTCCCCTCCATAACTGAAAGAGTCAAAAGCCATCGTTCTTCCCATTTGGGAGATTATATTCGCTTCGCCGTCAGCATCGCTGATCGTAATGCTGGTATCGGCTTCAGGTTGGAGAACCGTAAATTCAGTGCCTGTATCGTAGTAACCACGCTGCCTATACAACTGAATATATTGGTTGTTATAACTGTAGTAACCACTGCTGGTGTTACCAAGAACAAAACCATTCTCGTCAACTTTAGTGATGACCTTCTCCTCTGTTCCATCAACAAAGGAATAACTATAACTGCTCACATCAGGTGGGTTGCTGCCAACATCTGGGATCTCGCTTAGCGAAGAAGAATCATAAAAAGCCGTGGAATTAGTCTGATAGCTAAGCTCGTAATACGCATCACGCTCATTTTTCAAGCCTCCAATGCCCGCACCATCATCGCCATACCACAATAAAGAACTCCAAGCTTCACAAGTCGCGTAGCCAAGTTCGCTCGTGCAGTAGCTATAGATATCGTCATAATCCAAATAGTAGAACGTGTTATCGATACCAAAGGGGACCTCCTCTTTGAAGGAAAAACCTGGTTCTGCATTTTGAGCTTCCCCTGCGAATGCGTAGTCGGTGTCACCACAACTGGTACTAAAGCAATCCGTTGTACCAAGCTCTGGTTCAACTGCGACCCCATACACCGATTCCGTTTCTACTGGTGATTCCTCCAAAACCACCCTATAAAGCGCAGCGTTACTATAAGAAGCAACCAACAACGTAGATGAGACAACGACTGATTTTTTTACCATTGCCTTCATTCTACGGCTCCTAAAAAATAATCCATTTCAATACCAACGATAGCTTTCTGCCTTTATTGCTAAAGGCATTAAATTCATGAGTTCAATAGTTGACTAGGATAAAAATAGAAAATGTGGAAACTATGTAGAAACAATGGAGGTTTAAACAACCTGACTTGATGGGCTAATGATCTGATGCTCTTATAAAGTTAAGCGCTAACTTTCATCTCCTAGATTTATCCATTTTCTCTGCTAATTTGATCGCTAACCTATTTGCGTCAAAGAATTACACTTATATTTGGTTACGAATAGGAATTAAATGATGAACAAAATCACGACGGCATTACTTTTACTGACATCGACATTCGCGCTTCAAGCGTGTGCTGAAAGCCGTGAAGGCCCAAGAGAAATGCCAAGCTTTGAAGAAATGGATGCAAACGGTGATGGCGAATTACAATTAGAAGAGCTCAGAGGTCCACTCGCCGATGACTTTGATAAACTAGACGCAGATGGAAGCGGTGGTCTATCGGAAGAGGAAGTTCCGCCACCACCACCAAGACGTCAATAATGGTTAGAGGGTTATCCTAAAATAGTGATAATTCAATGCGAGCTGATGGGGTATAGCACCCTGTCAGCTCGCTATTCGTTTCTAACAAAAGAGTGCTTATACATGGCCTAAGATGAATAAAGAAAGCAATGTCCATATTTCCCACACGATCGAGGGCTAATATTGGTTTATCTCATTTTATTGTCTTAACTCACTCTATCGTCTTAATTCACTTTAATTTCTGGAGAGAACGTGCGCATATCAATCTTCACCAAACTGTTTGTTTCAATACTAATGGTGTGCGTGACCATGCTCTTTGTACTGACCTATTTTATTAACTCCAGTTTTCAAAGAGGGCTCCAAGATTTCACAAATAATAATGAGATTGCCCTAGCTCAAGAACTCGCCAATAACTTAAAGCAATATTACTCACCTTCCGAAAAGTGGAGGAGGCTAGAGCGTGAACCACATTTAATCGCCAGTAGCATTGGCGGCCCCTCACGACCACATCCTCGTGACAGACACCCATCGCCACCACCATTAAGAGAGCCGGAAGCGCCAGGCCTTCAACCTATTTGGCAACGACTCAACATTTTAGATCAAGACGGGCGAGCCATAATTGGACCGCCTGAAAACCTACATCACCTTGAAGATGGTCAGCATCAAGCGCTAGTCGAAATAACACTGGATGATCAAGTTATTGGGTATATCTCCATCGTCCAGATGGATGAAATATCAGGGCCTTTAGCAGAAAGCTTTTTCAAACAACAAACGACGCATGTAAGCACTATCGCATCGATTACCGTGTTACTTTCATTCCTTATCTCTTTGTTTCTTGTTAGGCGATTTTTGAAACCATTGCGTGCTTTGTCGAAAGGTGCCAAATCTATCGAAAATGGCGATCTCGATTTCTACATTAAAAAAAGCGGCAATGATGAATTGTCTGATCTCATCGGAATATTCAACGGTGTTGTCGAGACACTAAGAAAACAGAAAACACTTAGAGAACAGTGGTTATCAGATATTTCACATGAACTTAGAACGCCTATCACCGTGCTTAGAAGTGAACTAGAGGCGCTACAAGACGGTATTCGATCACCTGAACCAAAATACATCGACTCGTTACATCAACAAATCATCACGTTGGGTCAACTCGTTGAGGATCTTCACCAACTCTCCCTGTATGACATCGGATTTAACCTCAATGTTAAAAACAACGTTGATATACATAAACTGATTGATTCTGTGATCGTTCAAAACTCGATCCGTTTAGAACAAAAAAACATCACATTAACAAAGCACTATGACCATTCGGCGCCACTGTTTACCTCGTGTGATGAGAGATTACTGACACAACTGTTTGTGAATCTGTTAGAAAATAGCGCGCGATACACTGGCAATAATGGGTATGTATCGATAGATGTTACCGATATTAGTGATAGTATTGTTATCAACGTTGAAGACAGTGATCCAGGTGTACCTGATGCATCACTTCCGCGTTTGTTTGAGAGGCTTTACCGCGTTGATAAATCGCGCAGCCGCTCAAGTGGCGGTTCTGGACTTGGCTTATCTATCTGTAAAAATATCGTTGAAGCGCACCAAGGACACATTACTGCCGACCACTCAGAATTGGGTGGACTACGAATCATCATAGCGTTACCAAAGGAAATAAAATCGTGATTTTAGTCGTCGAAGATGAGCCTGCATTAGCAAGTGTACTTTGTGAGTACTTAGAGCACTCTGGCCTTGAAAGTCATCATATTATCGATGGTAGTCTTGTCATTGACTGGGTAAAAAAAGCATCGCCTAAACTCATTATTCTCGACCTCATGCTACCTAATCGAGACGGGTTGGATATTTATCGAGAGCTGAGAACGTTCAGTGACATCCCAGTGGTTATGGCGACAGCCAAGGTCGAAGAGATTGATCGACTCGTTGGGCTTGAACTGGGTGCAGATGATTATATATGTAAGCCGTACAGCCCGAGAGAAGTGGTCGTGAGGGTGAAAAATATTTTGCGCCGTTCCAACAAGCCCCAAGCCACGTCAGCAACGAACGCCATTGATATTGATGAATTGAGTATGACCGCCGTCCTATGTGGTATTAAGCTAAGTTTAACGCCAGCTGAGTTTCGGCTTTTGCACCTTCTCTATCAAAATGTTGGCCGCATTTATAGTCGCGATCAATTAATTGATAAAATCTACGACGATAGAAGAGTGGTCAGTGATCGCACTATCGATAGCCATATTAAAAACTTACGCAAAAAAATGGTCTCGATAAATGAAAAATGTGACTACATTAAATCCATTTACGGGATAGGTTACAAACTAGAAATAGAATAATACGAATCAAAAAGCCGCTTTCATCAGCGGCTTTTTTCGTTCTAAAGCGAACATAATTCAAAGATGGGATCAGCGTTAATCCCAGTCAAGGATCGACCAATTAGGTTGATCGGCTAACGCTTTCAAACGCGGACATGGGTTTACCAGATAAGCAAAATCAGCGTGTTCACACAAAGGTAAGTCGTTGATTGAATCTGTATAAAAGTGAATGTCTGAGTAGTTTGTTTCTTGATTGTCTAACCACTCTTTTAAACGCGTCACTTTGCCTTCACGGTAGCTTGGTACGCCTGAGATCTGAGAAGTAAAACGGCCTTGGTTTTCAATCAAATCGATACCGAGTGCGTTCTCAATACCAATCTTACGGCCGACCGCTTCCACTAAGAAAGTCACGCTGGCAGAGATGATCAGCATATCAATATCATCATTCTCAAGCTGCTCAATCAAAGGTTTCGACTGCTTGAACTGTTTAGGCAAAATATGCTGTTCAACACACTCTTCCACCAAGGCGGTGACTTGCTCTGTTGGCATATCGGCTAAAGGCTGCATGGAAAACGTGAGGTAATCTTCCATGTTCAGTTTGCCTTCCGAATACAGGCCCATTAAGCGCTTATCTTCTTCAATAAAGTTGGACGCAGTGGCAATGCCCTTTTCAACCAAGAACTCATTCCAGAGCATCGCTGCATCGGCATTGATCAGCGTTTCGTCCATATCAAATACATACAAAGGTTTGAACATCTTAGGCTCTCACAGGTTGAATTTCGTTAAGGTTAAACAGGAGTTCAAGTTGGCTGCCGTTTGCCAACAGTCGCTCAGAGGAGCGGTTAAGTAAATCGACGGTTAATTCACATTCATCGACGTCCACTTGGTAGCGAATCACGTTACCCAAGAGCTGGTGGTTACGAATAGTGCCCGTTTTCGGCGCGGAGATATGCTCGCCATATTGTCGGCCTTGTTCTTTCACGTAGATAGATTCCGGTCGAATCGCCACTTTCCACTCGGTTTCAATGTTGAAAAGTTGCTTGGCTTTGTTCGCTTGCACCAGATTGTAGTGACCCATGAACCCAGCCACAAATTCATTGGCTGGTTGAGTGTAGATCTCTTCGGGTGTACCTGCTTGTACGATCTCGCCTTTGTTCATCAAGAAAATACGGTCAGACATGATCATCGCTTCTTCTTGATCGTGGGTCACGAAGATCGTGGTCAGGTTCATCTCTTTTTGAATATCTCGGATCTGTTGGCGTAGGTGCTTTCGGATCTTCGCATCCAACGCCGAAAGCGGCTCATCTAATAACAAAATACGCGGCTTGACCACCAAAGCTCTTGCCAAGGCCACACGCTGGCGTTGACCGCCCGATAACTGATGCGGGTAGAACTTCTCTTTGCCCGTTAAGTCCACCAGCCCAATCACTTTCGCGACTTCACGCTTAATCTCGTCAGCAGCAAGCTTTTTCATTTTCAGGCCAAACACAATGTTGCCTTCAACCGTCATGTTCGGGAAAAGCGCATAAGATTGAAACACCATGCCGATACCACGCTGTTGTGGCACTTGGTGAGTAATCTCTTCACCGTTCACCCAGATCTCGCCACCATCAACAGGATTCAGGCCAGCCAAGCTGCGCAGCAGAGTCGATTTACCACAGCCACTCGGGCCAAGCAGAGTAATGAATTCGCCCTTCTCGATGGAAAATTCAATGTCTTCAAACACTGTGTTGTCACCAAAGCGCTTGGTGAGGTTTTTCGCATTTACATAGCTCATTATTTTGTTCCCTGGCTGAAACGACTTGCCAACCAAGTCAGTAAGAAAATAAACAGGAAGTACGTCATCACAAGGGCTGACGTGAAGTGGCCGCTGGTTTGACGCATGTTGTATAGGTAGATTTGCAGTGTCTCGTAGCGTGTTCCTACCAAGATGTTGGCGAACACGAACTCGCCCAATAGGAACGAGAACGACAAGAACAGTGACGCCATTAAGCCTTTCTTAAGGTTTGGCAAAATAATCAGCAAGAATGCCTTGGTGGTACTCGCGCCAAGCAGGTGTGCCGCGTCCATCAAGTCATGCAAGTTAATTGCTTCAAAGCTGTTGGCAATCGCACGATACATGAATGGCAGTGCGATGGTGAAGTAGGTGCCAATCAAAATCCACGGCGTGCCTATCAGTGAGATTTCACTGTCTGCATACAATTGAAGTAAACCAACTGATGACACTACTGGCGGTACAGCGAATGGCAATAAGATCAGAATATTCATTACCTTGTCGAGTTTCGGGAAATAGTAAAACACCACGAAAATCGCAGGCAGAACCAACACCACACTCAATGACAGTGCCGCCACGCAGATAAACAGTGAACGACCAAAGGCTTGCAAGAAGCGAGGATCCGTCAGCAGGTTGATGTACCAATCTAACGTGAAGCCATCCGGCAGGATAGTGGCGCCCCAACGCGAGGAGATCGAGTAGATAAAGGTCGCTAAGATCGGGATCATCATGATGCCGACAATCGAATAGACAACCGTTTTATGAAAGCGAGTATTTACGGTGTTCATTACTTTCTCTTCCCTGCGTAGCTTTTGCTGATCAGCCATTGGTTAATCACGGTGATGAAGGCCAGCATCGCCATCAGAATCACAGAAATTGCGGCGGCTAGATTGGGTTCTAAGAACAAGTCGCCCGATACCAAGCTAGCGATTCGAATCGTAATCACGTTGTAGTTGCCCGAGGTCAACGCATACACGCTCGCATAGGCACCAATCGCATTGGCAATCAAGATGATGAAGGTGCCGAACAAAGCCGGAGATAACACAGGCAGCGCGATTTTGGTCCAGTACTGCCAAGTTTTCGCGCCAAGCAATGCCGAAGCGGCTTGCCAGTCGTCACTCAGAGCATCAAACGCTGGATAGAGCAACAACACCGCTAATGGGATCTGGAAGTAGATGTAAATCGCCAGCAAGCCCCATTTACCGTACAGGTCGAAATCACCTAGTAATCCATACTGCTTGAGCAATAAGGTGATAGCACCGTTGGTGCCCAAGATGATGATGAATGCGAACGACAAAGGCACACCAGAAAAGTTGCTGCTCATATTGGTAAACGCGATCACCGCATCGCGGATTTTAGAATCAACGCGGCGCAGTGAAGAAACGAGCAGAGTCGCGATCGCTAAACCAATAATGCTCGACCAAATCGACAGCCATAAACTGTTACCGAAGGCCTGCATCATGAAGGCAGAATCGAATATTTCAGAATAGTTTTCGAGAGAGAGTTCGTCGTCATAGAAGAAGCTGTTGATCAGCACCCAAACCATCGGTGCCAGTTGGAACAGATAGAAAAACAGCGCGAAAGGCGCAAGCCACAAAGCGGGCTTGAAGCGTTGAAACAAAGATTTGGTTTTGGGTTTAAGCGCAGAGCCATCGGTCTGCGTGATTACAGAACTGCTCATAGGGCCAACAATTCCTGAGTGTAAGATTTATCGTGTTCAAGGTTGAGTAGCTGACAGACGTTGCCGCAGATGTCGGTCTGTTTCACTGAACATTCTTGGTGTGTAAACTTATCGCCAATCACAAAGAAAGGCACTTCACGCTCTTCAGGCAGAATGCCACCATGAGACAAGTCATTGTTCATGCCATGGTCACTGGTGATGATCACTTGATAACCATCATTTACCCATTTCTCAAGGTAGTTCGATAGGTAGATATCCGCGCCACGAGCACTATTACGGTACTGGCGAGAATCCAGCCCATGCTTGTGTCCCATGTCGTCAATGTTCATTGGGTGAATCAATAAGAAATCAGGTTGATGAGTGACGCGCAGATGCTCTGCATCCAAGAACAAGGCTTCGTCTGGGTAGTGATCCCAGTGGTAGAAACAACCATGTTGGATGTTCATGCTTTCATCATTGGTGAAACGGTCGCGTACTGCATCAAATGGCGCTCGGTTATATAACTCGCTCACCCAATGGTAAGCCGCAGCTGCCGTCACTTTGTTCTGCGACTTCGCCAAGCTAAAGATCGACTCGTGATTCGACAAACGCACGATTTGGTTGTTGACGATGCCACTCTCGACAGGGCGAACACCGGTCAGGATGCACTCATACAGTGGACGTGACATAGACGGCAGTTCGCACTGTACAGGGTAAAGCGTGGCGCGCAGCTTATTTTTTTGCGTGCTCTGCGAAGTACTCTTTTTATTGTACGAATCGCTCTGTTCATTGTGCGAATCGCCCTGTTTTGTCTGCATATCACTTAGTTCTAGAAGACCGTTCAGGTAGCCCATGCAATCACGGGCTACCTGATAGTTCAGTCCATCTAGAACAACAAGGATAACCTTATTGCTCATGGTCTATTCTCTATTGCTTGTTTCTAAAAGCCACCTACGGAAGGTGGCGTGTTAAGCGGGGTTACTGCTGGTGAATCAATACGCTTTCTTGCCATTGACGTGGCAGGCGACGTGCTGATTTTTCCCATGCTGAGAAGTCAGTCACTGGGTGCACATTGCTGTATTCATCGTTCGAGATCAGCTTGTCTTGTACTGATTGAGGTAGCGTAATGTTGCTGCGGATTGGACGTGCGTAACCTTCTGCTAGGTTGATTTGGCCTTGGTCGCTGAAGATGTATTCACGAGCCAACTTCGCCGCGTTCGGGTTTTGTGCGTATTTGTTAATGATGGTGGTGTAACCAGAAATCACTGAGCCATCTTGTGGAATGCTGACTGTAAAGCGCTCACGGTCGATCTTGTCGCGGTAGTTCAGTGCGTTGAAGTCCCACATGATTGCCACTTCCACTTCGCCTTTTTCAAGATTCGCGATGCTTGGGTCGGTGTAAGACAGACGGCCTTGCTTCGCTAGCTCACCAAAGAATTTAATCGCCGGTTTTAGGTTTGACTCGTCACCACCGTTAGCAAATGCAGCCGCTAGAATTGCGTTGTTTGCTTGTGCTGCTACACCTACATCACCGACTGTGACTTTGTAGTCACCTTCTAGTAGGTCACTCCAAGATTTTGGTGCATCTTCAACAAGGTTATTGTTTGAAATGAACGAGATAGTACCTGTGTAAGCCAGAGCCCAGTGACCATCTTTGTCTTTTGCCCAGTCTGGAATGTCATTCCAAGTGGTTGGTTTGTATGGCTGAGTGACGTTTTTCTTTACGGCCACACGTGCGAATGCGAAACCCACATCACCAATATCAGCGGTTGCGTTTTTCTTCTCTGCTTCAAATTTCGAGATCTCTTGCGCCGAGCTCATATCGGTATCCTGATGCTTCAAACCGTAGTTTGCTTTCAGGTCAGTCCATGTGCCTTTCCAGTTTGCCCAACTGTCTGGCATACCCACACTGTAAACAGCACCCTCTTTTTGAGCGGCTTCAATCAGTGACTCAAGATCAGCATCCTTCGCCATCGCTGGCATTGAAAGTGTTGCCGTAAGTCCTGTTACACCAATCAATTTAGCGGTTGTGCCTATTAGCTTTGTAGGTGAACCCATCAATTTTCTTGGCGATACAGTTGAACGGCTAAGCAAAGTTTTCATTGTCTCTATCCTTCTGGACTAGGTCAGTAAGTTCGTTTTGTATGCTATAGCCGGAATGTGACGGTTTACCGTAAGTTATTTGACAGTTCGAGTGCATTTACGTGGCAGTTATATTTCACTCATATGACAATAAGCCATTGGTTACTGTCACATTCCTGTTAACTCCATGGTTTACCTTATTAAGCACACGAACTTATGGACTAGATCAGTAATGAGAACATTGGGCACCGGGCAATCAGGGACACAGTTAGGAAGAATTAAGGCGAGTATTCGAGAGCAGCTTCAATCAGGTATCTTCATTGAAGGGCAAAAACTGCCATCAGAAAGAAACCTGAGCGAACTGTTTTCCACCACACGAATCACGCTCAAAGATGCGTTGGTGTCTCTGGAAACCGAAGGTTTGATATACCGAGAAGAGCGCCGTGGCTGGTATGTGTCACCCGAACGTATCCGCTACAACCCGCTGTCTCGTTCTCACTTTCATCAAATGATTCGCGAACAACATCGTATTGCAGAAACAAGGCTGCTGAGCACCCGCACAGAGATGGCCGCGGGCGATTACGCCAAAGCATTAGAGATAGAACAGATAACGCCGATACACGTGATTGAGCGACTACGCTTTATTGATGGCCGAGCGGTGCTGTTTGTTGAAAACGTCTTAAAAGCGCCGTTGTTTGAGAAGGTGTTGTCAGAAAACCTCACCATGTCGCTGACAGGCATCTACCGAGAAAAATACGGCTACGAGACCCAACAATCGCGCTTTGATGTGATACCCACCTCTGCCCCTGCGCATGTCGCCAAGGCGCTGAATTTGGCAGAGGGGCAGCCTGTTCTTAAGATCTGCCGAGTGAACTACAAACAGGACGGTGAACTAATGGATTGCGAGTTGGAATACTGGCGACCCGATTCTGTAGTGATTCATATTGATAGTATTGGTTAGCGTCACGTAACCATTTGCCTAGGCTTAGGAAAAAAAGCGAGCACATACAAAAACTCCGACTGATTCAGTCGGAGTTTTTATTTTCAACGGTTACGTTTAATGAGGCACTAACTAAACAATCTTTTGCTCATCTTCTTCTTTGGTCGAATCGGTTTCTTTAGATAAAAAACTGGCAACTATCTCTCTCAGCTTTCCTTGATTAACCGGTTTTGGTAAGAACTCATCCATACCCACATCAAAACACAAATGCTTGTCTCGCTGCACAACGTTGGCCGTGAGTGCGACGATTGGAATATGTTGTGAAGAGCCCTCTTCTAACGCTCGGATCTGTTTAGTGGCTTCGAAGCCATCAAGAACTGGCATCTGGCAATCCATAAAAATCATCTCGTATTCGTTGGCCTGGAATTTCTCGACACCAATCTCACCGTTATCGGCAATATCAACCTCAAAGCCAAGTTTCTTGAGCATCATCTTGGCAACTTGCTGGTTTACTCGCGAGTCTTCAACGACCAATACCGTACCACTAAATTCTCCAGCAACCGCGACAGGTTTTGACTCTGCTTGAATTGGATCTTGCTTATCTACTTTTCTGGTTTTAACAGAGACAGTTGGTGTAGCTTCAGCAGAACTCGCAGGTTTAGTTAATGGTACAGGTTCATTGTCTTTGAACGCGACCTCACCTCTGTTTGGATAAGTAAAGTTTGAGGTATCCGCTGCTCTCGCGAGGACTTCACTCAACGTCCATTTAAGTTGGTTATCTTGATAAGGACGAGCTATGTAGGCAACAAAACCCACTTGTTTAGCGCGAGCCTCATCTTGCTTTCTAGGGTCAGCGGAGATCATCACTAATTTAGGACACTCGCTACCAAAGCGTTCAACTAAGCTTCTCGCCAGTTGAAAGCCATCAACGGATGGCATCACTTTGTCTATCAGCACTAGATCATAGGGTGATGACTTAGCCACAGACTCTGAAACAAGCTCTAACGCTTGGGTGGCGGTTTCACAACACTCAGACTTAACGCCGAATGATTGAAGCTGTGTTGAGGTAATACGCATATTCAGCTGACTATCATCAACCAGAAGCACCGAAACTTTATTAAAATCGATATTGCTTTCGTCAACGTCCAGGCTCGGGTCAAAGTCAGCGGTAAAGTAGAATGTACTCCCCTTGCCTACGACACTGGTTAGCTCAAGCTTGCTGCCCATCAATGTCACGATCTTCTCGCATATCGTTAAACCAAGCCCTGTGCCTCCGTAAATACGCGTGGTACTGCCGTCGGCTTGTTGAAACTTATCGAACACCGATTTCTGTTTGTCTTCTGCAATACCTATACCGCTGTCAGTCACCTCAAATTTCACTCTGAGCTTTTGTTTTGGTTCTATGACTTCTTCCAAGCGAAGTGAGAGTGTGACATGACCATGCTCGGTAAATTTGATGGCGTTACCGACCAAGTTATTCAGTACTTGTCTTAGCTGGGTGCCATCGCCAATCACCATAGTTGGGATCTTAGGATCAATCGCCAGTTGGAATCTGAGCCCTTTCTGCTCGGCTTTAACTCTAAACGTCGATTCAACATCGGCAGCAATACCCATCATTTTCATCGGTTCTTGTTGCAGTTCTAGTCGCCCCGCTTCTATCTTCGAATAATCCAAGATGTCATTGATAAGGTCGAGCAGCGTAAGCGAAGAGGTATTGAGCATGTTGATGTACTCTTTTTGCTCTTTCGGCATATCCATTTCAGAAAGTAGAGACGATAACCCGATGATGCCATTCATTGGAGTCCGGATCTCGTGACTCATGTTGGCAAGGAATTCACTCTTGTTGCGGTTGGCAACCTCAGCGACATCTTTGGCTTTTTCCAGTTCTTGGTATTGTTGACGAATACGTTCAACCGACTGGTTATAGCTACTCTCTAGTGTCGAGATCTCGTCTCTGTAAGTAGAATCGGTTGGCGTTATGAAGCGTGGTTTGTTGTCTTCGACCTGTTGCTGGTTGATCTGGGAAGACATAGTCATTAAGCGTTTGACCACGAGGCGATAGACAATCGTTAAACAAACCAGAGACAATAAGAAGATTTTAACGGCTTCGAAGGCGAGCAATAGTAGAACTCGTTCTTCAAAGTCGTTGAGGATCATGCTCAAATCAGATTGCACCGTGAGCGTCGCTAATGGGAAATCTGTCCCCCCCATCTGGTGCACCATTTCCCAAGACTGGGAATAAGACTGACCTGCGGTCTTTTGACCTAATTCTAGAATTTTTTCATCGGGACTTTCGATAAGAAGGTAACTAACCGAGGGTAGGCGGGAGATACCTTCGGCTTGCACAAACAGTTGCTCTCGATCTTCAACCCACAAACTGGACGTTAAACCCGAAAGGTAGCCAGCCTTAACCTGTTCGATCTGAGAACTGATAAAAGAAACTCGACTTTGGTACTCCACATACAACCCTAGACCTGTCACTATAACTGTGAATAGGGTGCTGATTGCTATGATAGTCCCGATCAACTGTCGGGAGAGTCCAATATAGCGTTTTCCTTTTGTCACCATACACAAATTACCATTATTGTTATCCTAGCAAACTACAATTACTCAACTAGTATAATAGTAGTCATTCATCAAATAACTAGGGAAGGTTATGAAAAAACATCTTATATTTGCATCCATAGTCAGTTTGTTTTCAAGCAGTTATGCTTTTGCAAGCGAACCTGTTCACTACTACATTATTGCGAGCCAAGCGCAACCTTTTCAGATCGAAACTGACGGGTCATCTCACAGAGGAATGGTTTCGGATATTGTTGAGGCCGTATTTGATGACAGCCAATACGAGGTCGATTACCACACCTACCCTTTCAACCGCATGATTGACAAGCTCGACGCGAGAGAGAATCCAAACTGGGTAACTTACGGCAGTCCTAGTTGGGGAAATATCCAATCTGTAAACCTGTCTAAAGATCCGATTTACAATGTAAAACACGTGTTACTGAGTAGCGGTAAGGAACCATTTGAGTTCAATACTATCGACGATTTAGACGGAAAAGCGGTGGTCTTGCTGGTGGGATTCGAATATCCAAACCTAGAGCCTTACATCAAACAAGGTAAGCTCAACGAGATTCGAGTTAAAGATTACAGCGCGGCTTTTCGTGTATTAAACCGAACGCCTGGTGATACCGTTTTTGTTGAGATGGAATCGAGAATCAAATACAACCTAAACGAGCAAAAGTTAAGTATTGATGATTATCAGATGCAAGAGTTTGGTTCAGTGATCAATAACTACCCTATCCATTTGGCGTTTGACCCTGAGATGGATCCTAAGCTGCAAAGCTTCATCAACCAACGTCTCGACCAAATGAAAGACGATGGTCAGCTCGATGACATCGTGCAAGGGTACTTATAGATTCTTCGTTTATCTGTAATAGCGCCTAGTTGACGTTGTAGAGCACTTTTCTACTCTTAGTCATCTTAGCTCGACTTGCAACGAAAAGGCCGCTCTGCTTAGTCTAGCTTAGTACTAAATTGCAGAGCGGCCTTTAAAATTTAACGTTTGGGGAAACTATCTTTGAACTTGTACTCGATAGGTTAGTGCGAAGCAATCAAATGCAGTTGTTGATTACGAAGCTGTTGTCGCACCGCCATCAAAATTTCACCTAAACGGTTCTCACCAGTTCCATCACCACCATCGCCCCAAAAATGGTCTTTATGAGAATGCTCTTTGATCACCGAATCTCCGGTGTTAGTCAGAAACAGCGCAAACTGCGGGTTCTGTCTGAACTTCTCAGTCACAATGAACTGCATCACTTCAACACGAATGTCATACCAATCTTCTCGAACTTGGTCTTCATAATCACGACTTAAAGAGAACGCTTCAGCAGGGGTACTGGCTTCCAAAATAGTATTGCGTAACGCTTCAGAAGCAAATTTCATCGCTTGATAATAATGTTCGCTGGTTGCCCAAACTTGATCGTTAACCTTAATGGGACAAGCTGCAAAATTTGACAGGTATCCGTTTGGATCTTCAGGTTCATAAAACAGCACTTCTTTGGCTTTCGCCACAGAATTAGACATAGCCTTCTCCTTACCAACGACATCTCATATTTTTGCTTTAACTTTAAAATTAGTGGCGTTGCATATTACTGTCAAACAACTTAGTTCAAGAGTATGCCATGAGCATGTTTTTAGTCGGGAACAAGCAATGTAAAGGCGGGACAATGGATTTAAATGGTGGGAGACAAGGAACATGGTTTACTTATAAAAAACTCATAGCCCTTTTAAAAAGTTATATAAATCAAAGGGTGGCGGTGCGCCACCCTCTTAAATGCAATAGGGGTCCTTAGTGAATAAGACCTAGTTCCCTCGCTTCTTCCAGACTAAAACCGCTTTCTCTAATTTCTCTTAGAGCTTCAATACGACGACGAGCTTCAGCGGACTTCATTTTCTTTTCTGGTTTGAAAGATACTTCTTCTTCAGCATCCCACTTGTTTGCAATATTTGTCATTTCATCATGGTTGATAGAATTAATGGACATGTTTTCCTCCGAAAAGCACCATGTAATGGACAGCTAATCTGTAGCAAATGCTATTTCACTTGTTAAGACATTCTGTACTGAAATGTGATGATTCCGACGCTTCACAAAGCTAATTAATAAATGCCTCATTTAAACTTTGCCAAAGCCATTTTCTGCAATTACATTTACAAGATTCCCCATAAGAAATGTGGTTTGATCCACCTCTCATTTTCCCCGTTCTCATTTCTTGTTTCCCACTGAAATTTCGTGAAATAACCCAAGATAAATTTCGAGGCACTTCATTCTTTTTGTGCTCATCGCTTTCACTAAATTCACTTCATGTTAATGATAATAGTTATCAATATCATAACTGAGTATTTATCATGTCTAGGGAAAATCCAGATAAACCACTTCTCGAAGTGAAGAATCTATGTGTCGATTACATCACCGATGACGGCGATTTTAATGCTGTAAAATCCGTAAGCTTTAGCATAGGCCAAGGCGAGATTTTTGGTTTGGCTGGCGAATCAGGATGCGGAAAAAGTACCATCGCGTTTGCCATTAACCGTTTACACAAGCCGCCTGCTTTCATCTCTGGAGGGAAGATATTGTTCAACGGGCAAGATCTGCTCGGTTTATCTGACGACCACTTGAACACCTTGCGTTGGAGCGAAATCGCCATGGTATTCCAAAGTGCAATGAACTCACTCAATCCCGTACTGACCATTGAAGAGCAGTTCGCTGATGTTTTACGTCACCACAAAGGAATGACCAACGAACAAGCTAAAGACCGCGCAGAGAAGCTCCTCGACCTTGTGAACATTCCTCGTAACCGCCTCACCGAATATCCGCATCAGTTCAGCGGAGGGATGCGTCAACGCTTAGTCATCGCCATCGCGCTCGCCCTCAATCCCAAATTGATCATCATGGACGAGCCGACAACGGCGCTTGATGTGGTTGTACAACGCGAAATTCTGCAGCAAATACACCAACTCAGAGAAGAGTTTGGGTTTTCGATATTGTTCATCACCCATGACCTGGCACTAATGAGCCAGCTATGTGACCGCATTGCCATCATGCGCCACGGCCAGATCGTTGAAATCAACCAAGCCTATGAGATTCGTAACAACCCTCAGCACTCCTACACCCAAAAGCTATGGAGTTCTTTCCCTAACATTCACGAACATGCGCACGCGACTACGTGCTAGGAGAGCTCCATGTCACAACCTATTTTTCAAGTGAAAAACCTCGTTAAAGAGTTCACCGTCGGCGGTGGATTTGGCAAAGAAGCGATCTTTAGAGCCCTACATGGGGTGAGTTTTGATTTGCATGCCGGTAAAACATTGGCGCTGGTTGGAGAATCAGGCTGCGGGAAAAGCACCTGCGCCCGATTGATGACCAAGGTTTACGCACCGACAGAGGGAGAGATACTGTTCAATGGCAGAGACATCTCTACCCTAAAAAGCCGCAAAGATATCTTGGATTACCGCAGCCGTGTACAAATGATATTTCAAGACCCATTTGGCTCACTTAATCCAACTCACACCATTGAGCACCACTTAACTCGCCCGCTTAAAATCCATAAGCAAGTTGCCACGAAACAGGCTCTCTCAGAGCGTCTCAAAGAGTTATTAACGCTGGTGGAGTTACCCATTGAAACTCTCGCCAAATACCCTCATGAGCTCAGTGGAGGCCAAAGACAGAGGGTTAACCTAGCCAGAGCACTGGCCGTTGGCGCAGAGGTTATCCTTGCCGATGAACCTACCTCGATGTTGGATGTTTCAATACGACTTGGCGTGTTGAACCTAATGCAAAAAATGAAAAAAGAGTTGGGGATTGGCTTTTTGTACATAACCCACGATCTTGCCACAGCACATTACATCGCAGAAGAGACAGCGGTGATGTACAAAGGACAGATCGTCGAATGGGGATCAACCCAGTCGATCTTGACCAATCCACAACACCCGTACACTAAACTGTTGATCTCTGCCGTGCCCGATCCCGATCTGCCATTTGGCGAACTCGTCAAAAATGAGCCAAACTATTCAATAAACGCAGATCGAATTCGAGAGCAGAGCTGTGAAATACAGCATGAAATCAAGCAAGTTGCTGATAATCACTTTGTAAAACAGTGGGATAACGTTGCATGAATGAACTAGACACTTGGTTAGAGCGGATCGGAGATTGGTACAAAGACCGAAAGCATGATCAAGTGGACCGGTTAGAACCTTTGATCTTAACGCCTCCAGATGCACTCTGGGGGCCAATGATCACGGATGAGCAGAGCAAAGGCATCGCATGTTGGCTAGACGGATGCCTGAGAATCTTTACGTTTTATCGATATAAAGACGGAACGCTGACGACATCGACAAAGTTTGCAGCATCAAGCGTATCATCGCTCTCAAACGAGGCTGGTGGTTCGCACAATCAAGAAAAGGCCTATCAATACCTGATGTTTGCCTATAGCAAGCTGCAGGCCGTGTCATGCGACCCAAAATCAGAGCCTGACTTGCAAGAGTGGTGTACGCAGCGGCTACAACACTTGTGTGTATTGGCTTTGGAGTTTACGAACCAACAGCAAGAACCACGTTGGAAAGCAGAATCAGAGAAATTGATCGAATCGCATGTACGCTTTATGGCAACCCATCCCCGAAACTATGATCAAGGCAGCATTCAAAGCCATCTCCACTGATCAAGCCCTTCTCGATCAAACATCAAATCAAAATCTCATCAGAGCTAGATCCGTAGAAAACATGATCTGGCCTTGATCATGCTTCGGCGTTTAATTATGTAAGCTATTGAATTTTAATGATTGACTGAATTTCAGGCAAAAAAAAGCGAGTCCCTTAGGAACTCGCAAAAATCTATTCAGTATGATGTAACAAAATATGAGCCAATCTATTAATCATAAGAAAGGACAAAGGTTGTCTATTCGGGATAAATAATAATCAACTGGATGCGTTACATTGTCAGAACTTTGTCAGCGTTAGGTGCGATTTTAATCAGCACCTAATGTGTTCAAACTATCCATTCATCGACCGTAAATTCGGGCTTCTTGGTAATGGGTATTTCTACTGCAAAAATCAGCTCGAAAGATCAACACGCCCTCATGATTAATGGCCAATCGCCATTTCATCGAGCGCTAGAAACACATTCTCGTCCAAATGACCTTCGTGAACTTGTTTACACACTTTACGACGCACAGCCAAACCAGAAATCAAACGTTCAATGGACAGGTGTCGATTGCTGGTGCTGTCACGGTCGTTGTACAGCTCAATTAAGCGACTCAGTGTTTCGTATGGGATAACATCCTCCCCGACTCTCAACCAATCAAGCTTCTCAATGAGCTCTGAGCACTCTTCTTTGATTGAGGCATGTGAATGCCCGGTCATAGCAGATAAAGCCGTTATACTGCGTTCTAGAGCCTCTGTGGAGGTATATTTAGAGAGAGTAATCATGATCTCATCAGCGTTGATCTCAACAGAGTGTTTACGCTGCTTAACTCGACGTCCCAATTTGCCTCTTGGCGACGGAGCTTTGCGCTGAATTGGTTCAAACTCACCATCGATAATCTCAGACAGCTCTTCCAGCTTCTGCTTAGACACCATCTCGTTACGCAGCGGGTTCGGTAACGTCGGTGCCATATTACGCTTACCGGCGTTGGTGGTACGCGCTCTTGAATAACGCAACACCTCTTCGACATTACATTTGATATCAACCTGATAATCGGTGGTTTTTCCTTTTTCGATCAACGCCGTGATCGTCAAGTGATAACCCCAAAGATTCACCAGGAAGGTATCTTCTTGATCCCCTACTTCGCCCAATTTTCTGAGTTCGCGGATCAAATCCATCGAGAAGCGACGCCAATCGATATTACGAGCCAACTTCTGGTTCAGCTCGCTCAGTAACATACAATCTGAGTGGCGACGTGCCATACGGCTTCTAAAGTACGAATACATTTGGAAGACCAAGGTATGTTGTTTCAGGATTTCTGGCGGAAATAGGAAGAAATAATCACGCGTCAGCAGCTCTTCGTAGAACGAAGGTTCCCAGACAAGGATATACAGGTTCGGTTTAATGCGAATTTCGCCATCAGAGCCCTCTGTAGGCGCTTCTTCTGATGCCGTAATGGTTCTAGCTAAGAATCGGAAACGATCACTCTTGAAGCCTTCTGGCATGTTCTCGCTAAGCCAACGGCCCGTGAGCTCGTGCAGTTGGAAATCCGTAAATTCGATACGATCAATACTGTCACGGATCGAATCGCGTGCAGGACCGCTGTCTTTCTTGCCACGCAAAGACAAAATATCAGTGATGTAGAGTGGGGTTTTGTTCGGTGTGTGTTTCGCGTCGAGATGATAATCATCTTGGTGGTGATCATGATATTGAACAGTAAGCGTGAATAACGCGAACAGCGTCATCAGATCGTCAACCGTCATGATGTTTTTAGAAGATCGTGTCTCGATCACCGCTCGAGTGCCAGAGATCGAAACCATAGATTTCTGGTAACTCTTACGTGTTCTAGGTGGCGCCAACGCTTGATCAATAATCCCCGCCCAATTGGTTGGAGAAACAATGAATTGATCCGCTTCGTCTTTCATCGTCGGTGGTGTATTCAGTCCATGTTCATTCAGTAAGCGCTTGTTTACTTTGGTTTGAGCTAGTGCTTTAGAACGCTTCTGCTTTTCATTTTGCTTGACGCTTTCTGTCACTAAACTGGTGGCACCCAGTACCGATATCAATTGGTTTGGGTTCACAAAGCGATGCAACATGGTTTTACCCGCGAGGCCTTCTTCAAAACGAACTGGGATTTGTTTGAACAGACCAATACTTACAGCGGCTCTCAGCCTTTGTTGCAAGGCGGCGCGAGTCACTTGACCATCAGTTGATTCAATAATCTCGGTGGTGGAGACGTATCCATCTTTGCTGCTAAACCCACGTAGTGAAATTAGGTTAAGAAGCTCAACGATGCTTTTGGTGACCCCTTTGAAGTGTTGATATTGTTCTATCCATTCAACGGCTGTTTCAGATACCTCAAATAAATGACCATCTTTGTGGCTTCGTGCCTTAATTAACAATTTCTCTTCTGGTTTCATTTTTGATCCGTATCACACTAGCCGTAATTTCACTATAGTTCCTGAATGATAAAGAAAGAATGATCATAAATAAAGAGAATTTATTGGCTTTTAAATAACTGATCTTTTTGATTAATATGATCTTAAATGATTAAGTGATCTAATGATCTGGCTGTGAGTTTGCTTTTAAGTGCATGAATTATAAGTGTTAAAAAAAATCCGATTGGAAAGCATGATCATAAAGAACTCGAAACGATGATCATTAAATTAAAGAAAGCATGATCACAGAACCTCAGAACGATGATCATTAAGTCATTGTAAGCATGATCATTATCGGTTCGAAAGCATGATCATTATGCTTATACAGCTTATCCACAGTCCGTAATTGATCAAGTTGTATTAAGCGGCTTCTAAGTCACCTATGTGGATATTTTTGACAGCCAATTCATCGGAACAATGATCAAGTAATGCCCCTTTTACATCGTTTTTCCCCTTTGGCGTTCAAAATTCAATCGGTATTGGTTCCATAATCACTGGTTGGGGGTTTTTAGCTCGATACATCATAAATCAGGAAGCATGATCATGAAATTGTCATGTTTCTGTATTTGTAATCCGTGTCGATTGAATTTCCAAGCAATAAGGCCTTATAGAGCTTGAATCCCCATTGCAAAAGCATTTGTCCGTAAGTTAGCTCTATATTTATATGCTTCCGGAACGATATTTACTTGATCATTTTTCCGTGAGTTGATCATTTCTAACATGCACTTACTCCGATCAATATTGGTGAGTTTAGGCCTTGATCATGCTTCATAATTTGGCCCTGTCAATTATCTAACTGTTGATGTGCTCCATGATCATTCTTCCGGATAGGTTCCAATTCTCTTTTGTTTTATTACACTCGATTTTTACTTCGACTTTGAATTTTTTGTCTATTTAGTCTGTTTGGTTATTTTTTATTGAAAATCTGACAAATTCGAATGCAAATCACACCAACCGTAATCTATGGTTGTATTTCAATCGTTCCGAAGTTTATTTGTTGGAATTACATTTACATTGTAAATAAGTGACGATGTAACATTTTAAATGTAAGCCGGAAATAGCACTGTTAGCGGTGATAAAAATAGACGTTTTTGTGTTCATCTAAGCCTATTTTTCATCAAACTGTAAAAATACAGTCTATTTTATGTGATTTTACTCATAAATGTATGTTCATGTTTTTGTTGTGTTTGTTGTTAATCGCTGTACAATTTGTTCTAGGTTAATCATTACGGAAACTGGCAATGAAAAGAGAACAAACGATTGATAAGCTCTATCAGCTGGCCGAACAAACTCAACAAGTTCAGGCTGACCGAATTGAGATTATTCTGGAAGAGCGAAGTGATGAACATTTCCCTCCAATGTCTAAAGCTATGATGGAGACGCGTTCAGGCTTAACTCGTCGAAAATTGGATGAGGCTATCAACAAGCTTGAAGCGGATGGTCATCAGTTTACAAAGAACAACGCCAATCATTACTCGATTTCATTGACTGAAGCTCACATGCTGATGGACGCAGCTGAAGTGCCGAAGTTCCACCAACGTAAGCAGCATCTAGACAATAAGCCATGGGTTATTAACGTGCAGAACCAAAAGGGCGGTACGGGTAAATCAATGACTGCGGTTCACCTAGCGGCTTGTCTGTCTTTGAACTTAGATAAGCGCTACCGTATCTGCTTGATTGACTTGGATCCACAAGGTTCTTTGCGTCTGTTCTTAAACCCACAAATTAGTGGTGCAGAGCACGACAGTATCTATTCTGCTGTTGATATCATGTTGGACAATGTGCCTGAAGGCCAAGATGTTGACCTTGAATTCTTGCGTAAGAACGTACTATTACCAACACAGTATCCGAATCTAAAGACGATTTCGGCGTTCCCAGAAGACGCGATGTTTAACGCTGAAGCGTGGCAAAGCCTATCTCAAGATCAGTCACTTGATATTGTTCGTCTTTTAAAAGAGAAGCTTATCGACAAAATTGCTGATGATTTTGATGTGATTATGATTGATACCGGCCCGCACGTAGACCCTCTAGTGTGGAACGCAATGTACGCATCGAACGCTCTTCTGATTCCATGTGCTGCCAAGCGTTTGGATTGGGCTTCAACGGTTAACTTCTTCCAGCACTTACCAACCGTGTACGAGATGTTCCCGGACGACTGGAAAGGGCTCGAATTTGTTCGTCTAATGCCAACCATGTTTGAAGACGACAACAAGAAGCAGGTATCAGTATTAACTGAGATGAACTACCTGTTGAATGACCAAGTAATGATGGCCACTATTCCAAGAAGCCGCGCTTTTGAAACCTGTGCAGATACTTACAGCACGGTTTTCGATCTAACGGTGAGCGACTTTGAGGGTGGTAAGAAAACTCTGGCTGTCGCTCAAGACGCAGTACAAAAAAGTGCTCTAGAATTAGAGCGTGTATTACATAGCAACTGGCCTTCACTTAATCAGGGATAACAAGAATGGCAATTAAAACATCTGACTTAAATGCAAAGCTATTTGGTAAAGCAAACAAACGTCGCGTAGCTACGCCACAAGAAGCTCAAACAGCGGCTAAAGAACAGGCTCAAGTGATCGAGCTTTCTGTTGCAGGCGAAGAATTGGTTTCATTTGAACTAGTTCGAATCCCGGCGGCTGACGTAGCAACTCAAACGGTTGTTTTCGAAGAAAATGCTCGTGAGCAATCTTTCTTAAACGAGCACGCGCTTTCTGATGTTCTTACTACATTGAAAGAACGTGGCCAGCAATACCCAGCGGTTGGTCGTAAAAACAAAGACGGTAAGATTGAAGTTCTCGATGGTAGCCGTCGTCGTATGTCGTGTATTTTGGCTGACAAAGAGTTCCTTATCTATGTTGCTGAAAACATCAACGGCGAACACGCTAAGTTCCTATCTGATGTCGCTAACGCTCATAAACCGCTTTCTCTTTACGAGAAGGGTAAAGAGATGCAAGCGAAGCTAGATAAAGGCGAAGCTGAAGACCAGAAAGCACTAGCGAAAATGTTCCAGTGCAGTGAAGCTTTGGTGAGTGGCGCGTTGAAAGCGGCGGCTTTGCCTCTTGAACTGCTACAAGCTTACCCAAATGTGAGCGATCTTGGTCGCCCAACCATTGTTAAGCTACACAAACAATTTGGTGGCCTGACTGGCGAACAACAGCAAACATTACTGACTAAGTGTGATGCTTCTGAAGGTTTTGTATGGCAGCGTAGCGAAGCACAAGGTGTTACGCGTTTAACTAAAGACGTTACTGAAACTTTGGAAGGTTGGATTCTTGAATTGGCACCTGCGCCAGCGAAGAAAGCTTCTCCAAAAGTTGAGCTTATTAAGGGCCGCGCTTCATACAGCCGTAAGGGTTCAAACTTGGCGTTGAACCTTAAGAAAGTGGATGACGCGACAATGGAAGAGATTTTGGCCTTCGTTCAATCCAAGCTCGACTAAGTCGACAACTTTCCATTACGACTCTAAAGCCGCATTATGCGGCTTTTTATTTGGCTGTGATAAACTGTGTCTAGATGAATCTGGACGCTAACTATGACAAACCCAACCAACACTTTTCTGCATACACTTTCTGATGTTGCTCAACATAATGATCACCGTTACGGCGTGGTTTTTAACGGCGATGTCGACTGGCAAAACACGGCTATTTCAACTTTCCTTCAAGATAAGAACGTTAAATCCATTTTTCAGATTGGCGGTGTCCCATTCGACGATGTGACGCATGCACCGGTCAAGAAGGGGCAGAAACTTCTGGGGCGTGAATGCCAGATTCTTGTTTGTGATTTTAGAGAGCAGTTTGACGCGAATGGTTTCAGTGCAGCACTGGGGTCGTTAGTGGGTGGCGGTTTGTTGTTGGTGTTGCCGCCAAACGTCAATGAAGCTGAAGAGGGTAGGAGTTCTTGCTTTGGCCAACGTTGGTTAAAGGGGCATTTCGATAAACTCATTTCTGTTTCGCAAGCTAATGAAGCTGGCGATGTTACTCAAGCAAGTAACGCATTCCCCCCAAAACAAAACGCTGAAATCGGATTGGATAGATTTAAACAGCAAAACGTGGCAGTCGAGTTGGTCAAAAAGGTGTTGTCTGGGCATCGCAAACGTCCTTTGGTTCTCACCGCAGATAGGGGCCGTGGTAAAAGTTCGACGTTGGGGATTGCCGCAGCACAGCTTCTGGTTGAACGTTATGGATTAGATATTATTGTGACTGCGCCTTCAGTGAAAGCAATCGAGCCTGTTTTTTCCCATGCAATACAGCGACTCGAAGTCATCGAAGTGGTTAACGCTACACACATTCGCCATCAAGGGGGAAGTTTAAGATTCGTAGCTCCGGATGACTTACTTAAATCTAAGCCTGATTGCGACCTGCTATTGGTTGATGAAGCGGCTGCTATTCCAATTCCTATGCTCAAGTCCATGGTCGGCATTTATCATCGTATGGTTTTTTCAACCACGGTGCACGGTTACGAGGGTAGTGGACGAGGGTTTGGGATTAAGTTTGAATCTTGGCTTTCTGTACACCGCCCTGGTTGGAAAGGCTTTAAGCTTGAACAACCGATTCGTTGGAACAACAACGACCCACTAGAAGCTTGGTTGTTTGATTGCTTCCTACTTGGTAATGACGCATCACTCACTGAATCGGCTGTTGATGAAATCGATGGCTTTTCTGCTAACGCAATCAACCAATTAAACTTGGTCGAGTTATCAAAAGCAGAATGCTTGGCTAATCCTGAGCAGCTACAACAATGTTTTTCTCTTCTCGTGGATGCGCACTATCAGACCTCGCCTAATGACTTAATGCAGTTTCTCAACAATTCAGCAATCCGTTTGTACGCCGCCTGGAAGCAAGATGAATGCTTAGGTTGTATGTTGGTCATTGAAGAGGGTGGCTTAGATAAAGATTTGACTGCTCAGATTCAAATTGGAAAACGCAGGCCTCAAGGACACCTTGCACCTGTGTTACTGGCAAACCAACTTGGCTGTACAGAAGCGGCGACCAGTCGCTGCCTTCGAGTGATGCGCATTGCAGTTTCAACGCCTCATCAAGGTTTGGGCATTGGCGGTTGGATGTTGGCTAAGTTATCAGAGCAAACCAGCCAAGCGGATTATCTGGCGACAAGCTTCGGTGCGACTAGTGAGTTGATTTCATTCTGGCGCGATAACGATTTTGTACCTGTCCATATTGGCCACCAGCGCGATCAGGCAAGTGGCTGCCACTCGGTACTGATGGTTAAGGCGCTTACCTCAAACTCCCAAAGCTGGATTAACCAAGCTCTAAGTCACTTCGAGCGTAGCTACTGCTTTCTTGTTTCAGGTTCTTTAGTTTCACTTGAAACCGAAATGGTGCGCGTACTGCTGCCAAAGAGTGTCAATACCGTTAGCGAGTTTGAAACTCAGTTAGTTAGAAATTACGTGAACGGTGGCAACAGTTACGATGCGATTAGCTTCAGCGTACTGAACTTGATTCTACTTGGTAACGATCGAAATATAGGTATTTCTGACTTACTCATCGCAAAGGTCGTTCAGCAGAAAGAGTGGGGGACTTGTGTTGAACAGTCTAATCTTGTTGGTCGCAAACAAGCAGAGATTCAGTTTCGTAAAGACGTCGATGTTTTGCTAGCAAATTTACAGTGTAAATAGACAAGCCATCATTTAAATAGACTGACCGTTACAAATTAGATTTACAGTGTAAATTAGAATTTTGGATTTACACTGTAAACTGAAGCTCCATATTGAAATCCGTTTTTACCCTGATTATCAGCTTCATCACTTCTGTTCCACCTCTCCACAACAGCCTTTAATCATCTAAAGCTATTCGCCTTTACTATCTTGCTCTAATATCGAATCGACATTCAATCACACGAAATATTCTGAAAAATTTCCCTATGTATTTGTAAAGGCGAAGTAGATCATAAAATGTGTAAGTCTTATTTATGAGTCATGTTTGCAGAATCGAAAGTAAGTGATGTGACGCTGATTATTCTAATAATGTGATACTCAGCGCAGAACGAATTATATAGACTGAATAACAACTGAGTCATTAGGGATACTCAATTCGAATGTGGGATAACATTGTTACATTGTCAGAAGACAAGCAACAAGTGATGGCATGTCTGCCGTCGGGGTTTGTGGTTGAAGCAAGCTTTGATAACACGACGTTGCCACCAACCTTGGAAGCTTTGGACGCATCAAACTATTTTCTTTTTGAAGAAGAGGTGTTGCGCTTCGTCACTCTTGCCAAAGAAGGTAAAGGGGAAGCTTACGAAGGAGTCTTGATTGCCGAAGTTCGTAACGCAAGCGTTGCCGTCGAACTGTCTGATGACGAGATGCTCGCGAGTCTGGTGGTGACAGGACCACATCATGGTCACGCACTGCGCGGGAGCGACATCATTCACTGTTTAGCCCAAGCCCACATAACAAAGGGAATTAATAAGTTAGCGCTCAGAAAAGTGCTGATGATGAGTAACAAGCTTAAACCCGGTGAAAAGTTTACTCAACCCGTCGCGAAAGGGACGCAGCCAATAAAGGGCAAAGATGCTAAGTTTGCCGCCTTGGTTGAAGACATTACTCGCCAAGTCTTGAAGCCTCGCAGTAAAGACGAAGGCAAGATTGATATGCGAGACTTGGGGCAAACCATTACTGTTGGTCAAAATGATCACTTGATGAAGCGTACTCCCGCGACCAAAGGCATCGCTGGCTTTACAGTTCAAGGTCGAATTATCCCACCGCTTCCTGGACAAGACAGTTTAATTAAGCCTGGAAAGGGCACCTACATCTCCCCTGACGACCCCAATTTATTACTCGCTTCATTTCCTGGATTACCCATAATCAAAGATAGAACTATAGAAGTAGATGACGCCTTGTGTGTTAGCAACGTAGATGTATCAACCGGACACGTTAAATTCAAAGGCAATGTCTTTGTCTCTGGCAACATTGAACCGGGGATGATCGTCAAGGCGACAGGAAGTGTCACGGTTGGTGGCTTTATTGAATCGGCAGAAGTCCAAGCACAGGGTGATATAAAAGTCGCGAAGGGGATTATCGGTCATACGACTAAAGAGGGTGAGCCGAAAAGCTGCAAGGTGTTTAGCAAAGGTTCTATCACAGCAAGCTACGCGCAGAACGCCGAACTCCAAACCTCCACCGACCTTCGACTGGGTGTGCACAGCATGAGTAATGATATTCGTTGTGGTAACAACCTTATCGTGATGGACAGTTTGAAGAAGCACGGTACGCTCAGTGGCGGCGAAGCTAGAGTCGGTGGGAAAGTGGAGTGTGTCTTTTTAGGCGTAGAAGGAGATACCGCAACCAAGGTATACGGATTTGCACGTTACGATGGTTACCGACAAAAGATAGCCGAGCTGAAAGAAACTTATAAGCATGCTCAAGAGCAGACCATGGATGTGATTCGCCAAGAGCTCGAATTTAAGAAGCGACCAAAAGCGGAACGCAGCGAAGAGCAAGCACTAGAAATTGAGCAGCAAAGAGAAAAAAATAATCTTGCGATCGAAAATACTAAATCACAGTTAGATACGCTTGAAGCTGAGTTTGAAACCAACCTTGCCGAGTGCACAGTTGAGGCGCATGAAAAGGTGTATACGCGAGTGACGATTCAATTTTGTGATGAGACAGTCACCACCAAGCGAACCCACGGCGGCAGCGTATTCTCGTTCAACCAATACGAGATTCAATGTTCATTCAAAATGGAACAAGAAGATATCTCGTTGTAATTGGTGCCTATTTACGGCATCGACTCAGCGGTTATCAATAATATCTTCATCGCAATATGACATCATGTTAGAAGAGAGATATCTGTGAATGACATTGCCCCCTGATGTTCATTAGATAAAACAAAGACCAACGGCTATTCAATATTCTTCATTAATCAGAGGACCACACAGAGCGAATATCTGGCCATCCCCAATTAGTGAGCGATATATCTTCTAAGACGCCGTGAAAACGTAATGTTTGAGTGTGATGGAACATAGGAGCAATCCAATATTCACTGATTAGTGTTGAAGCGATGGGTTCTAGTGCGCTTAGGTAATCTTCAAGTGGAGTGAATGCTCGTACGTTTTCCAATTGTTCATCAAGCCATCTTGCATTTACCTCTCCTAAAGTGTGGTACAAAACGTTATTGCTGTAGAAATTAGAAAATGCTGAAGCATGACGGTTATCATCCAAATTGGTATTCGTTAAGATCAGTGTTTCATCGAGCGTGCCGTTCTCTGCTTTTTCACTCAACTCTCGATAGGAATACATTACTATTTCAACCTTACAGCCGTGATCGGTAAGTACAGAAGAAATAGCGCGAGCGCATCGACGCAATGCTGTGTAGTTGTAACCTGCGATGGTGATGGTTTTTGGTAACGCGCAGACTTCACCAAACGGGCGTAATACGGGGCTCCAAATGGGTAATAAGTTGTTGGCTAGTACGCTGCCATAATGCATTTTCTCTTTACGAAATAGTTCGAGCAGTCGCTGTGGGTGAATTAACTCCGTAATGTAACGACGTTGAGCGCGTGTTAATGGATGTTTCGTATGTTGGTTGAATAGAGCGAATAAGCAGCCGTCTTCAGTTCGACTGTGTTGACTCGAGTGAGAGGCATTAGGTGTTTGTATTGAAACCTCAATACCGCTCGTGGTTTCAGATACTTGGATAGGAGCATTACTTGATAGCGATGGGTTCTCCATTTTCTCATCATTTACAATCCAAATCGTGACTAAATCGACTAACACACGACACGAATAGTAGCCATCGAACGCTTGCAACTTTAGTTTATTTTTATCGTGCTCGACCACAGAGAATGGACCACTTCCAATCACCGAATTGTTGTTTGCAACATTCACTTGGTTCGCTGGCTGAATGCCGTATTTGACGCCTGAAATAAGCCCAGCGAACCCACGATCCGGTTTGTTCAATGTAAATACAATCTTTAAGGGATGTGGCGCCGCAATATCGGTGACGTGCGCTAGCTCTTTTTGATAATAATGAAGTGCGCTGAGCTTAGCAAAGAGACCCACAATCGTATCTGCGTTAATTGGTTCACCGTTGTGGAATGTGAGCCCTGGACGAAGATAAAACGTCCATTGATAATTATCCTCATCATAACGCCAATGATGAGCAAGTTCAGGCCTCACAACGCCTTTGTCATGACTGGATACCAAGCAGCAATAAACCTGACGCAAAAAGAAACGCTCACTACAACGGTGCAATTGGTGGGGGACAATGCGCTCAAACATTCGCTTGTATGTCAGCTGGATGTTCACTCGGCCTTCTTGAACAGAAGTCCCAGAGGTTGTTTTTAGTAGTCGGCCAAACATCGCTTCATCTTCATCGAGAATCGCTAATGCTCTCTCATACTTGCCTTGTTGGATTTGCTCTAGCGCTAGGTTCTCTTTTAGGGAGTTTAACTCAATGTTTAAAAGCAGCGTCGAGCGTTTGTTTCGACCTGCTTTTGGCTGCCAGGTCAACCACTCTAGCTCCTGCATTTGCGATAAAAGGTTGCGAGCATGTCGAGGAGAAGCACACAGTAAATCAGCAACTCCCTCTACTGTGGTCTTTATTTCGCTGCCGACTCCTGTGGGTATGAGTCGCTGGTAATACCTAAGCAGGTTGAGATTAGACACCAAAAGCCCTTAATTAGTGGATAGCCTGGTATTTTACTCAACTTAGGTCCAAGAAAATAAGAAAATGTTCGGTTACTTTTTTCCTCTTTTGTTACTTTGTAAGGTAAAAAAGGGGGAGCTGATGCTCCCCCTTTGCTTTTGCTGATATTGATTTAGTTAGATTCTTTAAGTCACATGAGCGCTTTAACTTGCTGCTCTTACCTTGCCTTGCTTCAAGTCTGACAGAACTTGTGCTTTCGGGCCGTCGGCAATAATGCTGCCTCTCTCCATCACAATCACTCTATCTACAATATCCAACATCGATGTTTTGTGGGTGATAAGAATCAATGTCTCGCTTGGCAATAACTGGTTGAGTTGATGTTTGATGTGCATCTCTGAGCGATTATCCATCGCACTGGTCGGTTCATCCATCAAAAGCACGGGTGGACGTCCTAAGAAGGCTCTCGCTATGGCAATCGACTGACGTTGACCACCAGATAGCAAAGCGCCACCTTCGCCCACTTGGCGTTCTAAGCCTGCTGGATCTTGCTGAGTAAAAGCGGTCACGCCTGCACGGTTGGCTGCGTCCATCACATCACGGTCATCGACCAACGGGCGACCTAAGGTAATGTTGTCTCTTACTGAGCCGTAGAACAGGTTACTGTCTTGCGGTACACAGCCTATATTGCGTCGTACGTCGACATGATGCAGTTGTTCCATGTCAGTGTCATCAATGCGCACATGACCTTCTGTAGGCTTGTATAGGCCCATAATCAAACGTTCTAGCGTGGTCTTGCCTGAACCAATTCGGCCAATGATCGCCACTTTTTCACCGGGTTTGATATTAAGGGTTAGGTCTCTGATAGAAGCGACAGGCGAGTCTGGGTAGTGGAACGTCACTTTATCTAGCGCAATATGACCCTGAATAATCGGACGGTGGATGTAGCGCTTACCTTCTTCCTGTTCATCAGGCATCGACATTACTTGTTCAATCAAGGTCATCGAAGACTTTGCTTGGTTGTAACGTGTAGAAAGCAAAGACAGTTGAACAAGAGGGCCAATTGCACGGCCGCTCAACATGGTCGCGGCAATCAAGCCACCCATGGTGAGTTCACCTTCTGCGATGAGGTACACACCAAAAATGATCATACCTACATTGGTACTTTGTTGAACAAAGCCAGCCGTGTTTTGGATGCTGTCGGTGATACGGCGACTTTTGATATTCCAGTTTGCCATGTGCGCAACCGCTTCTTCCCAACGGAATTGGAACTGACTTTGCGCGCTGAATAATTTAACGGTCTCTAACCCAGCCAAACTCTCAATCAGGTTCGCGTACTTCTGAGAAGCAAGTCTAGAGCCTTCTTCAATCGTACGACGTAGTGGCCCTTGGATTAACAGTGCATAGATGATCAAAATGACCACACCGACGACAGGAACAAACACAAGGTTTCCGGCCATCAGCCAAATTAACGCCAAGAACATCAGCGCGAATGGTAAGTCGATTAACGAGCCAATGGTTGCTGAGGTAAAGAACTCACGGATTGATTCAAATTCTTGCAGGTTTTTCGCGAAAGCGCCAACAGAGGCGGGCTTTGCTTCCATGCGAATCCCCAGAACTTTACTGAACAGTTTAGAGGAAATTAAGATATCGGATTTTTTCCCCGCGACATCAATGAAGTAACTGCGCATTAACTTGAGAAGCAGATCGAAAAGGAAGACGACGAAAATACCACTCGCCAACACCCACAGGGTTTCAAAGGCAAGGTTGGGGACTACTTTGTCGTACACCAAACGAGTAAACATTGGCGCGGCAATGGCGAAGATATTGATCAGAATGGATGCAATCAACACATCACGATAGATGTTTTTAGATTCCCAAATGGTGCTCCAAAACCAGTGACCTTTGCGTGTTTTTAGAACCTCTGGTGAACGTTCATCATAACGGAATTGTTTTTTTACCAAGAAGTAGCGGCCGATGAATTGTTCTTTGAGTTCATCGATTGTAATGACGATAGGCACCATCCCGCTTTCTGCGGTGATGATCTCTGCTTCTTGTTTTTCTAAATCGATACTATTTAGAACACATGCTTCGCCCTGTTTGAGAAGTAGAATAGCAGGCAGAATCAGGTGAGGAATACTTTCTAACTCGGAACGGTTTTCTTTCGCCACTAATCCTGCTCGTTCAGCAGAACGAGGGAATAGGAAAGGGGTTAGCTTTCCATCGGATAGTGGTAGCCCATTGATCAACGCTTCGGGCGAGTTAGCTAACCCGTAATACCGACTAACGTAGATCAGTGAGTTTAATAGTGGATCTTGCATGCGATATAACCCTTACAACTATTTATCAACAATGAAGCCTTGGAACACTTCTACGTAGTTATCAGACAGGATATCTAGCTGAGTCTGAGTTTCTATTCGAGACGCAATGGTAGTTATGCCTAGGTTGTGAGCGGTTCTAGAGATCGACGTTAAGGTGAATTTCTGTTTTTCATCATCAAGGTTGTGCGTAAACAAGTAATCCAACTTCACATAGCTTGGGCGGTACTCGTTGATGTAATCCAATGATTGGAAATTACGTCCGTAGTTATCAACCCCGAATACGGAGTCAGCGTTACGAATGGTGTTACACAGCAGCGCCGTGTAGTGCGGAACATTGATGAAACAATTTTCTGGAATCTCAAAATGTAACAGATGAGCAATTGAGGCATTGTGTTCAAGAGTTTTACCAATCCAGCGGATGAAGCTTGGCTGAGAAATACTGCTTGGCGAAATATTGATAGCAACGGGCCTCGTGACTTCTTTCGCATTCAGTTTCTCAATCATCTTCTCGATAACGTATTGGTCGAGAATGTGGCTCATTTCTAACTGTTCTAGTGCGTATAGATATTGGTTTGCACCGTAACGAACTCCCTCTTTTTCAATCGCAGAGAACACTTCTTGGTGATACGTTTTGCCAAAGCTATTGTTTGCAGCTTGCAGACGGAAGGTGACAAGGTCGTTGATGATCGCTTCTTCAACCAACATACGCCATTGTTGTTTGCCCATCACAGCACCATGATCGTCTGCCGTTACGTAGCCGTAAGTCAGTTCACGGTTCGCCTTCGCACTTGAGAGCGCGTTATCGACCAACGACATGATTTCGGTACTGGTTTTTCGCGTGTTGCTGTATGTAACACCTAGCGCGATGTGTGGATTCGCCGTACCTGTTGGGTCTGAACCTAGGTTTTGAATGCAGTTTACGATGCTGCCAGCAACAAGTTTAAGTTCGCTTTCATCAATGTTTGGCATGATGAAACCGAATTCGTCACTAGAAATACGGGCGATGGTGATATCTGGTGATGAGATTGAAGCTTGCAGCTGTTCAGCCAGTTGATGAACCAAGGCATCACCTTCTTGATAGCCTTTTTCGTCGTACTCTTCACTAATAAATTCGGCTTTTAGTACGGCTAAACCACCTAAACTCGACTCTTCTAACCATTGAGTTAACTGAGACATGTAGTAAGCGCGGTTGCCTAGCTGAGATACAGGATCGATATACGCTCTTTCACGCAGCTTTTGAGCTTCTTTCGCTTGGTTTTTAAAGGCCAGTTCAACTTGGGTCGACATGTGGTTGATACCGTCGACAACTAAGGTCAGGTCTTTTGTTTTCGGACGGGCCAGTGGTTCACCAAACTGATTCTTCGCGATCTGATCCATCTTGGTAATGATCAACGAGAGTGGGCGTAATGCGCGTTTAAGGATCCAAGAGATAGACACTAAACCGAGCAAGAAGATCGTGCCAAAGATGCCCAGTAAGCGGATGAACGCTTGCCAAAGTTGATCGTAGGCAGGACCAGGGTGACTTACGATCTCTACTTCTGCCAGTTGCATCCAGCCACTGGTAATCACGCGGCGGTCATGAACAGGCTCAAATAGATTTAGGTTGGTAAACCACTCTGGTACGCCGGTTGGCTTTACAGGGTATGAACGGAGAATGTCATCTCCGGTGTCTAGGAAAATCAATCGCACGACGGAATAAGAACTGCCATCAAATAGGGCGTTGATAACAGACTCCACTGCCACCTTGTCCTTTTCTTCTAGGTAAGGGGCGAGAGCCAGTCCAACAGTATTAATGGTATTACTTACCTCAGAGCGTTGCTGCTCCTCTAAGTATCCACGGGTGGTATTGAATTCGATCATAAAAACTGACGTCATCAGCAGTATGAATACCGCAACCATCCCGACCACAAGCTGTTTATATAAAGTCATTGTACCTACTCATCGTAATTGATAATGGGTTTGTTTAAATTGAGAGAGCGCTCACGAGAACGTAGGTCGTTCCATAAGCTCAATCTTGAAGATTTCCCTGCCAGCTTACCGCTGCCTGCTGCCGACTTAATTAACCAAAGGTTTTTACCATTGAAGCTGTATATCGGTCGCAGGTCTCCGCGTTTAGAACCGCGTTTTATTTCAGGGTTTAAGTTATCCAAAATTAGTGGTTCTGCACTGGGTGTTGAGTAGTACGCCAACACCATATGGAATTGGTTTAACTCAAGTGCTTTTACGTACACCAATCGTAATTTTTTATCTGGGACGCCGAGTTCAAGTAAAGAGAAGTATTTTGCGATAGTGAAGTCTTCGCAATCACCCGCGTTACTGCCTAAAAACTCCAGTGGTGTCGCCCAGTAGTCATTCTTTCCCCACAGTATGTTGTCATCGACAAAGTACATTTGGTTGAAGAACCGGTTTACCGAATCAAGCTTTTCCGTTTCACTTAGCCCTTCGTACGACGTCATATTGGAGCGCCATGTTGCCACTCGTTTTCCGGCTCTTTCCCCGTAGGTTGCAGTAACCGCGTCTATCCACCTTTGGTCGCTCTTGTTGAGCGCCACTGAGGTAAAAGAGGTGAGGACCAGCAACAATAACGAAATCCGAGATTTCATAGCCTCTGCTCTTGTCTGTTCACTGTGTATTGAAAGGCGCTATCAAGCATCAAACGTCCTTACTCTTTTAATGCGTTGTTTTGAGCGCTTAATAGTGGCTTCAACATGTATTCAAGTACGGTTCTCTTGCCCGTGATGATATCGACAGAGGCTGTCATACCAGGAATGATCGGCAACTCTTCGTTGTGTCCAAAGCTGTATTTATCGGTACGTACACGCACGATGTAGAAGCTATTGCCTTCTTCATCTTGAGTGGTATCGGCGCTGATGTGTTCTAGCACACCTTCTAAACCGCCATATTTTGTGAAGTCATAGGCACTAAATTTAACAATGGCGGTCAGTTCTGGGCGTAGGAATGCGATATCTTGCGGAGCGATTTTAGCTTCAACCAATAGCGAGTCTTCAGTCGGTACAATCTCAACAATGTCCATACCCGGCTGAATAACACCGCCCACGGTATTAATACCGAGTGTTTTGACTGTGCCCGTTACGGGAGAGACCACGATGGTACGGTTTACTCTGTCTTCAAGGCCAACCGAAGATTCGGTCATTGCAGAGAGCTTGTCTTGTGCTTGGTTCAGTTTTTCTTGTTGTTCCGAGCGGAAGCTCAATGCTGCATCAATACGGCTTAACATAGATTCTTTGATTGCGGAACGAAGGAGAGGGATTTTGAGTTCGCTCGAGGTCATTTCTCGACGAGTGTCATTCACTTGTCTTTGAAGCTTGAGGAGTTCAATTCTTGGCACAACGCCTTCATCGGCAAGCGGTTTTGTTATGTCTAATTCTTGGCGGGCAAATTTGTAACTTTGTCTTAAGTTATTGACGCGCGATTTTATTTCAACAAGGTCTTGTTGCTTTTGTTCAACTTGTTGATCAAAAACGGAAAGTTGGTTTCTTAGGTTGTTCAGGTCTTGACGATATTCGGCTTTTTGGCGATTAACCAGTTTAGGTTGAAGTTCGTATAGCTTTGGTGGGAAGGCGAGTTTGCCGTAGTCGAGTACCACACTTTGTTTCCAGTTTTCGACGGAGAACTCTTCGTTGATGACCACGCTGTTAAAGGAAGCTGAAAGCATCAACACGCTGGCAGTTAAGTTTGCCACTTGTTGTTCGCGCTCTCGGAAGTCAGAACGGAATCGAGTGTCATCGATCAACAGCAGCTGTTGACCTTTTTGAACGCGTTGACCTTCCCTTACTAATATCTCTTTTACGAGGCCGCCTTCAAGGTTTTGCACTACTTGGATTTGGGAAGAGGGAATGACTTTGCCTTGGCCAACGGTGACTTTATCGATCTCAGCCCAAGCGGACCACCCAATAGCAGCAATAAAAAACAGAACGATCACCCATAACATAATACGCGCACTGGTGGGCGTATTGAGTAGTAGTGCCGCTGTTTTATCATCGACATACTCAAGTTCGGTTTCGTTCAATTTGCTGTAATTCTTCTGGCTCATGACAGTCCTTGTTTGCTAAATAAAAGTGCAAGCCTATTGAGTGTATTCTTACTTTTGATAAATGTTAAGATTTTGCTCCTTTAAATCTTTGAATTTATATATTTTTTAAGACTTATCGGTTCTTGAAATCTGTTTTATCCAATTGGTGCTTTCTCAGCTTGTCATACAGTGTCTTTCGCGACACTTGCAGCTCTTGTTGCACTTCTTTTAAACGTCCTTGATGGCGATGCAGTGCCTCAATTAAGATAATTTGTTCAAAGCTATCAGTACGTTGGTTTAACGACTGTTGCTGCTCCTCAATGCTCACGTCACGTTCATCCGCGTCACTTTGCTCACCAGTATCACCGTCGAGCGACGGCTGCTTAATTTGAGTCAGCACTCTGAGTTCGGCATGTTGGCGAAGCTGACGAATGTTTTCCGTCCAATGAGTCGCAATGAGTCGTTGAATCTCTTTTTCTGTAATGACGGGTGGCGGCAGCTGATATCGACTTGCCGCACCACGAGCAAAATGCTTAAACAAGGAGCCAATATCTTCGGTTCGTTGCGCCAAGGTTAACAAATCAAATCGGCGGAACTCACCTACAATTGTAGTTGGAACTATTGTGGTTGCGATAATGATACAAGTTGCATTGGTCTTGCATGAGTTTTCACGAAGTAGAGTGGGTTTTAGAGCCGCTAACCAGCGCCACTGTTGTGAAGTTAATGCTTCTGTTTCATGGATATAAAGTGTTCCACCCTGATATTTTCTGAATAATTGCACGACAAACTGATCAAACGTAACTTGGTCATTGCGTGGTAAATTGAACGCAGCGACAGGGCAAAGCTCTGCGGATTGATGGCTGTGTAGATCGTGCGTGTACTGCGCCGTGACCCTTTTACCTGTCCCCAGATCGCCGACAAACAGTAGAAGAGGGTGAGTTTGGGTATCTAAAGTGATCAGTTCTCGGCGTAATGCCTGCATGGATGGCGATTGACCAATCAGTTTTGGTCCCACCTGATTCTGCATCGCCAACTCTTTACGCAATAAGTTGTTCTCTTCAACCAGTGCGAGTTTATCTGCGGCTTTTTTTACCGCGGTGAGTAGGCCATCGACCACAAATGGCTTTTCCAGAAAATCGTAAGCGCCGGCTTTCATTGCCGACACCGCGGTTTGCACGTCACCATGCCCAGTAAGGACGATGATCTGAAAATGAGGATTTTGGCTCAGCAACTTTTGTGTCAATTGAATGCCATCCATCACTGGCATGTGAATATCGGTGATGACAATTCCAGCTTGCGCGGTATCTATTTTCTTTAATACCTCAATAGCATTAGGAAAGCAGACGATATCGATGCCTTCAATGAGCATGGCTTGTTCTACGGAGTCTCGGATTGCGGGTTCATCGTCGACAAAATAGAGTTTAGGCATAGAGTGCAAAAGTCGAGTCCTTAACAGTATGTGATTTGCTGTATGTCAGATGAGCAGTATGTAACATTCGTTTTCTAATCAACAATAACAACCGCACGTCAGCCCTTATCGTTATATAACGGGATGTTTAGCGAGAATACCATGCCTGAAGGCTCTAATCGGTTCGCGCTGATCGTGCCGTGATACGCCTCAATAATCCGTTTCGATATTGAGAGCCCTAGCCCTAAGCCTTCCGGTTTAGTGGTAAAGAACGGGTCGAACAACTTTTCTAATTTGTCGTCCTGCATGCCAATTCCGTTATCCCAAATGATCACCTGACAAGAGTCATGATGCAGTTGCCATTCGATGCCTATCTGAGGGCTAGCCTGTTGGTCTACGTTTTCCAGGTTTTGTTGCTCCTGCAAGACTTTCTGTTCAAGAACTTGTTGTTGAAGCGCTTGAGTCGCGTTGTGAATCAGGTTAACCAGCACTTGTTCGAGCTCGGTTGGGTGAATCGCAATGTTAATGTCGTCTGGCACTGTGCTTAACCTTAGCGTGATGCCTTGTTTGATCATTAGCGCACTAAGAATACTGGTCGCGTTGTTGATCGATTGATGCAGGTTTGCGACGTGATGTTCTTGCTTGGTGACCTTACGAGTGAAGACTTTAAGACGCGCGATGATGTCGGTAATTGAGGTATTCAAAGCAATCATTTTATCGAGATTGCTTTTGACCAAGTCAGTCCGTTCCATTTCAAGCAGCTTTAAGCTGTTCTCACTGTATGTTCGCAGCGCTGCAAGTGGTTGGTTGATTTCGTGGTTAATGCTGGCTGACAGCTCACCGAGTACCGCTAATTTTGCGGTTTGTGTCAGCTCTTGTTCTGTCTGTTTCAACTTCGACTGCGACTCTTGGTATTGAAAAAGGGTTTGTTGCAGCTGTTGATTGGATTGCTTCAAGTAGTGAGTGCGTTTATCAACGGTTTGCTCAAGGTTTTGGTTGAGTCGGGTCAACGCCACTTTCGCGAGATAAGTCTGGCGCCACGACCAAGCGATGAGCACCACCAAGCTGTAAATCACCACGAAGATGACATCGATCTGCAAAACTTTAATAAGCTCCGCTCTGGTCTCTTTTAGGGCGACGACTTGGTACTGGTTGTTGCTGACCGTTGCAGGGTAAAGATTAAAAGCACTAAGCTTGAATAGCTGGTTAGCGGTGAGCTCTTTTCGGATTTCATTGGATTGAAGGTTCTTAGATTGATTGACGTTGCTAGCTTCTGACTGAGAGCTTGAAGAACGGAAGGCTTCGATGATCGAAATTTCGCTTTGACCGTATTGGCGTTGAAGTGCGATATCCGTTTGTTGTTGCTGGGTTAATGGCAACAATGAATGGTAAAGCCATGGAGCTTGGCTCGATAGAAAGACTACTTGGTTAGAGTCGAGTACCACGATTTCATAGTCGTCGCTGGTTAGGATGTTTTCGAGGTTCTCTAAACTCACCTTTACGGTGATAACACCAACAATGTCATTCTCAACATACAGTGGTGAAGATAAAAAATAACCGCGTACATTCGAGCGAGCGCCTAGCGCGACATATTGTGTATTGTTGCCTTGAATGGCTGAAGCAAAGTAGGGACGAAACGAGAAGTTCTCACCCACAAAAGTACGAGGCTTTTGGTAATTACTGGAAGCGACTACAGTGCCGCTCGGGTCATGAATATAGATGGTGTCAGCTTGGCTTTGGTTTGACCATTCAAACAGTAATTGATTGAGTTGAGTGGCGGAAATTTTGTCTGTTTGTGGTGATGAGTCAAAATAAGAGAGCAGACGCGGGTCATGGCTGAGTAAATCCGGGATCTGTTTGAACTTATCCAGTTCAGAATCGATTTGTAGATTGGCTTTATTAGCCGCTTCATTGAGTTGCTGAGTAACGATTTTTTCTTGGAATTGTACTGCCATAAAGTGGGTTGCAGTCAGCCCTGAAGCTCCCAGTAACAATGAGAATAAAACAAAGGGCGTCATTAGGTTAGGCAGTATCTTGGTCACTTGGATCTCAGCGTGTAATCGGTTTGTATAAAGATTATCAATATGATTGATTGAGTACCGAGATCTTGTTAACACCGAACACCTTCTGTGAGACAAAACCATGGCTTAGACTTGTGTTTCAAAGGATTACAGCGCAAAATCACAAAAAATTGAAAGGAGCAACCAAATGGAACTGACAGATATTCGTCGTGAATACGCTAAGGGTGGATTGAGACGTAAAGACTTGGCCGCAGACCCTATTGAGCAATTCAATCTATGGTTAGAGCAAGCCATCGAAGCTAAGATGACTGACCCTACTGCCATGACAGTTGCCACGGTTGATGAAAATGGTCAGCCATTCCAACGAATTGTTTTGCTAAAGAATGTTGATAAAGACGGTTTCGTTTTTTACACCAACTTAGGTAGCCGTAAAGCGCACCAACTTGAGCACAGCAGTAAGATAAGCCTGCATTTCCCTTGGCATCCTCTAGAACGACAAGTTCACATTACTGGCACCGCTGAAAAGCTGACAGCAATGGAAAACATGAAGTATTTCTCGTCACGTCCAAAAGAGAGCCAATTGGCAGCGATTGCAAGTAAGCAGAGTAGCCGTATCTCAGCTCGTGGCATTTTAGAAGGCAAGTATCTAGAGCTTAAACAGAAGTTTGCTAAAGGAGAGATTCCGGTGCCTTCTTTCTGGGGTGGCTTCCGAGTTCGCGTGGATAGCATTGAGTTTTGGCAGGGTGGTGAACACCGCTTGCATGACCGTTTCTTGTTCTCACGCCAAGACAACAGCTGGGATATTGATCGCCTAGCGCCTTAGGCTTACGGATCTTAAGTGGTCTACACCGAATAGAACATACAAAAATACCGCTGACTTAGTGATTAGAAACATCAAGCAGCGGTATTTTTTTATCTGTGCATTCCCAGATTCATCGACGAGTTGGTCATTCAACTCATTTATCACTGTGCAGCACAACGGAGATCTGTTTATTGAGCAGAGTTTCTGGGATCACGGAGCCTAAGCCCGAGTCCAGTGCATACTCAATTAATTGGCTTTTGCTGCGCGCATCGAACTTCTGTTTCAATCTCGCGACATGACCTTCGACCGTTTTGATTGAAATGTCTAACGTAGACGCAATGTATTGAGGCTTCTTGCCGAAAAGCAGTAAGAACAACACCTCTGATTCTCGCGAAGTCAGCCGCTTTTGCAGCTTAGACACGCGCGGCTCTGATCCCGCAAGTGATGCTTGATTACCTTTCGCTCCTGTTGCCTGACAAACCCAGTGGCCGACTTCTAAGATCGCAGTATCAGTGAGCTCTTGCCCATAGAAGATAGTGCCTTGGACATTGTCGTTATCATCAAGCCAAGGGGTTTTGGTAAAGATATGGGCGTGCCAGCGTCCGTCTGGATAGGGGTGAATATCGAGGATTTTAAGGGTACTGCGTGTATCCATCACATGTTTGTCTTGAGCTCTGAAATCTTGCGCGCACTCAATGGTTTGACTGGGCATGTCGAAGTCGGTCAAACCAGTACAAGTCTCATCGGGTTTTAAGCCAATCAGTTTGTTGTAGGCAAGGTTTGCGTACACGAAGACCGAATCAGTATCTTTGCAGCCCCAGCAACCTGGAAGTTGTTCAAATAAAGAACGATGTATGGAGTTGAATGGATCTGGCAAGGTTTTATCTCGTAAGCAGAGGTATAGCAATAATATCAGTTTCTTATAGCGCTGCAATGGCAATTAGAGTTTGTACTCTGCTCGAAAAATAGGGGGGTGAATGACAGTTAAACAGATTGTTGACTAACTGCTTCAATCACGGAGAATAGGTGGGCAGAAAGGGTGATAAACAGGCAAAAAAAAGCCAGCCTGAAGAGGGGCTGGCTAAAGACAAGATATGCCTTGTCGACATGTAGAAGATTTTCAGCTTAATTTACGAGGGTCAGGTAAATTAAACTGAGGCATCAATTTGATACCCAGAGTGACTTACTACTCTATCGACGAATCTACTCCTAGGAATGCTTATGCATAAGGGGGGAATTCCCCTATAAATGCTGCTCAATGTGATAATTGAGAACCTAAAGTAAATATTTGAGATCCAGAGTCAGTGATTGAAAGCCTACAGCTCTCGTACGACTCGGAATCCTAGATAGTTCGCTGCCGTTGAAGGCGGTACGTACAGTTCGTTAAACACTTTTGCCTCTTCTGGAGAGAAGCTCCACGCGCCACCTTTCGCTAAACCTTTCTGAATGGTTGTCCATTCCCATACGTTACCCACCATGTCGTAGAAGCCTGTTGGTGTTGGCAGGAATGATTTAACTGGAGATGTGCTAACGTTTGACCAAGGCGTACCCGCCCAGCCAGTGTTGGCCTTACCTGAGCGGAACTCGTTACCCCACCAGAAGTTGGTGTCTTGACCTGCTCTTGCTGCAGCTTCCCACTCTTGTGGTGTAGGTAAACGGTAAGTGAAGCCGGTATTTTGAGATAACCAACGAGTGTACGCTTTTGCATCATTTTGGCTGACACATACAACGGGTGAGTTATCTGCTTGTTTAAAGCCAGGGCTTTGCCAGTCATTGTCCGAAACGGTTGTGATCTCTGCATTCACGAACGTATCGCAGGTGTTCATCAGCTCAGCGTCTGTCTGGTAGCCAGTGCTGTCAACAAATGTTCTAAAGTCTTGAACACGGGTTGGAGTTGCGGCTAATGCAAACGGCTGTTTGATCGTCACTTGTTGTGCGTTGTTTTCACCGAGTAGGTAGCGACCTGAGCCGACAACAATCATTTCAGGGCTCTGAATGTTGTTTCCCATCGGGTCTGCAAACTTGGTACCGACATTCAATGAGTTCTGCTTGGCCTGTAATACGGCTCGTAGGTTGTGATCGCGGGCTATCTTCAGCTCTTGGTAGAAAGAAAGGTAACCCTCTTTCTCAATCGTGACCATGTGCTGGCCTGTTGGTAACATCACTTCAACGGGTGTGCTGCCATAGTTCACGCCGTTGATAGAAACCTTGTCGTTGTATTGATTTGAACGAACCACCAAGTTAACCCAAGCGACTTCTTTTTGCTGGTCGTTGGCTTGTTGATCGCTTTGAGTGAAACAGTTTGATGACTGAATACCAAGTAGACGACAAGGTGTGTTCTTATCTGGACGAGTTTCTAGGTTTGCCGCAATCACTGCTCGGTAACGGTTATCTTCAGAGAAGCCAGAGGATTTCACTTTGTGTTGCAGAACGTGAATGTTCAGCGAAGCAGACGCAAGGTGCTCTTTCACTGTTTTCGATTCAGTCGCGTTGTCCACCAGGCTGTGCTGGAATTGTTTTACCGCTTTTTGAAGTGCCAATGTCACCGTTTGGTTTGAACACTGCGCTAGTGTCATATCGCTGCTGCAACGGTTGGTAAAGCTAACAGTTTGCTCTTCCGTCTGAGTGATCTCGTTTCTGAGTCGCTCTGCTCTTGCTCTTAGCTTGTCTTGGTTCAGGTTTGCGATTGAAGCTTCTGCCGCGGCTTTCTCGGCTTGGATAGCCTCAAGCTCTATCACTAAGCCTTGCTGCTTCTGTTCTGAGTCTGAAATCGCAAGCTTGCCCTCTTTTACGGTTTTCCAAGCGTCTTGGAAGCGGTTTTGAGCAGGCGAGATATCGAAATCGGGCTCATCAATCATGCGCGTGTAATCTTGCTCTAGGCTGGCCTTTGCCTTTGCGAGTGTTAGCTCTGCTTGAGCCGATAACTTGGCTAGACGTGCCGTTTGCTGCGCTTGATTGTCGACTTCATTTTGTTTGTCAGCTAGTTTCTTCTCAACAGCCGTTAAGTCGGCATGCTTTTCGAAAAGTGAGCTTTCAATGTCGCTGACAGAAGACGCGATCGCTGGTGGTGTCGCCTCAGCGAAAACAGCAGGAGTCATTAGGCAGGGAGCAAGTGCAAATAGTAGAGTAGGAAGACCTTGGCGCATGATGGGCTACTTCAATCGTAATTTAGGTTAATCGAATATTCTAAACGAAAACGCCATTTCGTCTGCAGCTACTGTTTATAACGATCAAACAAGGTTATAACGACCGTACAGTTTATAACGATCATACAGATTATAACTACCAACAAAATGGCGAGTATTCATTCAGCTTTGTGAAATAGGCACGGCTATCTGAATTAGAGCGCTGAGCTATTCATACTGGACTTAGCTTTCCTTGCTAGGAAGAAGCTTAACCCAAATAGTGTCGCTACCGTTGATGGTAACTGTGCGGTTGTAAGACTCGTAACCTTGTTTTGAAATGGTTACTTGGTGACGACCACTTGGTAGCGCAACCTCAAGAGGGGTGCTGCCATACTTAATGCCGTTGATGGTCACTGAGTCATTGTACTGATCAGAACGTACCGTCACGTTAGCCCATTGTTTGTCACTCTTCTTAACGACTGCTGCGTCACTGCCCGTTAAACAGTAGCGCGTTGAAACGTTCAATAAGTTACATGCTGCAACCGCTTCAGGTTTTGCTTGAAGCTGAGCCTGCATCTTCATGAAGTAAGAGTTGTTACCAGAAAAGCCACTCTTGATCGCTTGGCTGTCTTGAACATGGATGTTCAGTTGAACACCTTGCAAGTTCTGTTTTGCTAATGAACTTTCCGTGAGCTGCTCAAGTAATTGGCTCTTGAACGTTTTCACCGCTTTTTGATTGGTCAGGTGTTTACCTTGAGCAGTACATTCACCCAATGTCATCGTTGATGAACATGTGGTGGTGTAGCTGGTTTCAAGAACGGCACTTTCGCGAAGTTCTGATGCAATACGTTTAACGCGAGCTTCAACTTTCGACTCTCTCAAGTTAGCCAGCTCATTATTCAGGCGAGCTTGCTTTTGCTTGATTTGAGAAAGGTGAATTTCGCTCTCGTTCATCGCTTGTTCGTTATCTAGCTGAGACGATTGATTCTCTTTAACCGCAGCCCAAGCGTCTTGGTAACTTTTCTGGAAAGAGACCAAATCCGTTTCTGGATCTTCAAGCAAGCGACTGTACTGTTTGTCGAGTACAGACTTGGCTCTGTTACGTTTTGCCTTAAGTTCTTCACCTTCGCGTAACAACTTGCTGTTCTTATTTTGAAGTTGTTTTAGGTTTTCAGTCGCCGATACTTTGGTTGCTGAAATACGCTCAATATCTGAGTTTTTCTCTGTTAGCTTTGCATCGATAGCTGAAACGGGATCGACTTGATTCAGTTCTTCAGCGGATACCGATGCAGATACCCAAAGTGGGGATAGCGCGAGTAAAAGCGCTGAAATTCGAAAGTTAGTCATAGGTCCCTGCAACTTGTAGATTGAAAATTGGCTCGTTAATAAAGTGTCTACTTCCTAGTTGTGAGTCACTAGTTATTAGCAATTAACACAGTACCCGTCTTTATACCGTTTTATTGCTATCCAATCTACTCAAAAGCCAAGTTTCGGTACTTCGGATACACTTTTTGCAGGTTTATCGCCAATTATTTGAGCTATATAAGAAAATTTATTCATTATGTTGGAGCGACAAAGTATTTATTGGTGGCATGGTTTGCTTGTCGGTGTGATTGCTTGTGAAGCCCCTAAACTCACCGGAACGATTGGTTTTACAATGCCCGTAGTTTGTGCACTCTTGATCATCTTTCCGGAGGCATGATCAAGACGATCTCGATGATGATCTTTTGTTTAAGGCGAGGAAATGACTCTCATGATCATTTACAAATTCATCTTATGCAGATTTCAGAGTATTATTCTTACTATGTCGACCTGAGTATTTTGATGTTATGCCTAAACCGTTACCCTTTCCGAACTTTGACTTGTCCCCGCTAAGCCTTACTGGCCCTCGCCCTGCGGAGATCATTACTTTGCCTTCGCATATGGATTGTCACGATCACCATTATTCGCAGGTAGTCATTGGTCTAAAAGGTCAGGCGGAATTTGAAGTGAGCGGTAAAGGTAATCTTGTCGGTCCAGGGCAAGGCTGTGTAGTCACGGCTCGCTCTGATCATGCTTTCGGTGGAGTGGTTGGTCAGTCGGATATTCTCGTACTCAACATGCCTATGCCAACCGATGATGACCCTCTGATGCTAGAGAAGATTAACCAGTTAGAATCCTCGAACGTCTACTTCCAATTAGATGCGCAAATTCAAAAGCTTATCCATATGTTGGTGCAAGAGATGCAGGCCAGTCCTGATGATCTGTTGTTGAGTCGAGCTTGTAATGACACGGTGATTGCGTTGATGCAAAGACACATCTCGGCATTTGAAACCTCGATTAAAGATTCGCGTTTCGATCTTGAGTCGTTGGATCGCTACATCGAACAACACTTGGCTAATAAGATCTCAGTCGCGCAGCTTGCAGGCAGTGTGTTCTTGGGCGAAAGCCAATTCCACATGCTATTCAAAGATCAAATGGGCATTACCCCTCACCAATATGTTTTAGGAAAGCGTATCGACCGCTCTCGACGCCTTATTGAACAAGGTAATCTTAGCCTTGGACAGGTTGCAGAACTGGCTGGTTTTTCCGGTCAATCCTCCTTTACTCACACCTTTTCTCGCCTTCAAGGCATGTCACCATCTCAATACAAAAAGCAAATTTCTGTTAAATAAAAAAACAAAACGGCATATTATATTAAAGTTTCATATGTGACCTTGTGTTTGTTTTGTTAATAAAGCGAGTTTTTAGCAAAAAACTCGGAGTTTTTGACAAGTAATCCTTATATACTCTAAATACACTGCAGCCATTGTAGAGATCCCGAACTCTTTTCGGGTGTGAGATTAAGGAAAACGCATGTTTACAGCTACTGATGTGTTAAAGCCAGAATTCAACGAGCAGTCGCTTGCTGATCTTTGGACGCTTATCTCACCATTATATATGGTGGATGAAACCCAATGGCTAGAGCAACTTCTGCCGCTAGCTACCCCTTCTGAGTCTGAAAAGCAGCAAATCACAGACAAAACGACATCATTGATCGAAGCTATCCGCGCGGATAAGACTTCTATCCAGATGATCGATGCACTGTTGCTTGAATACAGTCTAGATACTCAAGAGGGCATCTTGCTGATGTGTCTGGCGGAAGCCTTGATGCGTATTCCTGACTCAGCAACCGCTGATGCACTGATTCGTGACAAACTCAGCGTTGCGGATTGGAAATCTCACCTAAAGAATTCTGACTCAGTGTTTGTTAACGCATCCACTTGGGGCCTAATGCTAACAGGCAAGGTTGTTGGACTTTCATCTAACGAGCAGAGTGCGGGTCAAGCCGTTAACCGCTTAGTAAACAAGCTTTCTGAGCCGGTGATTCGTAAAGCGATGCACCAAGCGATGAAGGTGATGGGTCACCAATTCGTTCTTGGCCGTAGCATTGCTGAAGCGCAAAAGAACGGTAAGTCTATGCGTGATAAAGGCTTTACCTACTCATACGACATGCTAGGTGAAGCGGCACTGACTACTGCAGACGCAAACAAATACTTCAAAGATTACCTAATGGCGATTGAAGCCGTAGGTCGAGACACATATGTCTCTTCAAAATCGAGCCCTGCGCCATCGGTATCTATCAAGCTTTCTGCGCTTCACCCACGTTATGAAGTGGCGAACGAAGACCGCGTATTGACGGAACTTTGCGACACGCTAGAGCAGCTATTGCGCCGTGCAGTAGAGCTCGATGTTGCAATTACGATTGATGCGGAAGAAGCGGATCGCCTAGAGCTTTCTCTTAAATTATTCGAAAAACTGTACCGCACTGACCTTGTAAAAGGTTGGGGTAAATTTGGTCTGGTTATTCAAGCTTACTCAAAGCGTGCACTACCGGTTCTAGTATGGCTAAACCGCCTAGCGAAAGAGCAGGGTGATTTAATCCCGCTTCGCCTAGTGAAGGGCGCGTACTGGGACAGCGAAATCAAATGGTCACAGCAGGCTGGTTTCACTGATTACCCAGTTTACACTCGTAAAGAAGCGACAGACGTAGCTTACCTTGCTTGTGCGCGTTACCTATTGAGCCCAAGTGTTCGCGGCAATATCTTCCCGCAGTTTGCCAGCCACAATGCTCATACGGTTTCTGCTATTGCCGTAATGACCGACCATAAAGACTTTGAATTCCAACGCTTACACGGCATGGGTGATTCTCTGTACAACCACGCGATGGAAGCTTACCAGCAGTCGGTACGTATCTACGCACCTGTTGGTAGCCATAAAGACTTACTGCCATACCTAGTACGTCGCTTGCTAGAAAACGGCGCAAACAGCTCGTTTGTACACCGTTTAGTTGATGCTCGTTGCCCTGTGGCAGAGCTGACACAACACCCTGTCGATATGCTTCTTGCATTCGATACATTGCACAACACTAAGATTCCTCTGCCTCCAGCGGTATTCCCTGAGCGTAAGAACTCTTACGGTGTGAACATTGACATCGAGAGTGAAGCGCATCAGTTTGAAGAGCAGGTTAAAGCTTTCCTTAATAATCAATGGACTGCTGGCCCTGTGATCAACGGTGAATCTCTTGCCGAAAGCATGATCAAGGCTGAACAGAATGTTGAGCAAGTGACTGCACCTTACGATCGTCGTATTAATGTCGGTCAGGTGGCTTTCGCTAACCTTGATCATGTTTCCGCAGCGATCACTGGCGCAGATGCAGCATTTGCTGATTGGAACGCAACTTCAGTTGAAACCAAAGCGGCAGCGCTTGATAAGCTGGCTGACCTGATGGAAGACAACCTTGCTGAGCTGGTGGCAATTTGTCATCAAGAAGCAGGTAAGACGATTCACGACAGCGTTGATGAAGTGCGTGAAGCGGTCGACTTCTGTCGTTACTACGCAAAACAAGCGGATAACCTACAAGGTTTCGAACTAAAAGGTTTTGATGGCCAAACACGAATCGCTTCACGACAAGGTCGTGGTGTGTTCGTTTGTATCAGCCCTTGGAACTTCCCTCTAGCGATCTTCCTTGGCCAAATTACTGCAGCACTAGTGGCGGGTAACACGGTTGTGGCGAAGCCTGCCGAGCAAACAAGCTTGATTGCAGCTCGCGCGGTTGAACTGATGAATGAAGCGGGTTTCCCTGCTGGCACCATTCAGTTACTACCGGGTCGTGGCGCTGAGATCGGCAGTGCACTAACCAGCCATGATGCAATTGCTGGCGTTGCTTTTACGGGTTCAACACCAACAGCACAACGCATCAACGTTTCATTGGCAAGTCGTAACGCTAAGCCTGTTCCGTTTATTGCGGAAACCGGTGGTCAGAACGCGATGATCGTCGACAGTACCGCACTGCCTGAACAGGTAGTTCGTGATGTTATTCGTTCTGCATTCGCTTCAGCAGGTCAACGTTGTTCTGCGCTGCGTGTGCTTTACATTCAAGAAGACATCGCAGACCGCGTGGTTGCATTGATTCACGGTGCAATGGACGAATTGAGTGTGGGTATCCCACATCTTCATAAAACGGATGTTGGCCCTGTTATCGACCAAAATGCGAAACAGAAGTTGTTGGCGCACTTAGAAAACATGACCAATACCCAGAAGAAGGTGGCTCAACTTTCTCTAGGTAGTGATTGTGAACATGGTGATTTTGTTCCACCAAGTGCGTTTGAAATCGATGACATCAGCTGCTTGAAAGAGGAACAGTTTGGCCCTGTGCTGCACATTGTTCGCTTCAAAGCGAGTGAGTTGGCGCAAGTGGTCGATCAAATTAACCAAACGGGCTTTGGCCTAACCATGGGTATCCACAGCCGTAACGAGACAACTTACCGTTGGATCGAAAAACACGTTCGTGTGGGTAACTGCTACATCAACCGTGACCAAGTGGGCGCCGTTGTTGGGGTTCAGCCATTCGGCGGCCAAGGTTTGTCAGGTACTGGCCCTAAAGCGGGTGGTCCTCACTACCTATACCGTTTTACAGATGTTCATTTCTCTCAATCACAAGACAAGGCATAAGGAGCAGTATCATGGTTCATCAAGTGACAGGTTTTTCTGATGCTTTGCTAGCGTGGGAACAATGGAATCTTACCGACTTTGATTACAAGAGTGCTCAGGTACTTGCGCTGAAATCAGAGATCGAAAGTCAATCTGTGCCTTTGGCTGCAGTGGCAACTTATCATTTAGAGCAAGCGTCTGCGCTGCTTTCTGAGCATCATCTAATGGCGGGTCCTACGGGCGAAACCAATGAGTTGTATGCCGCAGGCCGCGGTGTGGCTTTGGTGATTGTTGATGATTGCGAAGAGAAAGTGCCCGCACTGCAAACTGCAACAGCGATGATTACTGCAGCACTATTGGCAGGTAACAGCGTTCAATTGTGCAGTGATGACGTGCAGTTCAACACCTTAATTGCAGATGCCGCGAAACAAGCGAATCTACCAACCAACCTGGTGCAGGTTGCCTCGTACGACGCTGCTCAACAGCTGTTGTCTTGCGATGTGCGAAGCGCGGGTTACGTAGGTAATTCACAAACGGCACAAGCTATCAATTTACAGCTTGCTAAGCGTGACGGTGCAATCGTCGGTTTAGTAGCTGAAACGGATCTGGCGACAATGAATGTTGCCAATGATCCACACCTATCGCTGCGCTTCATTACCGAGCGTACGCGAACTATAAATATAACAGCCGTGGGCGGTAACGCGACCTTGCTCGAACTTGGAAGCGAAGCTCACTAACCTTCAGTAAAATTGGCTCTAAAGACTTTTGGTTTCTCCATTGTTGGGTTTTCCCATTTTTGGATTTAACCCTGAGTGCTTTGGAGCCTCAATACCTAACTCAATGCACTTGCTTGCCTTTACGGTGAGTACCTTGCATTGAATTAGGCATGGAAGGCTTTCTACAAAATGAGGACTATCAAATGATAGAAAACAGTTTTGCAATAACGACGACGTTCATTGCGTATCTAATTATGATGCTAGCGATCGGTGTTATTGCTTACAAACGTACAGCTAACTCAACTGACTACTTCCTAGGTGGTCGTTCGTTAGGCCCATGGCCTGCTGCACTTTCTGCTGGTGCATCAGACATGAGTGGTTGGTTGCTGCTTGGCCTGCCTGGTTACGCTTACGCTGCTGGCTTTGAAGCATTTTGGCTTGCTGGTGGCCTACTTGTTGGTACTTGGGCAAACTGGTTAATCAGTGCAAAACGTCTACGTACTTACAGCATTACGACTGAATCACTGACGCTGCCTGAGTTCCTATCTCGTCGCTTCAACGATAATTCTAAGCTGATCCAAACAATTTCTGCTTTCTTTATCCTTTTATTCTTCCTTTTCTATACAAGTTCAGGCTTGGTAGCAGGTGGTAAATTGTTTGAAACGGTATTCGGCTTAGATTACACAACAGCGGTAATCATCGGCACGGTATGTGTGGTTTCGTACACCCTGTTTGGTGGCTTCCTAGCGGTATCTTGGACTGACTTAGTTCAAGGCCTGCTAATGTCGGCTGCGCTATTGATTGTACCAATCGCGGCAATGAACGGTGGCCTTGGTCAGCTATCTAGCGACCTGCACAACATCAACCCAGAGCTTCTAACGCTATGGAATGATGCGAAAGGTGAGCCACTGTCTGCTATTGCGATCATCTCGCTAGCGGCATGGGGCTTGGGTTACTTCGGTCAACCACACATCTTGGCTCGTTTTAAAGCAACTCGTTCAAACAAAGATCTTGTGACAGCACGCCGCATTGCGGTTATCTGGACTGCATTGTCTATGGTTGGTGCAATGCTTGTCGGTCTTGTTGGTCTAATCTACGTGACTAACTCTGGCGCGCCTAAACTAGACGATGGCGAGAAGATCTTCATGCTTCTTGTTAACGCGATGTTCCACCCAGTCATCGCCGGTATCCTACTTGCTGCAATCCTAGCGGCAATTATGAGTACTGCTGATTCACAGCTTCTTGTTTCTTCATCTGCAATGGCAGAAGACTTGTACAAGCAAATTCTGAAGAAAGACGCAACGTCAGAAGAGATTGTTCGTGTTGGCCGTTTCGCGGTTATCCTAATTTCTCTGATTGCTCTTGTGCTAGCGATGACGCCGGACAGTTCAGTTCTTGGCCTTGTATCTTACGCATGGGCTGGTTTCGGTGCTGCGTTTGGTCCAGCTATCGTATTGAGCCTTTACTGGCCTCGTATGAACCGTAACGGCGCTCTAGCGGGTATCGTGGTTGGTGGTGTTACGATTGTTCTTTGGAAGCAGTTCACGGGCGGTTGGTTCGATGTGTACGAAATCGTACCGGGAATCATCCTATCGACTCTTTCTATCGTTATCGTGAGCCTAATTACTGGCGAGCCTGAAGACGAAGTTAAGAAGCAACACGCTGAGTTCGAGAAGAACCTAGTTGAGCTAGACTAATTTACATTGTAAAACAGGTGTGAATTAGCAAAAAACATTAGCTAAAAAGCAATTGTAAAAAGAAATTGAAAAATAAAAGCAATAGAGTCACTTTGGTGGCTCTATTTTGTTGACTATACCTAAATGCTTTGACCTTTTGTTGCGTCTGGCAAGTTGAGTGTATTGAGCATGTTTACCTTGTTGGTGACGCTGGCTAAGTCATACTTCTAGGCTCGGAACATTTCAGTTCCCACTGGGATACATTACTCTTGCTAAGAGCTGTTGAGTAAATGAATAGGAAGGTAGTAGTGCCTCAAGTAATCCCGAATATTGGCTTTAACCATGAAAAAACGGCGCAGGCTGAGCTGGAGTTGGTGCCCTTATCTCGGCTCTATTCAGAAAGCAATATTAATCACGACCCTCAACTGCCACATCGTGTCAGCTTCTTCCTGATTCTGTTTATCGAGCAAGGCTCAGGCACACACATGGTCGACTTTGAGGACTACCCTTTTAGCCAAGGGAGCGTGTTGTTCATTCAAAGAGAGCAGGTGCACGCCTTTGATTTTAGTAATAAGCCACAAGGCACTGCGGTTTTGTTTACTCAAGCGTTCTTAGACAGCGTTCACGCTAACATGAAGTTGCCGAACTACACGCCTACTCATTTGAACAAGGCGCATTCGGCACTGTTGTCACTAGACGAATCCCACCAAGATCGAACGCAGAGCCTGTTACAGCAAATTACGATGGAACTGAATCAACCCGAATCTGATCCCTTGATCGCGATGTATCTGTTCTCGGCATTGGCGCTGATTCTTCATCGTCTTCGACCTGAAGTGAAGCAGGATGCCTTGAGCTTGCAGCAGAACATTAAGTTTGCCCGCTATTTTGAGCTTCTTCAAAACAACTACCTGCGCGTGCGAGATGCAAACTGGTACGCCAATCAAATTAACACCACCTACAAGACGTTGAACCAAGTGTGCAAAGTCGCAACGGGGTTAACTGCCAAGCAAATCATCGATTCTTTTACCGTTTTAGAAATGAAGCGTCAGCTGGTGGTAACCAATATTACGTCTCAAAAAATGGCGTCAGATTTTGGTTTTGAAGACGCCAGTAATTTCGTTAAGTACTTTAAAAATCATACTCAAATGACGCCTAGCGAGTTTCAAAAGAAGTATTCCAAGCCTTCCCTCTCTGAATAGTGAATGGGTCGACACGAATCATCTAAGGTTCGATATCTACCATTTTTCTGCCTAAATCCACTCTGCCGTGAGCCTCTCTCGTTGATTAATATAGTTTCCAAGCCAACGAGAGGACTTTAAAAATGAAAACAATAACTAAATCTACATTACTAGCGGCAAGCGTATTTAGCGCTTCTACTTTCGCAACCACTGCGACTGCACAAGAGCTGTCAATTCAAGAAAAAGCGGTAGCGGTTATTTCGAGCATTGAAACGGGCGACGCAAAAGCGGTGAGCTACATTAACCCTGAAAAGTACATTCAACATAACCTAGCAGTTGGCGATGGCTTAGCGGGCTTTGGTGAAGTGCTACAAATGCTGCCTGAGGGCTCTGCGAAAGCACAAGTGACGCGCTCATTTCAAGATGGCGACTATGTTGTTGCTCATACCGAATATAACTTCTTTGGCCCGAAAGTCGGCTTTGATGTGTTCCGCTTTGAAGATGGACAGATAGTTGAGCATTGGGACAACCTGCAAGAAATTGCCAAGCCAAACGCAAGTGGACGAACTCAATTAGATGGCGCGACTAAAGTCGTAGATCTCGATCAAACGGACAAAAATAAGCAGTTGGTCAGTGGTTTCGTTACTGACATCCTGATCGGCGGTGATATGGCGAAGATTAATAACTATATCGATAATGAAGACAGTGCTTACTTACAGCACAACTCAGGAGTAGCCGATGGTCTAAGCGGGTTGGGTGAAGCTTTGGGTGCGCTAGCAGAAGCGGGTATGCCAATGGTTTATACCGCCAACCATAAGATTTTAGGCCAAGGTAACTTTGTGTTGTCGATCAGTGAAGGCCAGTTCATGAATAATCACGTTGCTTTTTATGATCTATTCCGTGTTGATAACGGAAAAATCGTAGAGCACTGGGATACCATTGAAACTATTCCTGCTCGTTCAGAGTGGAAAAATGACAATGGTAAATTTGGCTTTTAAATTGTGAGCTAAATTTAACCAAACATGGTTTGCTTAAGCGGTACTTTCGCAGAGGAAGTGCCGTTTTTTTATCGATCAATTTGATGACTAAGACGGGGGAAGTACTGTCGCTATGGGGTTTTACAATGTAAATCGAAACCGCATGAACGAGGGAGGGTAAATGGAAGAAGAAGGATCTTGATGGCGTTTGATGTCAAAAAACGAAAGAGAAAAATGGCTATTTTTTGAACTTGGCGCTCACTTTTGTGATTAGCTCGGTGAATAGTGCAACCAAATTCGACATGATGTGTCAATTGTCAGTAACCACTAAAGACCTATAGGACAAAGGTATGCCTGATCTCTATTGCAAAGGATGTAAAAAAACAACACTACATAAGTCTATAATGAAACGTTGTGAATCTGAGCCCGAGACAACCTCTGGCCGTATGATGCAATGGACGTCAAAGCTATTTAGTGGAAACCTGTATTACGATATGGAAACTCAGCACTTCTGTCGAACGTGTAATTGTCGTTGTGAAACAGGAAGTACAGTTCCCCAAGTTGGAATGGCTTAACTTATAGTAAGTGCTTACCAACCTAGATAAAAAAACCTCCTTAATGGAGGTTTTTTCGTTTTTTATGCCGCTTTGAGTGCAAGTTTTGTGTCAATGGCGTTGCCATCAATCTTCACTTCCCATCCATAGTTCGAGTATTCACTTGCGAGTGCTTCAGCAACATCTTTTGATACTGTTACGTGTGTCCATGAGCCAATACCGTATGGTTTGTACGCGAGTTCTTGTGTCTTCATAATAGAGTTATCCTTTCTCTTTGATAATCCCATTATTCACTTTGGCCTATATCCTTTCTTTCGTTTCTGGCTCAACTTATTTGTTATCTGGGTCATTTCTATAATAATTTGTTAATAGTCAAAGATTGATTTATAAGGGGTCTTATCGTTCCATGTTGATTTATATTTGATGTGAATGCTAAAGGCATATTTAGTTTTTTAAATGTGTGAGCGAGGTTTTCTTCGATTGTTCGTGGTATGGAATATACTGAGCGGAATTTAGAATGTTTAAGGAATGTTATGTCTCAGCATCAACTCGATCGTATCGATAAAGAGATACTAAGAATTCTGCATATGAAAGGGCGTTTGCCTGTTGTTGAGTTGGCAAAGCAGGTCAACCTAACGACGTCCCCTTGTTCTGATAGATTGAAGCGATTGGAGAAAGAAGGCTATATAACGGGCTATCATGCCGAGCTCTGTTCAGAAAAGCTGGGACTCGATGTCCAGGTCTTTATCCATATTCGTCTCGACCAGACCAGCTTCTCGATTTTCGATAAATTCGCCCAAGCGGTTGAAATGATGCCTGAGGTGGAAGAGTGTTATTCGCTGTCGGGTGATTTTGACACCATGATCAAGGTTCGAGTGAAAGACATGAAGGCGTACCAAGCGTTTATGGCAACCAAGCTTGGTACACTGCCGGGCGTGATTCAGACTCGCAGCGAAGTGGTGATTGAAGAGCATAAGAAGGGCTTTGGTGTGAACCCTGAGCTATTAGCAACCCTAAAATAGCGGCCTGCTTTCGCCTTACCAAGGTGATTTAGATATAAAAAATGGAAGCTCGTGAGCTTCCATTTTTTATTGAGTGCCCGAGAAAAAGTCAATCAGATTAAGTTAGAGCAGTTAGAGCCGTTAGAGTGAGAACAGATAAACCGCTTACAGCGTAATTGCCGCAGAGATTAAGCCAATCACACCGCCAAACACACCGCCCCAAACCACTAGCCAACCAAGGTGCTTCTTGATCATGGCTTGAACCATCTCTTTAACCAGCTTTGGTGTCAGTTCATTCAAGCGCTGATCGATGATCGCTTCAATATTCTCTTTGATTTCATCCATCATTGCAGGCGATTCAAGTTCATCCTTGATGGCATTTTTTACAGAATCACTCTTGCTGATTTCAATCACAGACTCTTGCATCTTCTCCACGAATGGCGCTTTCATTGGCTCTAGTGCTTCAGTGCCGCCAACCATCGCTAACATGCCACCAAATTGTGAGTTCTCGATAACATGCACTAGTGAATCGAATGCAGGGTTGAAGTCGATCTTCTTAATCACGGGTTCTAGGTTGAGCGACTTACCGCTCATCTCGCTGCTTAGGAAGCGGTCGATATTACCTTCGGTAAAGAATTGTTCCATCATCAGTTGTTTAATAGCCGCCTTGAACTCTTCAAAACGAGCTGGAATAACGCCAGAACCGTATAAGCCGGGTACTTTTTCGAACAACATGTGAATCGCAAGCCAGTTGGTGATGGCACCAGAAAAGGCGAATAGGCCTGCATAAAGTAAGTATTGGTTTGCTGTCGCATAGCCGCCAGCAAGCAGTGCTAACGCGATTACGTTAGTTAAGACACTTTTGTTCATGGTTGATCTCTAGAAAGAATACTGCGCGCATTTTAAGAAAAAAACGCCAAGAAAAAAACAAAAGGATCGATGAAGTTTATGGGGCAGACGAAAATAGATGAGAAAGGGGCGAAGAATAACAGATATAAAAAAGGCTAGCCTCCCCCCGAAGTCTAGCCTTATTCCAGAACGCGCAAGCGAGGCGTCTTTGGTGTTAATGTCATTATATAATTACGACATAACATTCTGCCACGTGTAATTTACCATTAATTAACAAATTGGTGTGAATTACGCCGCACTTTTAAAGTAGCACATAAATTAAGCACTCGACGCTTGGTCAAGATTATCGGCAATGAAGCCTCCGGTCTGGTGATTCCACAATTGAGCATAGATGCCATTTTGTGTAATCAGCTCTTGGTGAGTGCCTTCTTCGACGATATTGCCTTGGTCGAGTACGATTAAGCGATCCATTGCTGCAATCGTCGATAAACGGTGTGCAATTGCAATCACGGTCTTGCCTTCCATCAACTCTATTAAGCTTTCTTGAATTGCGGCTTCTACTTCTGAATCAAGTGCTGATGTTGCTTCATCCAGAACCAACAGCGGTGCATTCTTCAGAAGTACGCGTGAGATAGCAACACGTTGACGCTGACCACCCGAAAGCTTAACGCCTCTCTCACCAACTTGAGCATCGTAACCAATGTTACCAAACGGGTCGGTGAGCGTTTCAATGAACTCGTGCGCGTGCGCTTGTTGGGTTGCGGCATACACTTCTTCATCTGTCGCGTCAGGTCGACCGTAAAGGATGTTCTCTTTGATTGAACGATGAAGCAGTGAGGTGTCTTGAGTCACCATGCCGATGTTGCTGCGCAGTGAGTCTTGGGTGACATCTGAGATCACTTGGTCATCAATCAGGATGCGGCCGCTTTCTACATCGTGGAAGCGCAGTAGCAAGTTAACCAAGGTTGATTTACCTGCACCTGAACGGCCAACCAAGCCGACTTTTTCACCCGGTTTGATGTTGAGGTTTAGGTTGTTAATTACACCCTTATTCTCGCCGTAGTTAAAGCTCACGTTATCGAAGTTGATGCCACCTTGTGGTACATCCAAAGGCTTAGCGTCTTTTTTGTCTTCAATAGCGATGGGCTTAGACAGCGTTTTAATGCCATCAATCACGGTGCCTAGGTTTTCAAACAAGCCACCAATTTCCCACATGATCCATTTCGACATACCGTTAATACGCAAAGCCAAGCTGACTGCGATGGCAATTGCACCAACAGTGATTGCGTTGTCTAGCCATAAGTAGATAGAGATGCCGGCAATACTGAACACCAACAAGTAGTTAGCGAACTCAACGCAGATGTTGAAGCCGGTCACTAAGCGCATTTGGCGATGGACGGTATCTAAGAAGCCTTCCATGCCTTCTTCGGCGTATTCTGTTTCTCTTTTGCTGTGTGAGAACAGTTTGACCGTTGCGATGTTGGTGTAGCTATCCACAATACGACCCGTCATCAACGAGCGAGCATCGGCTTGCTCAGAAGACACATCTTTGAGTTTCGGTACGAAGTGCAGCTGAATGCTGACGTAAATGAACAACCAAACCAGCATCGGAGCCATCAAGCGCCAATCTGATTCTGCGAGTATGAATAACATCGCCGTAAAGTAGACCGTCACATAGACGAACACATCGACCATTTTGGTCACGGTTTCACGTACTGCGAGCGAGGTTTGCATCACCTTGGTGGCGACACGTCCGGCAAAGTCATCTTGATAGAACGACAAGCTTTGCTTCAAAAGGTAGCGGTGCGCTAACCAACGAATCGACATTGGGTAGTTGCCCAGCAAAGTTTGGTGAAGCAATAGCGAGTAGACGCTGATCAAGATTGGCATCACGACCAACAGTAGAACGCCTAGCCCCATCAGTGTTGATTTATTATCAGCAAGGAAGGTTTCGGGATTGCTTGTTGATAGCCAGTCAACCAGTTGTCCCATGTAGCCGAACAGCGCGACTTCGATGATCGCGATGGTCATGCTCATCAACCCGAGCAAGATCAACGGCTTTTCGAAACCTCGAGTGTAATGGCGGCAGAATGCCAGTATTCCAGTAGGAGGTTGTATCGGCTCTCCTTTTGGAAAGGCTTCAGTAAAGCCTTCAAATTTCTTGTACATAGATTTCCCTTTATAAACTAGTGCATCTATAAGCGACTGCATCGTTGGTGCAGCTTTGTTTTTATAGTCTTGATTTGAAATTTTACCGTCTTAGTTTGAAATTATATAAGCGCCCATGGGTTCTTATAAGCATTGAGTCATTCGATGGGTGTTGTTCTAGCTCTTATCTAAGTACTTGGTTTAAGCGCTTAGCTTTAATTACTTAGCTTTAATCACTTGGTTTTAACGTTAAATGCTTAGTTTTAAAGTTAATTACTTAGTTTAAGTGACGAAGGAAAGATCCAAAGAGTGTCTTTCATGGCGCTTATTTTAGATTGAATTAGACAGGAAAAGTTAAGCTTATTTCAAACGTAATTGATGGTTATGCAACGATGATAATCCTAACGTTAAATGGATTGAATTGTAACCAAAACTCGTGGTGAGCGAGAAAATGAAATCGGAATATTTATCCATAAAGCGCCTTAACGAATATGCATACAGTTGGTTCTTTCTGATGTGCTGTTATCTTGCAGTAAAAATTACCGATTAATCTAAGATCTGCAGTGATTGTTTGGGATAAATATTCAAATCATTATTATTTTCAGTGAATCTTGTTGTAACAAGTTGTTTACAATTCTGAGGTAAATAAAAGATAGGGACGGTTGAGATGTTAAACCTACACAAAAAATCACTTCATATTACTAATGTTCAAAATGCCAATTGCGTTGTTATGGTTCCGCCAAAAGAGTTTCGATTTAACGAAGAAACAGCACGTGATAACGAGTTTCAGCACAGAGTCAATCTGACCGAAGCTGAGGTGAAGCTAGAAACGATGGCCGAATTTAAGGCTATGGTGGCTTCGTTGCGTAAAGAAGGTGTGCAAGTTGTAGAGTTTGATTACCCAGAATTGGGTGTCGAAACCCCTGACGCAGTGTTCCCAAACAACTGGTTCAGTACTTGTAGTGATGGAAGTTTATTCACTTTCCCTATGGCCTGTGAAAACCGTCAGCATGAAGTTAAGCCTACTGCTCTGATTGAAGTGTTGGAAGCGTCAGGTCGCATTGTTAACCACAGTGAGTCTATGGAGTCGTACGTTGCTCAAGGTTCTTATCTAGAGAGCACCGGTGTGATGGTTATCGATCACATCAATAAGACGATCTATGCTGCGCTTTCTCAGCGTTGCGACCGTGAAGTACTAGAAGATTATGCGAAGCGTATTGGTTATTCTCGCGTGGTTTCGTTCCAAACGGCATTACCGTCTGGTCAGCCGATTTATCACACCAATGTGATGATGGCGATTGGTGATAACTTCTGCGTGATCTGTGATGAAGTGATTCCTGAGTTTGAACGCCGCTTTGTGGTGAAATCTCTTGCCAAAGACAAGCAAGTTATCTCGATCTCGATCGATCAGATGAACCGATTCTGCGGCAACATTCTGCAATTGGAAACCGTGAATGGCGATAAGGTAATCGCGATGTCTCAGTCGGCTTACGATGCATTTTCTCCAGCTCAATTAGCTCAGCTTTCGACACACGGAAAGCTGCTGCCATTTAACGTGAAAACGATTGAAGACATTGGTGGTGGTTCGGTGCGATGCATGTTGGGTGAGGTGTTTTTACCAACGCGAGTGAATCGTCTGTAACAAGCATAGAAAGTATAACAAGCACTCACTTCCAGCATTGAATTTTTGAATACCACTCTCATCGCAGAGTGGTATTTTTGTTTTTATCTATCTTTGTATCGGTCTACCAGAAGTAAGAAAACAGCAATAAGAGAACCAGAGCTAGATACACGAGCTAACGCGCACAAAAGTTAACGGAAAACAGCTAACGCAAAAGCTATGAAGCGTCCTTAAAAGCTCTGTGTTCGATGAATTGAGCCGACAGTGCCACGACTTCCTTGGAGTAGACAAGCGCCGTGTGGTTGAGTTTGAGAGCGTAAGTATCCGTTGCCCCTCTCAGGTTTGCGTCTTCGAGTGTTACCGTGCCATCGCCCGGATTTTTTCCGAGTACAATACGTCCAACTCCGGCGTCGTAAGTGCCTGTAATCACGCCAATCGGCACATCAATATCGTAGTCACCCAAGCCATCGCTTAAGATCATTTTGCTCGAACCAAATATAAATCCAAGCCCATGATTCGACAGTGTTTTGGCGATGGTTGCCCCATTGTGCGGTGTGCCTGCGGTAATAATACAGGTGTCTGCAAAGTCGGGTTGGTAGAACTTAAAGTAGTGGCGAATCAGCAAGCCACCCAGTGAGTGACCAAAAAAGTAGACTTCATCATATTCATCGAAACGGGCATTAATGAAACGATTGAGACGTTTAGCGGCCGAAGGGAAGCGCAGCGAGTTGTAGGCAAACTTGTGGGTAGTAAAGCCGCGTTTTTTGAAGTTTCTATCCAGATATTGCATGATCAACGCAGGCATATATAGACCATGAATTAAAACTATATGTTTGTTTTTATTATTCATTTTTGTCCTCCGTCTGATGATATCCCCAGTATATTTAGTCGCAAATCTAAACTCAATAAAACTTGCCACTAATGGGACACAAAAGACAGAGGTGTACGTTATAAACAGGACGTTTGTTATAGATAGAGCGTTCGTTATAGAAAGAATGCGCGTTATAGACAAAGAGTGCTTGATGGACAAAAGGTGGGTTAGTCCGATCTCACTCCACCATAAACATCTATGGTTAAGCCGCCTTGTTTAGCGTAAGTATTGGGTGTTAGACCGATGGTTTTCTTTAGGTAACGAATCAGGTGCGGTTGGTCGCTAAACCCAAATTGAAAGGCGACGTCCATCCAGTCGATGTCATCCAAATTTCGCTTATACAAGTATTCCAACATCGCTTCGAGTTTGTTCATCGATTGGCACTGTTTTAATGTCAGCCCAGTTACCTTGTTGAAGCTTCTTTCCAATGTTCTTTGCGAGCAAAACAGCTTGTCGCCAAGCTCTGCAATCGGTGTCGAACCAAGCACAGCCAACACCTTACGTGTGAGTTCGCTGTGCCTATCCGTTTTACCTGTCGATATCCAAGGACGTAGCAAATCATCTAACTGCTGACAGCAGGCCTCAACATCAGTTTGAGCGAGTTTGATCAGTAGCGTTGCATCGGCGTTTGGGTTGTTTAGTAAACCTGCGAGATCGACTGGACTAACACTGTCTAAGCTAGGGTGAGGACTATCTGGGATAGCCAATGAATACAAGGCACCGACATGGAATTTGATGCCCAAGTGAATAAATGGCCGCGAGTGGTCCAATTCGATGGCTTTATGGTGTGGCAGCAGTAGATGGCAACCAACGCCTTGATCGACCTGTTGCTCAATCGTGTAGTGATATGCCTGCTCGCTTGGCGATAAGATCAGGTGTGCCGATGGATCGGGATTGAGTATCGGAAATTGATGAGTTTGAGCGTCGGGCGTCTTTTCAATTAGCCAGTAGCAATCAATGAACTGAGCAACTACAGGGGACTTTGGAGACTGTAACCAATTGATCATTAGACCTTCTATTTCAGATGACTGTCACCTCCAACTATATGTGGATATCGTTGGAGGTGACAGTTTTTATCAGTATCTATTGTTAGAACTTAGTCTTGATGTTTGTTAATCCGAATCAAGGCTAATCAGCTTCCTTTAATTCGCTAAAATCAAACTGCAAGATACGATGCTTTGATGATAACCCAGCGCGTGTGATGGCCTTTTGTGCGCCAATATTACTGCTTTCCGTAGAGCACATAGCTTCTAATCCTTGGCTATTAGCGTGTTGCTTTAGAAAGTGAATAACACGCGTCGCTAAGCCTTTACCGCGTTCTTCTTGTGCGACAATCATACCTAGGTCGGCAAACTGTATTTGATGCTCATCGAACTTACGGCACTCTCCAGTAGCGAGAATGTCGTCACTTTCCCAGTAGCCCCATAGCTCTTGACGGGCAATCAAATTACCGTAGTAACCGGTGAGCCACTCTTTTGGCGCGCCAATCGCTGATGAGGCAAACTTAACGAACTGATCCAGTTGTTCTTCTGTCGCGAGGCTCATCTCTATCTCTTCAATACGGTCTGAATGACAATCAGATCTGGCTTGAGAGTTTTGGCGGTACATCATCGCATTCACTTTAAATGACTCTGTGTTGTCGACACACAGTGATAAATATTGTGGTTCAGCGGTGCTCACGAATGCGCCTTTCACCTTACCAATCACAGAGCTGTTGTTCTCTACGATTAAGGGGAACAAGTCTTCAATATGAGTACTGGCTGTTGGTGCTAGGTAGAACTGAAGTAAGTAGCCTTCGCCATTCAATACGCAATAACCGACAAGATTACCGTTTTCGTAAAAACCAAAATGGTCAGACATTGGCACAAAGCCCAAGTGCCACATGCCATCGAGTGGCGCTGTTGACTCAGCAAAGTAAGCCGTTTTAAATTCGTTTAAGTCGCTAAGTGTTGAGATTTTTTTGATGTCTAACATCGCTTGAATTCCTGCTGTCTTGATTCGGTAGAGTGCGTGGTCGTCATCTTGTTCTCAGGTACGTCAATTGACGATGAGATAATTGATTAGCTGAGCCACGTTTCAATAACTGCAATTGTAGGCGACGGCTTGAGGCCGGTATTGAATAAAAACGACAGTTTTGAAAGGTGTGTAGGTGTTAACAGAAGAGCTGATGTTAATTGAAAGAGGGCAAGATATTTTGCCCTCTGCTGAACTTATTGATTGGGACGTTGAATAGGGCGCATTACTTTCCTGAGTCTTCAGCTTTGATGAGTTTTGTATCGACAGTTTCACTCTTTAACTCAGGCTCAACTAATACCTTTATCACGCCTTTTTGTAGGATCAGGTTATTAGGGTAGGTGATGATGTTGCCCGAACTGTGTCGAAGAATAACGTGGAACATGGTGATATCGATGATCACACCGCTGATGTCTTCGTCTTTCTCCGCGACTCTTACTCTGTCGCCAATGCGATAAGGGAATACGAAAAATATTAGTACACTGGCTGTGAGGTTACTTAGAATCGACCATTGCGCGAATAAAGCGACACCCAGCACCGCAAATATGGATGATAAAAACAGCGAAATATCACCAAAACCCAAGTTAAGAACAATCGTAAACACAGCGATGAAGAGTAGAAACAGAACGATATTGAAACACTTAATCACGAACTGCTTTCGCTTCAATTCGACGCGCTTATTTTCCGCTAATGTTTCTATCCAGTTTTTCCCCAAGCGTTTTATCACCCAATAAACAGTGATAAGAAGTAAACCTAAACCCACTTGTTTAAGCCACATATTGGATTGCAAAAACTCAACCATTAAATAAACCTCAATTTTTTCAAAATAATGACCTCTGCCGCTATGACCACGAGCAGCCCAACGCAAAATAGTGGGAATGCTATTGGGTTATCTGTTCCGGGTATCCCAGCGATATTGACCCCCAGTAAACCGGTGAAAAACCCAGCAGGGAGGAAAATACCTGCAATGATAGAAAATAGGTACGTATTTCTATTCATTTTTTCAGCTTGTTGCTGACTTAGGCTCGCTAAAAATACATTAATTTGTTCGATGTAAAACTCAACAGACTCATTAATTCTCAGGATGGTATCAAGGCTGTTCTTTATATGACTGTTGTGCTTACTCAATGGTGCAGGCAGGTCACTCATTAAATCCTCAAAAACGTATTTCTGTGGCTTCAAATAGCGCCTTAGTCTAAGTAGCCTTGAATGCAGAGCGTTAATGGTTCTTATGTCGATATTGGATGTAGATTCTAACTCGTCAATTAAGAGTTCGACGGGTACTAGGAAGGTTGAAATACTGTGGTTGATTCCACGTATCATGCCCAGTAATACATCAGGTAATGATGTCGGGCCTTGGTTTTGTTTGAGATCAGATATCAGATTACTGACCGCTTTTGAAGGAACTTTGCGTGTCGATATTAAAGTGCCTTTGTACCATAAGATGCGTAGGCTAAGCATGTCGTCAGGGTTAGCACCTTCGTTTAGATTAATACCTCGCAGAATCATCAAAAAACAGTCGTGGCCAAACTGTTCGAACCGAGGACGGGTGTCATCGGTGAGTAATGAATCGATGATGGCATTTGGAACCGTATTACTGTGGAGCCATTCTCTCAAACCGTCAGCATCTCTTTGGCAGTGATACCAAGTTGATTGCTCGAATGAGGCTGGGCTGGTGGTGTGTTCATGTGCCACACCCTCAGAAAAAAGCCAGCTTGAAATTATGAAAGCGTCCATTCATTTGTCCTTAATGATATGACGTAAACATTGATATTGCGGCGCCATTCAGGTGCCGTATTGAACTGAGCTTAATCGTGGTAAGTTCAATGAGCGATGTGAGTGAGATAAAGTCTAATAAGACTAGTTGGTCTTTGGAGCACGCCGGACTCTTCCATTATTGTGTCTATTAAATGTAGCTCATTGTTTCATCGTTATAAATTAGCACTCTGGCTCCATGTTAGCGACGAAAAAAAAGAAAAGACCGAGGTCTTTTCTTTTTAGGAGAAGTTGAGGAGAGCTTGTTCAGGCAACTCGAGTTTTCCGATGGTTTACATAAGCAAAAGCACTACCGACACGCAGAAAAAATGTCTTGGTTCTCTCGATATTCTTTGGTTTGTACATCCATCAAGCCAAGTAAGGAGTCGAACAGATTATCTTGGGAGAAGCTCTGTTCTTTGCCTGCCTTTCTTAAGCAGGTCTGGTTTATCCCTTTCTGCTCGGCGAAACCATCAGACATCCATAGGATCATAGGCACATGGGTTTGCTCTTTCGGTGCCAATGAATAAGGCATGCCGTGTAAGTAGATGCCATTTTCTCCCAATGATTCTCCGTGATCGGAAATGTACATCAGCGCGACATTGTACTTATCGGTGAGTTTCTCTAGTTTCTGAATAGCCTGTGATAGAAAGAAATCTGTGTACAAGATGGTGTTGTCGTAGGTGTTGACCACTTGCTCTTTGGTGCAGTTTTCGATATCAGAACGTGGGCAGTCTGGTACAAACTTCTTATGATCTTCTGGGTATCGCTCAAAGTAAGTTGGGCCGTGAGATCCGGAGATATGATAGAAAATGATGCTATCTTGTTTAAGATCTTGAGTATCTTGTTCGAAGTTCTCTAGCATGGCTGTGTCATAGCACACATCTTTATTACACAGCGGGTCGCTGTCTTTGGCGACGAGAGTCATCTCTTTGATTCGATGTGCGACCGCCTTGTCTCCACCATCGTGCTCTCGCCAGATAGAGTGAATGCCCGCGCGGTTCATAATGTCGACCACGTTATCTTGGTTGTAGGCTTTGTCGCGATCGTAGTTGCTGCGGTTCATGTTAGAAAACATACACGGCACAGAAACCGCAGTGGCTGTTCCGCATGACTGAACATCAGAGAAAAAAATCGGATTATAGGGTTTGGTATGAGCATTGGTTTCTTTCTCATAGCCATAATATTGGTAGTTATATACACGTGCTGTTTCACCAAGAACAAACACCAATAAGGTTGGTTTTTCAGCTTGTTTAGCTTCTGGTTTTAGCTGCGCATCTAAGCCGATTTCTTGGTAAGGAATCGGTTCTTTGATGTAAGTATTGTTGATGTATTTTGCGGTTGAAGCGACGTATTCGGTCGGAATGATCATCTTTTTAAGATGAGAGTTATTACGACCAATCGACACATAATCTTTGTAAAACAGTCCAGCAATAATCGCTATGACAATCAACGAAGAGAGCAATCCAATCGCCTTCCAAATAGCAAAATCTTTCCAAGATTCTCTTTCAAGATCCGTAAATAATAGCAGCAGTGACGGGACTCCTCCCATCAGAACAAACCATAAAATAGAATAGCTGCTTAGGTAGCTAGCGGCTTCTCCGCTGTTGGTTTCGAAGACGTTTTCTATCATTCCATAGTCTACAAAAATGCCGTAGTTGAACATGCTGTAGCTGACTAAAGAGGAAGTAAGTAGTAACAAGATAAAAAAAGCTTTGGCGAATATCGGCCAGTTGAATACTTGAAAGATAAAGTTGAATGCGGCGAGAAAGAAAAATGGGATCGAGATGATAAACCCAATACTTTCGGCTTGTGAGGCACTAAGAATATTGAACAGTTCGCGTGAGATAGGCAAGTTAATGACAAGCAGGTAATACACTGCCAAAACGAAAGGGAGTTTGTTTATCGACATGTTTAAGCGTGGTAGATTCATAGGTATTGTTTTCCTGTGTCACTTATCCCTTTATTTTAGTCTCGCTACCAAGAAAGCTCTAATATCATTGCATAAAGCTCAAATAGAAGGCGCTGAGCGATAAACTGGCTAAAGTGAAATGACGCTAAGGTGTGTAGATACAAAAAATTCACTTTACTGAGAGACCTTCATGACAAGGTGGAACAGCAAAGTGAATTAGTATGTTCAGCTTATTCTATGTGGTTCAATCACATTAGAAGTTGTATGAGCCACCGAAGCTAATGCTGCTGAATGCTAGTGTTTTGTCTTCTTTCTTAAAGCCGTAGTCGTTTTCAACACTCACTGCGTCTGCTTGTGAAATTAGACGTAGTGTTAGATGCTCGATTGGCGTGTATTCAACACCAACACCAAAGTGGAAACCAGTACCGCTGTCATCAGCGTAACCAGCACTCTTATTTGCGTTTAGGTCAACAGAGCTTAAACCAGCCAAAACGAATGGGCGGATTGTGTTGTCGAATGTGTAACCAAGATTTGCTGACAAAGACACAGATGTTGGAGACAGTTTTGTAGTCCCTTTTTTGTAGTCTGCGTAGTCGTTGTAGCCAAGTTCAACACCAACGATACGGTTGAATTGGTAGCCGCCGTATAGGTTGTAGCCCATGCCATCTGAATCTAAGCTACCTTGACCGTCTGTATCAGAATCTTGGTATATGCCAAGACCGCCACCAATGTAAGCACCGCCGTCAGTACCTGCTGCTAAAGCTGGAAGAGAAACTGCGCTGATTAAACTCAGTGCTAATGCTGATTTTGTTATCTTGTTCATCTTTGTTACTCACTCTGTCATGTCTTCAAATGTGATTGTCGGTCACTGTCGATTTTTAATCGTTATTGGTTTTAGGTCTCTCGACCGTTGTTGACAATTATCCCTGAGTCTTTTGCTCATTACTGTATGGCTTTGTAAGTTGAATCGTTACATAGATACAAAAAATTCACTTTACTGTGCTGCCTTATCACAGGGCAGAGTAGCAAAGTGAATTGGAGCTACTTACTTACGACTTAGTCGTTTGGGGAGAATATTAGAAGTCGTATGAACCACCGAAGCTCACACTGTTGAACGCCAGCGTATGGTCATCAGTTTTGAATGAACTATTATTTCCAATGTAGTAATCATCTACACTAACCGCATCAGCTTGCGAAATTAGGCGAAGTGTTAAGTGCTCAACTGGTGTGTATTCAACACCAACACCAAAGTGGAAGCCGGTGCCGCTATCATCATTGTAGCCAGCGCCGCTATTCGCATTGAGGTCGACTGAGCTTAAACCTGCTAGTACAAATGGGCGAATGGTGTTGTCGAACGTGTAACCGACATTTGCTGATACAGAGATAGACGTTGGTGAAAGCTTGTCTGTGCTGTTCTTGTAATCTGCATAGTCGTTGTAGCCAAGTTCCACACCAACGATACGGTTGAATTGGTAACCGCCGTATAGGTTGTAGCCCATGCCGTCTGAATCCAGACTTGGTGCTCCATCCGTATCGGAACCTTGATAGGCACTAAGTCCGCCACCTACGTATGCGCCACCATCGATACCTGCTGCAAAAGTTGGAAGTGAAACTAAACCGATTAAGCCGAGTGCTAATGCTGATTTTTTCATGATAATACCTTGTTTACTCATCCTGTGATGCAAATCACGGTATCGCTGATGATTGATTTATAAAACCCTCACAAATGAAACCTATTTTTTCATTGATAACGTGATTACCTGCGCCCCTTGATTTATCAAGAGCTAACGAAATATTTGTTGGTTATATTGTTTATAAATAAAATTCATATATTGACAAATGGTTAAATTTGCTAAATAAAACGATGTTTTTTAAAGTTGAAGTGAGATTGGGTTTATATAACTGATTGAAAAATAAAACATAATAAATAATAAATATTGAATTTGTTCTATTGTAGTATTTATTGCGGTGTTTATTGAGAGTAAAGCAGTACGCTGATTCTAATCATGACAAGGAGAGTTGGATGTTAAACCGAGCAAATACAGGTTTGGTGGTTGTGGACGTACAAGGCAAGCTCGCACGCCTTGTTGATGAGAGCGATACGCTGATTGCTAATTGCGGAAAGTTAGCTCACGGAGCGCAGGTTTTGGGGCTGCCAATTATTCGTTTGGAGCAGAACCCAGAGAAGCTAGGTGCAACGGTCGACGAACTGAATGACCTATTGAGTGATGCTAAGCCGATACCAAAATTTACCTTCAACGCGTGTGATGAGCCTAAGTTTGTTGAGGCGGTGCAAGCCAAGGACGTGGATACTTGGTTAGTGTGTGGTATTGAGGCTCACATTTGTGTTTATCAAACCGCAATGGGGTTGTTGGAACTTGGGTACAAGGTTCAGGTAGTTGGCGACTGTGTTAGCTCGCGAACGGCGCTCAACAAGGATCTGGCAATCCGTCGACTAATGGATGCTGGTATCGAAATCACAGGATTGGAAATGAGCTTATACGAACTGGTAAAGGACTGCCGCGCACCAGAATTTAAGCTCATTCTATCCTTGATTCGTTAATCACCGAGAGGCTGTCGGTCGCCACCGCCTCGGTAGGAATCTAACGCAACCTTCAAACGACGCAGCTTGTCGCGCGAACGATTCTTATGATTGACCGCAATCCCCATAGAAAGCACATCCACTAACGCCAACATGGCGTAGCGAGAAGCCGACGGTTTGTAGATGAAGTCAGTTTCCATATGCTTGATGGGTAACAAGATATCGGCAATCTTTGCTAGCGGTGTATCTTGTGGGGTAATCGCAATGATCTTAAGTCCGTACTGCTTAGCCAGCTCTGCCGTTTCTGTGATCACTGGTGTAAAGCCAGTCGCAGAGATCATCACCATTACGTCATTAGCATCTGCCGTGGCTGCAACCATACGTGACATCAAGCCATCGTTGTACGACACCACTGGATAGCCCAAACGAAACAGTCTATGTTGCAGCTCTTGAGAAGCAATGGTTGAACCACCACCCATACCAATAGCAATGATCTGTCTGGCGTTATGCAGCCAGCTGACTGCGGTTTCAACGTCTTGCTCTTTGAACAGAGTGCGGTTGATGTCTAGGCTCTGCTTGATCGATTCGTAGATACCTTGATAGCCCGTTTGGTCAACAGGTTCGAGGATAAAGCGCTGGCCAACGGTTAGTGTCTGAGCCAACTTAATCTTCATATCACGCACGTTGTTACAGCCGATCGCTTTAGCAAAACGTGTGATGGTGGCTTCACTGACTTGAGCACCCTCAGCAAGTTCTGTAATGCTGGCATTGGCAGCAAAATCAATGTCGTCCATGATCAACTTGGCGACTTTCTTTTCTGCATCACGAAGAACAGGGAAACGCTCTGTTATCTGTGAAATGATATCTACTTCTAAACTCAAGAATCCTGATCCTTTGTTGATGGGGCTAATCGTATCACTTAGTTTTTAAGAACCTAGCTCTTAAAGCTGAGCCTTAGCCCCGTTAGTATATCTTATTGCTTCGCTGATTCTAGCTTATTGAAAAATCGAACTAGAAGCAGGTTTCTACCCATTTGGTCACCTGATGTTCGTCATCGCTGATGGCAATGTAGCGCCATTTGTCGAAGGTTAAACACGGGTGTGAGGTCGAGAAGGCAATCATGTCGCCCACTTCAATCTCAGAAGAGCCGTCCGTTTCAACAAAGGTATGTTGATCCATCACGGCAGTAGAGGTTAAGCCTTTCACTGAGATCGCTTCACCATTGCGATAGCCGCGCTCGGCAATCGGTAAACCTGCATCAAAGGCCACATCACGCTTGCCTAGCCCAACCACTAACTTGGTCGGCTCTGGGCGAGAGATAACATATGCCCACACCTCAAGTGCCGATTCTAAATCACCCCCCAATTCACACGCGTAACCTTGGTTTACTTGGGCACGTTGCAACACCTTGCTCTGTGCGTCTAGGTAAATACCTGTGTCGTGAATGGCATAGCAACCCGGGCGGATGATCGCCAAGTAATCGGTTAGGTTTGCTAAACATTCTGCAACCACATCGTACCAAGCAGAGCCGGCACCCGTGATGATAGGTTGCCCTGTAATTAGGCCATCTGATGCCAGGCTTTCGACCGAAGTGAGCGCCTGATTTAAGAAGGTACGAATGTCTTGTTCTGCATTGTCACCGTGAATTACACCCTCGTACACTTCAATACCTGCCAGCGAAAGGGTTGGTGTGTCTTGGATGGTTTGAGCCAGTTCTAGAACTTCTTGTGGTGAACGACAACCACAGCGACCGCCCGGTACACCAAATTCGATCAGTACCTTTAGCGTCTGCTTTGTATTGGTGAAATATTGGTTAAGTTGCTGCACGTTTACCGATGAATCTACACAACAGTAAAAATCGACATCAAATTCGCGAATAAGCTGTTCGATGATCGCCATGTTGGCTTTACCCACCAATTGGTTTGCCATGATGATTCGTTTCGCACCCGCCATAGCGGCAACTTCTGCCTGTGCAGGCGTTGCTACTGTAATACCCCAAGCGCCATTTTCTAGCTGTTGGCGGAAAAAAGCAGGTGTCATTGATGTTTTGCCATGTGGCGACAATTTAACCTGATGGTGATCGGCGAATGATTGCATCCAATTCAGGTTATTGGTTAAGGCGGATTGTTTGATAATTGCTACCGGAAGCGAAATATCTTCATCAACCAGTCGGTAAATACCGTTCTCAGATTGTGATATTGCTCTCCCTTTTTGGCCTTTTTCAGTCAAGACGAAACTATCGTTTTGATACTTTATAACATCTTTATGCGCGGGGTTATGTTTCATTGCTGATTCCTAACATGATTTAAGTTGTTGTTATTTAATGTTTAAATATATCCGTAATCTAATTTGTGGTAGAAACTATCACACAAATTAAAATATTATGTGTGTTTTGTCACTGAAAATAATCGGCTGGATTCTTAATATAGCTCCATCAACACAGTGGATTGAGAGAGTGAAAAATGTTGTTCGATACGATAATCAAAAATGTAGAGGTGTTTGACGGCACCGGCGAACAATCGTTTTGTGCCGATGTAGCAATCCGAGATGGAAAAATCGCCGAAATTGGTCAAATCGATCATGAAGATTGTGGCCAGTTGGTTGAGGGAGCTGGCTTAGCATTGGCTCCTGGTTTTATCGATGTACACACACATGACGATACCAATGTAATTCGTTACCCAGACTGCCTGCCTAAGATCAGCCAAGGTGTTACAACCGTGATTGTTGGTAACTGTGGTATCAGCGCATCACCAACCGTTTTGGCTGGCGATCCACCAGACCCAATGAATCTTTTAGGCGCACAAGCTGACTTTAAATACCCAACTTTCGCCGCGTATGCACAAGCGGTAGAGCAAGCTAAACCCGCAGTAAACGTTGCAGCGTTAGTCGGCCATACGACATTACGTAACCAAGTGATGGACGACCTGCAGCGCACTGCAAGCGAAGACGAAATCGGAGCGATGCAAACCAACCTTGATTTGGCGATGGAACAAGGCGCATTAGGTTTGAGCTCGGGTTTGGCTTACGCCAGCGCTAAACAAGCGAATGCCAACGAAGTGATGCAATTAGCGAAAGTGCTTTCTAGTCACGGCGGCATCTATACCACGCATATGCGCACCGAATTTGAAGAGATCTTAAGCGCGATGGAAGAGGCGTTTGAGACAGGACAATACGCAAAAGTGCCGGTTGTTATCTCTCACCTTAAATGTGCAGGTGCGGGCAATTGGGGCAGAACCGTTGAAGTGCTTGATTTGATGGACAAGGTTTCTGAGCACCAAGATGTGTCTTGCGACTGTTACCCATACTCTGCGAGCTCTTCGACATTAGATTTGAAACAAGTGACTGACGATTTCGACATCTTCATCACTTGGTCTGAAGCAAAACCAGAACACGCAGGCAAAACGCTGAAGCAGATTGCTGATGAAATGAATCTCCCCCTGATGGACGCGGCAAAAGCGCTTCAACCAGCGGGTGCGGTTTACCACTGCATGGATGAGAACGACGTAAAGCGTGTATTGAAATACAAACTGACCATGGTCGGTTCAGACGGTTTACCTAATGACCCGCATCCACATCCAAGATTGTGGGGCACCTTCCCGAAAGTGCTAGGCCACTACTGCCGAGATGAAAAACTGTTCTCGTTGCCAGAAGCGATTCACAAGATGACCGGAATGTCGGCTCAGCGTTACAACTTAGCGGGTCGAGGCGAAGTTCGCTGTGGTGCCTTTGCCGATTTAGTTTTATTTGATCCAAAGAATATTAAAGACACAGCAACATTTGAAAATCCTATTTCAGTTGCTGAAGGAATAGAAAGTGTATTTGTAAATGGTGAGTTAACTTACCAGCAAGGAAAAGTAAGAAATAATCGTTCAGGCGTTTTTATTTATCGAAACTAGAGTTTAAATTATTTATTAAATTCAGGTAATTATAAAAACGGCGAATTAATTTAAATATATTGGAATAGAATTTGTTTTATCTATAAAGCCAATGTTATCTATAAATAAGTGGAGTTAAAAAATGACTATTAAACGTTACGGTGTTGAAGGCGGTACAGGTACAGGCGGACAACATTTACCATTTGCACGTGCAACTGAAGCAGGTGGTTTCCTATACGTTTCTGGCCAGACACCGATGACAGATGGTGAAGTGGTTGAGGGTGGCATTGTTGACCAGTCTCGCCTAGCGATCCAAAACTGTGTCGATATCATGACTGAAGCGGGCTACGGCCTAGAAGACGTAATGCACGTAAAGGTTGTGCTAACGGATTCTCGTTACTTCCAATCTTTTAATAAGGTATTCAAAGAGTTCTTCGGTGCTAACCCACCGGCTCGTATCTGCATGGTTTGCGACTTAGTTGTAGACGTGAAGGTTGAAGTAGATGTGACTTGCTACCGCGCCGATCGCGGATAGTAATAACCTAATCACAATTACCTACTTAGAGAGTATTAGGGGTTAGTCATCCCTGTTATTATCCTTTAATACTCTCACCCTACATTTATAAAAATTACTTTAATTAAAAAAGATAAAATCAATGAAGTAATTATATGAAATATAAAATGAATGAATCATAAATAAAGTTCAGGAATGAACTCAATATTTCACTGAGAGGTGTCAAATGAACAGCACACTTTTTCTTACAGGCTTCGGCGTGTACGTATTATTTTTAATTTGGTTAGGCTGGTTTGTCTCGCGTAATCAAAAATCTGGCGAAGATTTCTTATTAGGTGGCCGTGGCCTACCTATGTTCTTAGTACTTGGTACAACAGTAGCGACGATGGTCGGTACGGGTTCAAGTATGGGTGCGGTTGGCTTCGGCTACGCAAATGGCTGGGCAGGTGCTCTGTACGGCATTGGTGGTGCGATAGGCATCCTATTACTTGCACTTTGGTTTGCTCCGGTTCGTAAATTGAACTTCATGACCATGAGTGAAGAGCTGGCTTATTATGTTGGCGCTAACCGCATCGTGAAAAACGTTGTAGGTGTACTGATCTTTGTTGCTTCAATTGGTTGGTTAGGCGCCCACATTCTAGGTGGCGGCATGTACTTAGCGTGGATTGCGGACATCGATCTCAACCTAGCGAAAATCATTATTGCTGCAGCATTCACTATTTATGTGGTGATCGGTGGTTACACGGCGGTGGTGTGGACCGATACCATTCAAGCTATCATCCTTTTTGCTGGCTTCATCTTGATGGCGGTAATGTCAGTCGATTACATCGGCGGCATGGATAACCTTTACGCTGCGATGGACCCTGCTGCTACAAGCTTTTTAGCAATCGATAAACTGGGCCTTCTGCCTGCTGTGTCTCTGGCTGTGGTTATTGGTGTGGGTGTACTGGCGACGCCTTCATTCCGTCAGCGTATCTACTCGGGTAAAGACGTATCAACCGTTCGTCGCTCGTTTGTTGCATCGGGTGTGTTGTACCTTTTCTTCTCAATCATCCCTGCAATCATTGGTATGGCAGCACATGCGATTGACCCATCATTGGATAACGCGAACTACTCGTTCCCTTACGTTGCTGCAACGGTTCTTCCGGTTGGCGTTGGCATGATTGTTCTTATCGCGGGTCTTTCTGCAACCATGTCGAGCGCAAGTTCAGATGCGATAGCTGGTGTTTCTATCCTACTTCGTGATGTTTACGTGATGTTCACTGGTCGCGTACCAAACAAAGAGTCAATGGTGAACTATTCTCGCTTGGCATTGATTGTGGTGATTGGTTTTGCCCTGTTGTTCGCACTAACGTCAAACGACATCATTGGCTACATCACGAAAATGATTTCAACCGTAATGTCGGGCATGTTTGTGTGCGGTATGTTGGGTCGATTCTGGAAACGTTACAACTGGCAGGGTGCGCTTGCTACTCTAGCGGGTGCATCTGTGGCTTCATTTGTTGTAATGCTAAACGCAGACTACACGGCTTTCTGGGGTAACCCTGTGATTCCTTCTTGTCTAGTAGCTCTAACGGCTGGTGTGCTGGTAAGCCTATGTACTCCAGCTAACCAAGTGACACCAGAAATGGCGAAAGCAATTCTTGATGACGAGCGCGCTCTGATGGAAATGGAATTGTCAGACTCAGGTGTGCTTGAAGAAGACGCGTCTTCTCAACGTCCTGCTAATCAAACAAGCTAATCTAAAACGCTCCACAGCTAGTTAGTACAACAAATTCAGTACAACAAGTTGTGGAGTGGCTTAGCTAGCTCAGGCTCTGCTTCTCGGTAGGGCCTTCTTCCCCATTTATCTCTCTATTTTAGGATCTGCTATGCCTGCATCTTCTAACTTCAATATTGTTTTCTTTGGCGAGTGCATGGTCGAAATCAGCGGCTCTCCATTAACCAAAAAATTCGGCGGTGACACACTCAATACCGCACTTTACCTTTCTCGCTTAACCCAATATCAAAACCTCTCTGTTCATTACGCGACAGGTCTTGGTTGCGATGAACTGTCTCAAAATATGATTGATAGCTGGCAGCTCGAAGGTATCCAAACCAATTTCGTTGAACGCATTGCGAACAAGCTTCCTGGACTCTACATGGTCGAAACCGATGAAACGGGTGAGCGACACTTTCACTACTGGCGCAACGACGCGGCAGTAAAATCTTACTTTCAAATCGATAACTTAAACAAGCAAACCGACAACCTGAATAAGCTTGAAATCGCTCTGACAGAGAAGCAAGTCGACGCGGTTTACATCAGCGGTATCAGTATCGCGATCTTGGATGACGCCTCTCGCGAACGCCTATTCAAAGCCATTAGCGTGTTCTCAAACCAAGGTGGCAAGGTGATTTTTGATAACAACTATCGCCCACAGCTTTGGAGCACTGAACAAGCTCAACATTGGTACGCCAAGTTACTGCCGCTGGTGGACATCGCTTTGATTACCGAAGACGACGACCTGCTGGTTTGGGGTAACTCAGAGAGCGTTCAACAACGCTGCCTGCGTTTGGGTTGCCAAGAGATCGTCATCAAACGTGGCTGTGAGCCATGCAAGATTGTTCAAATTGAACAGGACGATATTGTTGAGAATTATGTTTCAGCGACTCGTGTTTCTAACGTGGTCGACACCTGCGCGGCGGGCGATTCATTCGCGGCGGGTTATTTAGCTGCGCGCCTTACAGGTGAGAGCACCACCGATGCAGCTGAACTAGGCCACCAACTGGCTTCAATCGTTATTCAATACTCTGGCGCAATCATCCCCGTGAGCGTTATGAGCCAACTGATTAAAAAGTAAAATAAAAAGCGGAATTATTATGTCTCAAGAAATGATCAACAAACTTAAGCAATTCAAAGTTATCCCTGTTATCCAAATCAACAAGGTTGAACACGCGATTCCACTGGCAAAAGTGTTAGTAGAAAACGGCCTGCCCGTTGCTGAAGTGACATTCCGCACTGAAGCGGCAGCAGACGCGATTCGTGCAATGCGCGATGCGTACCCAGAGATGTGTATCGGTGCCGGCACAGTATTAACGCCTGCGCAGATCGACCTTGCAAAAGAGTCGGGCAGCGAATTCATCGTGGCTCCGGGCCTGAATCCAAACACCGTAAAACGCTGCCAAGAAATCGGCATGCCAATCGTTCCGGGTGTAAACAACCCAAGCCAAGTTGAGCAAGCGCTGGAACTGGGCCTTAACTTCTTGAAGTTCTTCCCTGCAGAAGCATCTGGTGGCATCAACATGGTGAAGTCTCTGCTAGCGCCATATGTTGATGTGTCTTTAATGCCAACGGGCGGTATCGGTAAACACAACGTGAATGACTACTTAGCAGTGGATCGCGTGGTGTGCTGTGGTGGTACTTGGATGGTATCTCCAAAGATGATCGAGAACGAGCAATGGGATGAGATTGCAGTATTGGTTCGTGAAGCGGTCGCTCTTGTTAACGAGCAATAAGCTTTTGAACTAGCGATAACAACTTTTCGAATGAGAGATAACGAGCAATAGCAGTGGCTGATGGTTCTGTTTTGTGAATCGCCTCCGATAAACAAAACAGAACCATATTTATATAGGAAAACTAATAATGAAAAAAACTATATTATCCCTATTGATTTCAGGGTCAGTAGTGTCCCCAATGGCGTTAGCAATGGCTCCAAATACCGATCTAAATTTAATGCCGTACCCACAAACGGTCGAGCTGCAAGCTGGGCAAGTTAAGGTCGACGGTAACTTCAAGGTTTATATCAAAGGCTTTAACTCTGACCGTGTCGAATATACGGCGAAACGCTTTATTGATCGCCTTGAGCGTCAGACGGGTGTACCGATTCTAAATTGGCAGGTTGGTAGTGCAGGCGAAGCGAACCTGATCATTGATATCGATGCGGCGTCAAAGTCTGAAGTACAAAATATCGACTCTGTAGAGTCCTACAAAATTACCACTCAGGGTGAGCAAATCACGCTGAGCTCTCCAAGCCCATACGGCACGATTCACGGCATCGAAACCCTTTTACAGCTCGTTGAAACCACAGCGACTGGCTACCATATCCCTGCCGTAACCATTGTCGATGAGCCTCGTTTCCGCTGGCGTGGTGTTTCTTACGATACTTCACGTCACTTCATTGAATTCGATGTGCTGATTCGTCAGTTAGATGCGATGGCGTCGGCGAAGATGAACGTGTTCCATTGGCATTTTTGGGACGACCAAGGCATTCGCATTCAAACCGAATCATGGCCGCGTTTGTGGTCTGAAACCGCTGATGGTAATTACTACACCAAAGACCAAGTTCGCTACTTAGTTGAATACGCGCGTAATCTTGGTATTCGTGTGATTCCAGAGGTGTCTCTTCCGGGTCACTCTTCTGCGGTTGCTCACGCTTACCCGCGTTTGATGTCGGGCGGTGAAGGGAAAAACTACGAGCAAGAAAGAGGGTGGGGCGTGTTTGAGCCGCTCATGGACCCACTGAACCCAGAAGTCTATGAGATGCTTGGTGATGTGTTTGATGAAGTGACCGAGCTGTTCCCTGATGAGTACTTCCACATTGGTGGCGATGAGCCGAACTATGCGCAATGGAAAAACAGCGAAAAGCACCAACAGTTCATTGAAGAGAACAATATCGATGGCGAGCGTGGTCTGCAGTCTTACCTCAATGTAAAAGTTGAGAAGATGCTGGAAGAGCGTGGTAAGAAGATGACCGGTTGGGATGAAATTTGGCATAAAGATCTGCCGACTTCGATCGTGATTCAAAGCTGGCAAGGGCACGATAGCATTGGTCGCGCGGCGAAAGAGGGCTACCCAGGTATTCTTTCTACGGGTTATTACCTAGATCAACCTCAGCCGACGAGCTACCACTATCGCAATGACCCAATGCCAACTGGCATCACGGTTGACGATAAGCTGCACAGTGGCGAAAAGTTCGTGACGTATCAATGGGAGAAGCCACGTTCAAAAGGCGGACCACGTAAGGGAACACTTACTATCATTGAAGCTAAGGACGGCACTTTCCGCGCATTCAGTGATTACAACGGCAAGTCTCGCGAAGAGATCTTCATCCTTGATTATGTGCCAGGTAAAACCTTTGTTGGCCACTTCGATAACTTTATGTCGTACACCGAGTTCAACCTGAATCTGAATTCAAATGGTTTTGCCGAAGGTAGTTACCAATTGGTCGGTAACGTGCGTTGGCCAACCACAGGTGAAGTGATTGCGAGCAGCGATGTTGAAGGTAGTGTGATTCCAGAACCGAATGGCGGTTACCCAGCAGAATTAACCGACAAAGAAAAAAAACTTATCCTAGGTGGCGAAATCACTATGTGGCTAGAAAATAAAGACAGCCACACCGTTGAAAACTATCTATGGCCACGCAGCTATGCGATTGCAGAGCGTTTTTGGTCTGATGCTGAATTGACTGACGAGCGCAGCATGTACAAGCGTATGAAAGCGATGGATACATGGTCTGAAGTGTCGGTTGGACTTCGTCATCATGCGGATGCTGACATGTTGTTAAAACGCATTGCGAAAGGCCAAGATATCCACGACCTACGCGTGCTTGCAAAATACACCGAGCCAGCACAGTACTACGCTCGCAACTGGGAAAAGTGGAACTCCACTGAACCTAAGGGCACTTTATACAGCCAATACGAGCGTCTAAACCGCTTCGTTGATGCGTTGCCAGTGGAAAGCTACGCTGTGTATGAGATGCAAGATTTGGTCAATGAAGTGGCGATGGCGACAGGCAATCAACAAGCGCTTGAGCAACTCGCTCAGCATTATCAACAAGCAAAAGCGGCTGCATTCGCAGCTAAAACTGTCTTCGCAGGCAATGTGTCTTCGGTAGAGACTGTGGTTGTCGCTGAGAAAACCGCGGAAGTCGCAGACTTGGCGTTAACCTTGATTGCTAAAGCACAAGCGGGTGAAAAAGTTCGAGCATCAGACGCGAACGCCTATCAAGCGATACTGTCTGAATCAGCGAAGATCTACGACGAATCGATCATCGCGATTGTTCGCCCGACAGAGCTCTTGTTGAAGCAGTTAGCGGAGTAAGCTGTTAACGGATTAACGAAGTAAGTCACACGCTAACAAATGAATCAAAACCGCCCTCTTTGGGCGGTTTTTTAGTTTTAGCGACTCAATAGAATGTGGTGTTTAAGTTCTATGTGAGTGACTACTCACTATCGACATTTTGCAGCGTTAACGTAAATGTCATGCCTTGTTCTGAATTGTTCTTCGCTATTAGGGTACCTTGCATATCCCGCACATTGTTTGCTGTGATAGCTAGCCCGAGTCCTAAGCCTTCGCCCATCTTTTTGTTGGTATGAAACGGTTCGAAAATGGTTTCGAGTTGGTTTTCTGACACGCCACAGCCATTATCTTGCACCTTGATGATCACACGTTGTTGATCGGTATGAGCACTGATAACAATGGTCGCGGGTGTTTGATTCTGCGTAGCGTCCACAGCGTTTCTGATTAGGTTGCCAAGCACTTGACGAAGTCGTGCTTCTTCTCCCATCACCATCGAAATATTAGAGGCGACACGCACGCGAATATCGACGTTGTCTAATTCGGCTTGGTGAATTCGTAGGGTTTCTTGCAGTGCTTCGGTGAGTGAAACTGGATAGGGCTTCTCAAGTCTTTTAAAGGCGAACGACTTTAATTGACTGGTCATATTAGCCATTCTGTCGATGAGGCTCATGACTAAGTCCATGTTCGCTTTCAACATCTTGGTCTCGCCTCGTTCCATCAGTAATTGATTACTTGAAAGCAGGGTTTTTAGACCAGTAAGCGGTTGATTGAGCTCATGAGTGATCGCACTCGACATCCGCCCTAATGCGGCAAGTTTGCTTGATTCCACCAATTCTTGCTGCGCATCTTTGAGATCTTGTGTTCGCTCTTCTACTCGCAGTTGAAGCGTCTTATTGGCGTTTTGAACCGCAATTTCTGCTTTCTTACGCTTGCTGATGTCGATCACGGTACATAGGTAATAAGGCGTTGCATGCCAAGGGAACGAGCTAATAGAGAACAAAACAGGGAAGTAACTGCCATCACTGCGCCTTGCCATGGTTTCGACGCTGGTGATCTCAGCCAGTTCTTGATGTTGTTCCAAGTTTTTGAGTAACTGCAACGTGGTCGAATTTGGATTGCCTGCTTCAAATAATTGCCACGCCTTGATATTGCTGATCATTGAATCAGATAGAGAAAAGTAGTTCTTCGCCATCAGGTTGATGTCGTGGATGCGACCGTGTTCATCGATCAGCACCAGCCCAACATGGGTTTTATTGATCATTCCAGACAGTCGTTTCTCAGACTCTTCGATGAGCTTTTGGATTCGCAGATTACTGAGCTTTTTCTGACGTCTTTGATAAAGAATAACCAGCAACAGCAGAATGAAAAGACAGCCAACCGCCACACTCCAGCTGATCCAGTTCGTGGTCTGGTTGAGGCTGGTTAATGGCGTTAGGTAGGTTAAACGCCAATTGAGGTCGTCTAACTTAATGGATTGGATAAGGTAGTCTTTATCTTGCAGTCGCCACACGCGAATATGGGTTTGGTCATACAGCTCACGTTTTGTGGCTGTGGGCTGAGAATTGAACGTGTCATTGAACCAGTCTGCACTCAGCCTGTTGTCACTGGAGAGAAAGAACTGATCGCGAGGGTTCTGGAACAGGATCGCTTCACCATCGGCGAACCATTGATCGGTTAACAATGACAAATCGATTTGCACCGCGACAATGCCAACCACATCAGAGGCTCGATAAACGGGCGCGGCAATGAAGTAATCGGGTGTCACGCCTTTGTTTTTTGTCACTACAGAGATAGCACCACCTTGCTGGTGGATCTTAGAGACAATCGTGCTGGCGTTCTTTTTACTCAGTTTGCTTCTTTCGACACTCGATACCAACAAATCACCTTCGCCAGAAAGCAGATACCAGCCCTTGGTATTGGCGGCTTTATCCAATTGGATCAGTTGTTTCTTAATGCGTTTTTCAAGGCGGGCTTCACCATCAATGAAACGTACACTGGTTTCATCGTTCGTCACTAGGTAGGGCAGATAATAGAAGCGTTTCAGGGTACGTCTGGCTTCGGCAATGTATCCGAGGAAGCGCTGTTCGGCATAGCGTTGGGCTTGTTCGAGCTTCCATTGGCTTATGCCACTTTTGGTGGTTACCTGAACCAAACCAATTAATAAACAGGCACATAGGAATAACCAATATCGATTGTTATTCATCATTGCTGATCAAATCCTTTTAAAACTAGTGGCTTGCCCCTTTGAACTGGTGGTTTGACAAGGTTTCTGTTTGCTTTTTAAGCCAATGGAGAGTGAGACAAGTTGAAGCTAACAAACATTATAAAACTGTTAAAGGAGTGTTATTCAAAGTGGGAGCTAGCTCCTTTTCGTCTGCGGATTTTTTACATACCGTGGGCGATATTATTCTGATGTAAGTGGCGGAACCAAACTATGCAGCGTATAGCTTTGATTGAAGATGATGCAATTGTGCGTCAAGCAACCAGCCAGTGGTTACAATTAGCGGGCTTCGATGTAACCGCATTTGAGGTTGGGCAAGATGCGTTAAACGCGGTAGAGCAGGGTGACTTCCAAACCATCATTAGTGATGTGCGTTTACCAGATATTGATGGTGTGGAACTGTTAGGACGCTTTAAACATCTTGTGCCAGACGTGCCTGTCATCTTGATCACGGGTCATGGTGATGTCGATATGGCGGTGAAAGCATTACAGCAAGGCGCGTATGATTTCATTGAAAAGCCATTCGACCCTGAGCGTCTGTCTCAAACGGTTTCGGAAGCGGTTGAAAAACATCAAAGTGGCCAAGACAGAAACAGTCGTCAGAACTATCTGGATAACCTGAAGGGTATTGAACAGGTTCTGATTGGCCGCAGCAAAGTGATGTGTGAATTGCGAGAGCAAATACAAAAAGTAGCCTCGATTGATACCAATGTGATCATTTATGGAGAAACCGGCTGCGGTAAAGAGCTAGTCGCTTCTTGTTTGCACGAGTTTAGCCTGCGTAAAACCCATCCGTTTGTGCCGCTAAACTGTGGCGCGATTCCAGAAAACCTCTTTGAAAGCGAGCTGTTTGGACACGAAGCCGGAGCGTTTACTGGTGCCGCTAAACGACGCATTGGTAAGCTGGAATTTGCCGACAAAGGCACAGTGTTCCTTGATGAAATAGAGAGTATGCCGCTGTCGATGCAGGTAAAAGTGCTGCGCACCTTGCAAGATAATGTCGTCGAACGCGTGGGGGGGAATCAGCAACAACATGTTGATCTACGGGTGGTCTCTGCCTCGAAAAGCGATCTACTGAATCACCCCGATTTTCGCCAAGACCTTTTCTATCGTTTGAACGTTGCCCAACTGCATTTACCTCCCCTTAGTGAACGAGAAGACGATGCTTTGATCCTTTTCGAACACTTCACTCAAGAAGCGAACAGTGAAACCCGAGTTGCCAGTGAGGCTGATCGCTATGCGTTGTTGTCGTATGCGTGGCCGGGCAATGTGCGTGAACTGCGTAATGTCGCGATTCGTTTCGCACTGGATGAAAGCCTGACTGTTGGCGATATCTTGGCGTGCCGTCCCAATTCTGTCACAGAGTCCACAACGGCGGGCATCCCATTGGCGGTTCAGGTACAGAGTTTTGAGCGAAAAGTGATTCATGATGCGCTAGTGCGTTATCAGGGGCGCATCAATGATGTGATGCAAGACTTGGATTTACCTCGTCGAACATTGAACCAAAAGATGGTGCGTTATGCGTTGAACCGAAGCGATTATGTCGATTCGTAATTGATGATGAGATTAGAAGTGTTGTCTGGAATCAATGAGCAAAAAATGGCTCATCAGATATTTATCATTTTATAAACATTGATCACGCAAATGTAACACAGTGTGACTTGGCTACCTTTAAACCGATGTTATTCGCGGTTTGGGATAAGCAAAAAATAGCTCATTGATTCGTAGGTAAATAAGCAAGAAATGGCTTGTTTTAGGTGGTGTTTCAAATGAATTTCAATAAAAACAGAAACTTAAAAGTTGGCATTGTGTTTGCTATCTAGCCATTGTTATTAACAAAAATATAACGTGAATAATCCTACATGGAGAGTAACAATGAAATATAACAAGCTAGTTAAAACTTTAGCAATCGCAATGGCCTCTATGGGCCTTATCAGCAACGCCTCAGCTCAAGAAGACCGCAGCTACATTTTAGCGACGGCCTCAACGGGTGGGACTTACTATCCGGTAGGTGTTGCTCTAGCGACATTGAGTAAAGTTAAGCTTGCGCCTAAGCAGCACTTTTCTTTGGCGGCTATTAGTTCTGCGGGCTCGGGTGAGAACGTAAAGTTGTTGAACGAGAACGAAGCACAGTTTGCCATTCTGCAAGGTTTGTATGGTGCGTGGGCGTGGCAAGGGCTTGGTCCATATGAGAAATCAGGTCAACAAACACAGCTTCGCTCTGTGTCTATGTTATGGCAAAACGTAGAACACTTCATTGTGCGCTCTGATTTAGCAAAAACAGGCACCGTGAGCGATTTGGAAAATCTAAACGGTAAGAAATTCTCTATCGGTAAGAAAAACTCAGGTACTGAAAACTCAGGACGCCAGATCATGCAAGGCCTGTCGGTAGATCCAGAACAATTTAAACTCGCCTTTATGGGTTACGGCGGCAGTGCCAGTGCACTACAGAATGGCACCATTGATGGCATGAACACACCTGCTGGCGTGCCGGTTGGCGCAGTAACTCAAGCGTTTGCTGCCTTGGGGGAAGACATTCAAATCCTGTCATTTACCGATGCGCAGATCAAACAAGCGAACGGCGATTACAATATCTGGACCAAGTATGAGATCCCAGCAAACACCTACCCAGGTGTTGATAAGCCGATCACCACTATCGCCCAACCTAACTTTCTAGCGGTTCGTGAAGACATCTCTGAAGAAGATGTGTACCAACTAACCAAAGCTATCTATGAAAACCTACCTTTCCTACAAGGTATCCATAAAGCAACCAAAGCAATGGCACTCGAGAAAGGGATCGCAGGTCTGCCTGTTCCTCTTCACCCAGGCGCTGCTCGTTATTATCGAGAGATGGGCATCGAGATCCCTTCTGAGTTGATCGTTAACTAGCTTATCTGTTGTCAGGTAACTATTGGTTTATGAGCTGTTGGCCTGTGAACTAAATACTGGCCTATGAACTAACGGTTTGTTACGAACTACTATTTGCCATCAACTAACCCCTTCGTGACTTAATTGCTTGGTGCGCGTTCGTTCAAAAATGTGTTCGTGCACCTCCTCACTTTATGGATTTTCTCTGCGCGTTTGCTGTGGAGAGCAGGAGTTTTCTATGAGCGATTCGCTGCAGCAGGAACTGAAAAAATTTGAATTACCGACCCGGACGGATTTCCCGTGGGTGGGTAAAGCTATAACAACAATGGGCGTGATTCTCTCTTTATTACACATTTGGTTTAACACCTTATCTACCTTACCGGAACTTTGGGTTTCGGCGACCCATTTTGCTGGCTTCGCGATTATATGCGCGCTTTGGTATCCCGCCCACATTTCACTTAAAAATAGCAAAATCGCCTTAGCCGTTGATATCGGTATTGCCCTCGCTGCTCTGGCTTGTCTTATCTATATTCCCTTTGCGGAAGACGCTCTTTATGAGCGAGGCGTGAAGTTCATCGCCAGTGATTGGTTCTTTTCTATCTTGGCGATTGCCATCGTTATTGAGTTGATTCGCCGCACCATGGGTTGGTTCATTCCGGTACTTATCTTGGTGTGTTTGAGCTATGTGGTACTTTGGGGACAATGGACCAGCGGTATCTTTCACTTTCCAGGCCTGAGCCTTGAAACATTGCTTTATCGAAGTTTTTACTCATCGGAAGGTATGTTCGGTTCGATCTCAAGAATCAGTTGGACCTTCGTGTTCATGTTCATCCTATTTGGCGCATTCTTAGTGCGTTCGGGGGTGGGTGATTTCATTATTGATGTGTCTCGCGCCGCCGCTGGCAAGGTGATTGGCGGCCCCGGTTTCATTGCCGTGATTGGCTCTGGTTTGATGGGCTCGGTCTCCGGCTCGAGTGTAGCAAATACCGTATCGACGGGCGTAATCAGTATTCCTTTGATGCAAAAGGCGGGCTTCCCTTCGCGTTTCGCAGCGGGTGTTGAAGCGGCTGCGTCTACTGGCGGGCAGCTGATGCCACCTGTGATGGGTGCGGGCGCGTTTATCATGGCGTCTTACACGCAAATTCCTTATGTCGATATTATTGCGGTTTCCTTCGTTCCTGCGCTTATCTACTTTTTGTCGGTGGCCTTTTTTGTGCGTATTGAAGCAAAACGCAGTGGCGTGCAAAAAGTAACTTCTGGCTGTGAACCTCTATTGAAGGTCTTGCTGTCGGGCTGGCATAACTTGATCCCATTAGCGGTGTTGGTGACTTTGTTGGTGAAGGGCTTCACACCGACTTACGCAGCGGGTATCTCGATTCTGTCTGTCGTAGTGGCTTCATGGTTCTCTAAAAATCACAAAATGGGTCCAAAGGCGATCATCGAAGCGCTTTCTCAAGGCGCAAAAAACATGGCGACCACGGCGGTGTTGTTGGTGGGCATTGGGTTAGTCGTCAATGTCATCAGTACCACGGGAATTGGTAACACCTTCTCTTTAATGATCAACAGCTGGGCGAATGGCGAGTTGCTAGTGATGATCGCGTTGATCGCGTTGGCGTCTTTGATTCTCGGTATGGGTTTACCGGTAACGGCGGCTTATATTGTGTTGGGCACTCTGTCAGCTCCTGCCTTGTATAAATTGATTGCTGAAAGTCAGCTGCTCGACTTGTTGGTGTCAGGTCAGCTTCCTGAGCAAGCTAAAGCCATCTTCATGTTGGCTGCACCAGATAAGCTTGATTTGTTGAATGCACCGATGACACTCGAAACAGCCAAAGAGATGATTGCGTTAGTCCCTGCTGATTTTGTGGAAACTCTGCTTGAGCAAAGCTTGGGGTTAGAAGCGATCAGTCTTGCACTGCTTTCGGCTCACTTAATTATTTTTTGGTTGTCGCAAGACAGTAACGTAACACCGCCTGTTTGTTTAACTGCGTTTGCCGCAGCGACTATCGCTAAAACACCACCAATGAGAACCGGTTTAATGGCTTGGAAGATAGCAAAAGGTTTATACCTAGTGCCGTTGTTGATTGCCTACACTAACTTGGTGAGTTGGGATATTACCTCGGTATTGGTCACTGGTGGTTTTGCTATTATTGGCACTTACGCATTTATCGCGGCGATTGAAGGCTATCTAGAGAGCGAAATTAATGTCATTACTCGAGTAGTGTTGGTAGTAATAGGTGCAGCTTTAGTATGGCCTGATGTTTCAGTCGTGATTCGCTTGGTATGTGTCGCCATTTTTGTTGGCATCTTCATCTACAGCGGTCGTAAATACGATGCAAATCAAGTTAAAAAAGAATCAGAAAGTGAGGAAAAAAAGTTACCTCAAACTGGGTCTAACACTGTCGCGTCTTCCCTATAATTAAAAGGATTGAATGTAGGAATATTATGAACTCAACATACGACTATATTATCGTTGGTGGTGGCATTGTTGGCGTGTCGACGGCATGGCAATTACAGCAAGCTCACCCTGATAAAAGTATCCTTTTAGTCGAAAAGGAGCGTGGATTCGCGCAGCACCAAACTGGCCATAACAGTGGTGTGATTCACGCTGGCGTTTACTACGCTCCGGGCAGTTTAAAGGCGGATTTTTGTAAGCGTGGCGTAGAGCGCACCATCGCCTTTTGCAGCCAACACGATATCCCTGTCGAAAACTGTGGCAAGCTGTTGGTCGCGACCAATGAGCAAGAAGTGGAGCGCATGAACGCGCTCTATCAACGTTGTCATGATAACGACATTGATGTCGATCTCTTAGATCAAGCGCAGCTGAAACTTGCAGAGCCGAACATCACCGGTTTGGGCGCGATTTATGTTAAAACCACTAGCATCGTCGATTACAAAAAAGTCACCGAAGTGATGGCTCAAGAGTTTGTTGAAGCGGGTGGTAAGCTTAGTCTAGGCACAGAAGTGATCATGGCGGATGAACTGGAAGATGAAGTGCAGTTAACGTGCAAAGTCGATGGTCAGACTCTACAACTGAACAGCCGATTCTTGATCACTTGCTCTGGTTTGATGGCCGACAGAATGACCAGCATGCTTGGCATTGAAACCGACTTCCAGATCGTCCCATATCGCGGTGAATATTATCAGCTGGATGCTAAACACAACCAAGTGGTGAATCACCTTATCTATCCGATCCCTGACCCAGAACTGCCTTTCTTGGGCGTGCATTTAACACGCATGATTGATGGCTCCGTAACAGTAGGGCCAAATGCAGTTCAAGGCTGGAAGCGAGAAGGTTATGGCAAGCTTAACTTTAGTTTCAAGGACACTTGGCAGATGCTGAGCTTTGCGGGTTTTTGGAAGGTGACTGCGAATAATCTGAAAACCGGTTTGATCGAGCTTAAGAACTCGTGGTGGAAACCGGGCTATCTAAAACTAGTGAATAAATATTGCCCGAGCATTACGGTGTCAGATTTCAAACCTTACCCAGTAGGCATTCGCGCCCAAGCGGTCCTCAAGGATGGCACCTTAGTTCATGATTTTCTGTTTGCCGAAAGCCCAAGAAGCTTGCATGTATGTAACGCGCCATCGCCGGCAGCGACTTCGGCAATGCCGATTGGTGAGTATATTTGTGGCAAGGTGATGAAAAAAACGTCTTAACTGTTAATTGAACTAATGGCTTGTTTGTTCGAACAGGGCTTTTCATAGCAAGTGAAGAACGTAGACAATAAAAAATCCGCAAGCTCCAATCTATTTATGATCGTGGGCTTGCGGATTTTTAGTTTTAGCCGTGTTTACTCGGTTTAACTGTTAGTCAATTAACTAATCTTACAGCCAATCAGGGACGAAGTTAGCGACGATGGTGACATCGTTAAAGTTACGGTAGCCGCGTACCATGATATTGAATTCACCCGCTGGTTTGTTCAATACACACTGTTCGTTGCTGCTGTTCTGATATGGACGGCAATCGTAGCTCGCTTTCGATACGGTGCCGTTGTGTTTCACGTAAAGGTCGGCATCGCCACTACGAGGGCCTGTTAATGTGACCGTTAACTGACCTGCACTTTCCGTTGTAAATGTGAAGAACTGCTCTTCACCATATCCTGCAGTAAGTCCTTCAACAGGCACGCCATTTTGCAGCTCTTTAGGGCCTGCAACGGGCGAATCAAGGCTGGTTTCGACAAGGTAAGCAATGGCCAGTTTGGCGAACTTGGTCGCGTGTGTCGCCGTAGGATCGGAGTTCTCAAGCGTGTCGTGCTGGGTATGAATACTTGGGTTGTAATCATTGAACATGCTCTCGAATGGCATGGCGGCTGGGTAGCCAACATTGTGCCAAGAGGCGTGGTCAGAACAGGCATAGCCACAATCATCGAAACCGTAACTGATGTCACTAGCATAAGTGTCGATCAGCTCGCTCAGGTAGGCGGTTAAGTTACTATCGGTATAGTCTGTGATGAAGGTAATATCGTGCGCTGAACCGTTGTAGTTGGTCATGTCTAATTGCAATACTGACACAACGTTTGCTTGCTCGCCTCTTAATGCATTGGCGACATCTTGTGAACCGCGCAGTCCCACCTCTTCTGCGGCATAGCCATAGAACTTAATGGTTTTGTCTGGCTGAATGCCACTGGCGATCATCAGGCGAAGCGACTCTGTTACCGTTGCAATACCAGACGCATCATCATCGGCTCCCGGTGAGATGGTGCCTTCGCTTGTCCAAGATCCAACGGTCGAATCAAGGTGTCCACCAACCACGACGATCTCTTCAGGATATTTAGCGCCAAGCAGTGTCACTTCAACGGATTTCTGTGGGTATTCGGCATGCGTGATCTGGCGTGCAGACGCATACGGCACATCCTTAATTTCTGTTTCCCAACGCTCTAAAAGCCAATCTGAAGCAGCGACACCAGTAGAAGTAGTATAAAAACGGTTGGTGAAGTTGGTTAGATTTTCAATGGTCGTGACCATGTTGTTCGGCTCGACCTGAGCGAGTAGGTCGTTCACCGTATCTTGATGGCTGATCACCGGCTTTTCGAAGGTGCTCATTGTCAGTGGCATCGCTGCGGCTTTGAGTGCGCTTGCTTTGTCTTCGTGCACCATGTAGCCACCACAACGGTGGGTTTCTTCGTGCATGTGGCTAGATAGTTTCGCCAGCTCTTTCTGGTTGATTTTCGCGACGATGGAATGCTTGCTTCCGGTCACGCTTGGATAAACCGTTGCGCCATGCTGAGTCATTATATGCTGTGCGTCAGCATCGGTAGTAATCCAGACTTCTTCGTTCGCTGGTGGTGTGATGCCTAGGGATGCGTAAGCCGAAGTACTGTTGATTAAGGCTAAAGAGCCTCCGAGTACAGCCAAAGCTAGCATGCTTTTTTGAATAGCCATTTGTCGTCCTTTTTATGGTGAGTATTGTTATGTTGATGGGGGTGATTTTTGTGTAATACGTGGTTTTTTCATGTAGGCGTTTCATTAGCTCATTAGCTCATTAGCTCATTAGCTCATTAGCCAAGTAGCTCAATCGCGAAAAGGGCCCCTTTCGGAGCCCTGAATTTACTATCGATTATTGTGTTTTAATGAAACGGTAGTGCTTGGTTTCTGAACAGATATCGCTTGAGGTACACACTTGGTATTCAACATCTACTGTGCCGTTGTGACGGAACTTGTCGACGTATGAGTTGAAGTCTGTAGCACCAACATTTTTGCCATTACGCTTAATCACGAAGTAGTCATTGGTGTCGTAATCCCATGCCAGCTTAACGCGAGCTTTGCCATTCGGGTTTTTGTTACCAAACTTCAGTTTTAATGGGAAGCCTTCCGCTGAGTCCCCTTCAATCGTAATCGACTTGCTTGTTGATGTTGCAACGCCTGCATCGTCTGTCACGGTTAGAGTAACCACGTAGTCGCCAGCTTCAGCGTAGGTATAGCGAGTCACTTCACCTGTTTGTGTGTTGCCATCGCCTAGGTTCCATTGGTAAGAAACGATCTGACCATCGCTGTCCGAACTTGTGCTGCGCAGCTCTACTTCTTTGCCTACAACCGTGTGCTCGAAAGAAGAAACTGGCGGTACGTTAGCATTGCCTGATTCGTATGATGCTTTCAGATTTGCACCTGCGTAATCTGAGTAACCCAGAATGTTCACCGTGTAGCGACCGGCCGTTGGGTTTTCAATCACACACACTTCATCGGTTACACTTTCACTCTTACAGATATTCTCTTGAGAGCTTGGCGCATAATCTAGACCGACATACATATCTGGGTCACCAGTAGAGACAGCAAGATCAATTGTTAGCTTGTCTTGGCCTTCTGGTACTTCGATATCGAAGTAAGTTTTTGAGCCTGTTTCACCAGCAACTGCGGCTTCAACACCGTTTTCAAGGCGTTGATATTCCGGTTCTGGCGGCAGTGGTGGCTCTGCACATGGGGTAACACCCACCAGACCGAACGCAGAAACAACATCATCGGCATTGTAGCCAAGGTCGGTTGCTGAGTTTTTCACGCCACATGCACCTTGCCAGAAGTCACTGTTTTCCGACCAGTAGATTTGGTTGGATAACACGAAAAGCTCGAACGCTTTTTTAGTATCCCAGCCTTGCGTGGTTGCAAGATGGTAGAAGGCCTTGTTGAACACACCAGAGCTGTAGTGCACGTTTAAGCCATCGTAGTATTCAGATGCGTTGTTGATTGAAGAACCATCTCGTGATGGATCGTCCATGTAACGTAGAGCGCCGTCGCCTTTAAAGATATTACGGCCGACCATCCAGTCGTTGGTGCCTTTCATGTAGTATTCTGCAGCTTCACCTGCCATATCAGAGAAAGCTTCGTTCATACCACCGGATTGGTTTGCGTAAACCAAACCTGAGTTTTGCTCAGTGAAACCGTGGCTCACTTCGTGGGCTGATACGTCTAGGCTAACAAGTGGATAGAAGAAGCTTTCACCATCGCCAAAGGTCATTGCCTTGCCGTCCCAAAACGCATTCTCGTAGTTGTTACCGTAGTGAACACGCATCATGAGTTTGAAAGAGAGTGGCGCAGTGTCGAACCAGTTCTTATACATGTCGAATACGATGTTACCGAAGTAGTGCGCATCGTTGAGTGGTGAGAATGCGCCGTTGACTTCTTTGTACTCGTTACGAGGACATTCGTAGCTGTAAGTGGTGTCGCCGTCTGTCGCACCATTTAGGTCAACGGTAACGACATTTTCAGACTCCATCACACACTCTGTGCCATTTTCTACCACATCAAGGTAGTGGTAGTCGGTGCCGTATTCGTACATGCCTGTTTTTTCGTTGCCACCGGGGCCTGTACCGATCTGTGCGTGAGCAATACCTTCCCAACGGTCGATAACTTCGCCGGTGTGCGCGTCTAGCATGGTGAATGGTCGAGTCGGCTGTTCGCTGCCTTCGACAAGATAAGAGACAACGTAGACTAGGCGTGTTTTATCTGCACCTTGTGAGCCAATGCCTTGTTTATCAGCTCCTTGCTTAGATGCGCCCTGATAAATAAACAGCTGATGTTGTACGTTGTCTAAAGATTTGCTGGTTAAGCCCTGAACTTTGAGATCTTTACTCGCAAGCTCAACCGCTTGAGCGCTGTTGATCGATGGCTTAACAAAAGATCGCTCTAGGGTCGTCGTTTTAAGGTAGCTGCCTTGAACAGACTTAAGTGCGCCACCTTGTACACTTTGGGTGGCATTTAGGTAATGCCCCCAAACGGGTGCTCCCCAGATGTTCTGTTGGATCTTAACTTTGTAGACACCACGCTTTTTGAGGTTAACTTCCTTTACCATCTTAAAGCTAGAGGCGTTACTGACACCTAACTGAGAGTTCAACCCAGAAAAGCTAGTAAAGTTGATCGGTTGATCGATGTTAACGGATTCACTTGCATGTACTGATAAAGACATAGCACTGGCTATAGCAACGGCAACTAAACGCTTTTTCATTTTCATTGTTATTTTCTCTTTCCATGTAAAATCCATGAAAACGTAACAAAATTATCACAACGAATTTACATCATTCGATCTGATTAATTAGTAGCATGGCAATGATCTCTTTTATTCATGAAACTTATATTTCTAGTATTTACAGATAGTTATCGTTTCTGTTTATTTTTGAACGCACTTATAGGTTTTATTTATAAAATCATGACAATTTTATTAGGTGTTGTTTTTTACTGGAAATTAAGATTTTTGGGTAAATTGATCTGTGCCTCAATTAGCGGGCTCTGGGTTGATAGAAGGATCAACGATTTGGAAGTGTCAGTTTGAGCGAAAGACGATTAAGCGAATTTAAAGGCAATTTTGATAAGAAATTGACGATTTTGGGGATTATTTTCTGAATTGTTAGTTACAAGAGAGTTAGCCAAATGGGGCTTTATTTGGCACAGAGCACAAAAACGGCTGGATGAAAAAAAGCCAGCGACGGGTCACTGGCTTAGATTAACTTAGTTTGTGCAGGCTACTGATTAAAGGTACGTAACTAATACACTTAGCTATGGTTTGCGACTAAAGCGAATTACTGCTTTTTACCGCCAACTTGAACATATTCAATACCAATAATACGGTTGATAACACCCAAAACAGAGGTCGTATCAGAATTTGTTGATGTAACGGTATCGACGGTTGCGCCTTCAGGAACCAATTCCATTGCACGATCTTGAGTGTTGCCCGGAACTTGGAAGCCTACAATGTTGAAGCTCTCAGCGTGCGCTGTGTAAACTTCTTCATTGTGGTTAATACCTGAACAACCAGCTAGAGAAACAATGCCTAAAACAACTAATAACTTTTTCATAAAAATACCTTAAGAATGATTGGAACCGAGATGGCAAGCCACAAAAGCAGTGTCGTGATTATCAAGATTCAATAAGTTCATGGGAGACAGCATCTCCCGACCGATGTTGAACATTATTCCAGAGGTGTTTTGTAGTTACTGTATGGGTTTGTCAGTTGAATCATTACACAGCTGAATGGTAATGGTGAATACCGCACCCTTTAAGGCTTGGCTCTGACCTACCTCCACGGTAGCGCCGTGTTGAGCACAGATCTTCTCGACGATAGACAGCCCTAAACCATGACCGCTCTTGGCTTTGTTACGCGCTTTGTCGCCAACGTAAAAGGGTTCGAACAGGCGAGCTTGATGTTCTTTAGCCACACCATCACCATCATCGTGTACCGCGATTTGTAGCTGATCTTGATGCACGGTCGCTGCAATCGACACTTGTGAGCGTGCGAATTTCATTGCGTTACGCACTAGGTTATCTAGTGCTCGGTTAAGTAGCGTTTCATCCGCCATTATTGAGCTAGGTTGCTCTGGTAGCGATAGGTCGATGTTGAGCTGAGTGTCTTTGTTCCAACGCGCCATTGCGTGGTCGAGAAAATCTCGAATCTCTAATGGTTTTTGTAAGTTTTCTAGGTCAGTGCTATCGAGTTTGGCGTAATACAATAGCTCATCAACCATTTTTTCCATTTCTTCTGTGTCTTCGACAATACTCTCAATCGTTCTCTCTTGATCTTCGTTTAGCTGGGTGTCTTTGAGCATTTCAGCTTGCCATTGAATACGGAATATTGGCGTGCGCAGTTCATGGGCGACGGCATTAGTGAGTGAGCGATTACTCTCAATCAAGCGGTGAATTCGGTCGGCCATTAGGTTGAAGGATTTGTTCAGTGACCCAATCGCAATGCCGCTTGAAGTCTCGGCTCGTGAGGAGAGATCCCCTTCAGCAAAACGCAGAGTGGCAGATTCAAGCTTTTTAACTCGGCGGAAGATGATTAACAGGTGGCATAAGCCGTACAAGATAAAGCTTGCTAAAAAGAACAACCAAATGAGGTCATCCTCTAGCTCTATCTTTTGCCTAACGAACGCTTCACTGTTGGGTAGGTAGTGATAGGTATCGTCACTGCTGGCTAATCGAAACCATAGGTCACGTTCATCATCGTGAAAGATAAAGGTATTTGGGTTGGTACTGAAAAATTCTGAAACTGGGCCTGGTATTTCATCGTCTGGGCTGAATGTGACCAGTTTATTTCGTGTGGTTTCTACAAACTGGTTTATCGCTTGATGAGCGGCTTCAAGACCTTGATTCTTAGCGATGTTTTCTATCAGTTGCTGGTGGGCCGTCGCTTCGTAATCTTGCAGTACATATTCGTAGTCGGTGTTGAGCTGATAGACACAGATCTCGTAGGCGACAAGGCCGGTCATAAAGCAAACTAATAGCCCTAACAAGGACTCCAAATAGATACGTCGCATAATTGATCTCTTTCATTACGCTCGTATTGAGCGAGGTTAGTGCCAGGCGGTTGAAACAAACAAATAGCCTTTACCGCGAATGGTCTGAATTTTCTCTGCTGGTGCGTGATCGTCGCCAAGAATCTTTCTTAGGCGCACCACTTTGTTATCAATGGTTCGATCAATCCCGTCGTACTCAATCCCGCGCAGTGTTTGCGTCAAATAGTCACGTGATAATGGCGTATCAGGGTTACTCGCTAATAACCAAAGTAGGTCAAATTCACTGTCAGTGAGTGATAAAACGGCACCTGAAAGTTCACACTTCTTATAGGTGTTTTTCAGAACCAGTTGATCGAACTGAAGGTTGTCTGAGTCATCGACTGAAGTGGTATTAGCGTCTTGACGGCGTAATAACGAGCGAACTCTGGCCAGCAGAACTCTTGGTTTGATTGGCTTGGTGACATAGTCATCAGCCCCTGTCTCTAAACCAGCGACGTGATCAAAGTCGTCATCGCTAGCGGTGAGCATCAAGATTTTACCCTTATAGTGTGTACGAGTCTGTCGGCAGATTGTCAGTCCATCGGTTACAGGGAGCATTAAATCCAACAACACGATGTCAGGTTGTTCGGCAAGGATAGTTTTCGCAGCATCACTACCGTCATCTAGCGTGGTGACATCAAAATCCTGCGTGACAAAGTAGTCCTGCAGCATTTTCTGAAGTTTTAAATCGTCTTCCACGATGATCATTTTAGGTTTTGTCATTCCATTATCAGCCTTGTCGTGCGTTTCAATCATTGAGATTACGTGAGGGAGCCTTATCTAGTGGTTAGCTATTGTGGCATCTACAATTTGCATGCTTTACGTAAAATACCTGACATGAATGATTAAACACTTTCCACGCCAGTTCAATGATGATTTTACATTAATGGGAGAATAAAAAACAATGTTCAAAAAGCCAATACATACTCTTACATTCGCACGACAGATAGATTAACCATTTATCAATAGAATTACCCCATCAAACATTTGGGGAATAATTGTATGAACGACTATCGAAATGCATTACTGGCGTTGCCTTTGGTTCTTTTAGCTGGGTGTAACTCAAGCTCCAACTCAGGTAAAGCGGCGACTAAAGCACAAGTGAAACCTAAGGCCGATTACGTGTTTTCATCAGCTAAGCTTGGCGAGTTGTATCAAGAGCGACAAGAGGTCCAAGAGTCAATGGAGCTGACTTACGATGGTGTGCAGTATGAAACTATTCTGTTTGCGGAAGACATTAGTGATAAGCAAAAAGTGGTGAGGCTTGCGGATAGTTTAGGTCAAAGCGTTGACCTGTATTTTCCTGATGCAGGGTTTGATAGCTGTGGTATCTACACAGAGAGCAAGGGTTTGGACGTGTTTGATTGCAGCTCCGCGTTACGCTCTGTTTCTAATGAGACCACGTTAATCCAAACAACAGCGAACAGTGCAAAAGCCGTTAAGCTTGAATACCACAATGAGTTGTCGCAATACATGACTAGTCTTGGTTCGACGATTTTGAGCAACACTAAAAGTGGGAACAAGGTAACGATAACCACCTCGTTTGCCTTCAACGCTTTTTACCGAGATGTGCTTAAAGAGACTGGCGCTGTTGAGCGCATTAATTCGACTCTGGGTGCATCAACCTATTCTCAGCTTTTTGATATCGTTAAGTTATACCGAGGCAGTGAGATGACATTGAAGTTCACTAACCATATCGGTGGCAGTGCTGATGACGAAATCAACATGTACACCGGGCGCATGATCAATAACAACAAGATGACGACGGTTGTGACTCCAACGGGTTCGGTTTTCTCGGGTGGTACCGATCTATTCGCTGCTGGCAACCCACGTATTTTGCAACGCGCTGATACTACCAAGGCCATTGAGCTGAATAAGCAGGTGGGTGTGCATAGTTGGGCTGAAGGCGATAAGACCGCAAAAGATTTCCCGTATACTGAGGAGAGCCACCGTAAGCAAGCGACGTATTTTAAGAAGGTGATGGGAGATACAGGGATTGACTTTTACATCTTCACTTTAGACTCTGCACCATCGGATGGTGAACACTGGGTGACTAAGACCGATTCAGATAAATACGGCTTCATCACTCGCATTGAGTAGCTTAAGCTCGGATTAAAATTAGAAACGACTTGAAAGGGTTGGTGATGACGTTGTTGTCACCAACCCTTTGAGCATCTGTTGTTTAGTGTACTGGCATATTGAGTCGTCGAGTACCGATGTTCGTTGGTGAATAAATTCTTCATTTAACACTCATGTAACAATTAATTCCCGCAGATCGTGTGATAAGAATGTGTAATCACGGCACTTTTTTATCGATAGAATTTATTATCCGCAGCCTTACTGGCCGTTAGCTTTCTATAATCTAACGATGTAAGGAGCATGTGAATGACTAATAAGGACGATCATTTATGCAGTTACTGGCAGGCACTCTGACCCACTACGCTAACCCTCAAGCACGCCCTGAATTGGAATACTCGAGCGAGCAGCGTGACATTTTAAGTGTCGCGAACTCACAACAGGCGATTAAAGATATTTCTCAATGGCCAGGCTACTCTGTTACTCCTTTGCATGAGCTGAATGCTATCTCTGCTGAGATCGGCGTAAACAAGTTTTGGTACAAAGATGAATCGCAGCGTTTTGGCCTGAAGAGTTTTAAAGCACTAGGCGGCGCTTATGCCGTTGCTCGTCAGCTTCAGATTGAAATCGCCAATCGCTATGGGAAGAACCCGACCATCAGTGAGCTGCTCAACGGGGAATGGAAATCAGAAGTTGCTGAAATCGTTGTCAGCTGTGCAACTGACGGAAACCATGGTCGCTCCGTCGCATGGGGCGCACAAATGTTTGGTTGTGGTTGTGTTATCTACATTCACCGTGACGTATCGGAAGGCCGCAAGCAAGCGATGGAAGCGTTCGGTGCAGAAGTGGTACGCATTACCGGTAACTACGATGAATCTGTTCGTTTGGCCGACTCAGAAGCTAAAGCGCAAAATCGCGTGATTGTTTCGGACACTTCTTACGAAGGCTACATGGAAATCCCTAAAGACGTTGCTCTAGGCTACACCGTGATGCTGGCTGAAATTGTAGAGCAATTGGATGGCGAGATTCCAACCCATGTCTTTGTACAAGGGGGAGTGGGTGGTTTGGCATCCGCTGTCTGTGGTTACTTCTGGGATTTGTGGGGCGTCGATCGTCCACGTTTTGTAATCGTAGAACCTGAGCAGGCTAACTGCTTACAGAAGAGTGCTCAAGCGGGTAAACCGATTGTGGTTACGGGCGACTTAGAGACGCTGATGGCCGGTTTGGCATGTGGTGAAGTTTCAAGCTTGGCGTGGACGATTCTACAAAATGGTGCTGATGACTTTATGACGTTGAGCGAAGAAGCTATTCCGCAAGCGATGCGCATGTTGGCAAGTGGCGAAAAAGCGGAAGTAGCGATAGAGGGCGGGGAATCTGCAGTCCCAGGTTTTGCCGCAGCGATCATCGCCAAGCAAGATCCGAACTTCGCTGAAAAATTGAATTTGACTCAAGGCAGTCGAGTGTTGGTTATTGGTACTGAAGGGGCAACCGACCCCGATCTCTACCAACAGATCATCGACAATAAAATCTAATAGCGAAAAGTACATAGCTAGCAGTTAGCAGTTAATCGCTAATCGCTAATCGCTAATCGCGAACAACGAATAATAAAGTAAGCCCCAAGGTTGGCGGTATGTAAGGTTTCTTCATACCGTCTTTTTTTCCTCTCTTTTTTGACTTCATTTCACGACACGCCTTGCTTTCTAATCGCACTGGTCATCAATCGAACTGGTCATTAATCGCGCTGCTCATCAATTGGAATCGTCAGTCCAACCTTAACGTTATCCATCACCACATTGGTTTGAAAGCTCTTGATATTGGCATTGTCAAAGAAGGCTTCACGAGTAAAGTTGTCGTAACCCTCCATATCCGCTGCCGTGACAATCATGATGAAATCTGAACTGCCGGTGACGTAATAACATTGCTGTACTGAGCGGTTTGAACTCATCTCTTTCTTGAAATTGTGCATCAAATCCACACGCTCACGCTCTAGCGTTACCTGAACGATAAACGTCATTCCGTGGCCGACTGCCTTTGGGTTGATAACGGAGACATCAGCTTGAATGACACCTTGCGCTCTCATGCGTTTTAAACGGCGCTGAACAGCAGCTGGAGAGAGCCCGACCTTTTCTGCAATCTTGTCTGAGGTAGTTCTGTTTGAGTCTTGTACGATGTTAAGGATCTTCTTGTCGAAACTGTCGACCATCAATGCAGGTTGTTGTGTCATACCCATACTTCCCAATATCTATTTGTAAATTAATTGTTTCTTTTGAACCAGTGTGTGATCGAGTTAAAGGTATTTAGCCTTAACATTTAGACCTCAATGAGCGAGAACAAAAAACCACTATAACGCAGAAAAAATGCGGAATTTCTGCACAACAAGGTAATCATTTAATGATAATCCTTAAAGTTATCGGTGCATTATTAATCTTGTGAACGAAATGTAAAGATCAAATCGACAGAGTTTTAAAATTATATGAAACATGTTGTTAACATCCTTTGGGCGATGTTAACTCTCGCTCAAGGAGTTGGAAAGTATGAAATCTGCAATCGCTACTTTACAGTTTGAATTAGAAAAATTGGCACCAGCAGGACGCGTCGGTGTGATTGCGTTAGCGACAGATTTCAATATTGAGCGTGATTTAAACGCCCTGTATCCAAACGATGTGCAATCGTTCACCAGCCGCCTAAGAAACTACAATCCATTGACGATAGAGAACCTGCGTAGAATGGAGCCGGGAATCGCTGCTTGTGCCGATACCATCCTACCGGGTACTGAATTGGATGTGGTGATCTACGCTTGTACCTCTGGCACTGTGGCGATTGGCAGCGAGCGCATTACGCAGCTCATTCATCAGTCTCGCCCAAACGCTGCGGTAACGAATCCGGTGACCGCTGCCTTGGCGGCTTTCGACAGTTTTAAAGCGAAGCGCATCTCGATATTAACGCCTTATACCGAAGCCGTGAATAAAGATGTCGCGGCATTTTTTGAATCACAAGGCATTGAGGTGTTGAGCATCGCAGGCTTTGGTTTTGAAGATGACACTGCGATGACGTTTATTTCTCCAATGGACATCAAACAAGCCGCGATACAAGTCTGTGACCCTGAAGCGGATCTTCTGTTTATCTCTTGCACGGCATTACGTGCTGCATCGGTCATTGAATCCATTGAAGCGGAATTAGATAAGCCCGTTGTCAGCAGTAATCAGGTGTTGGCTTGGCATTCGCTTCAGTTGATGAACTACCCCATACCCATTAAAGGCTTTGGTGCACTGCTAGCGCACCATCTACAACCATCCTCAGATAATTGCCGAAGGTCGCAGTCGTTGTAACGACCTTTGATTAAGGCTGCTCGCTTTGCGTTTACATTCAGCAGCCCAGCTAACTCCATATTTAATACTACAAAGAATTACACTTTGGGATCACTACTATGCCGTCTACTTTCTCGATCAAACCAGACCAACTGTCTTCGCAGCTTATTCAAAGCATGACGGAGTGGCGTCAGCATTTGCACCGCTTTCCTGAGTGTGGCTTTGACGTCAATCTCACTTCTGATTTCATCGCCACTAAGCTTGAGAGCTTTGGCATTGAAGTGGTGCGTAACATCGGTAAAACAGGATTAGTAGGGATACTTCGTTCCGGATCAAGTGAGGCAAGTATTGGCCTAAGAGCTGATATGGACGCTCTGCATATTCATGAGCAAAACAGCTTTGCGCATTGCTCACAACATGATGGGAAGATGCACGCTTGTGGCCACGATGGGCACTCTGCAATGCTGCTTGGCGCGGCAAGCTATCTAGCCGAAAACCTATTAACCCAAAACCTATTATCAGAGAACTCAACGTTCGATGGCACGGTGTATTTCATTTTTCAACCCGATGAAGAGCACGGTTGTGGCGCTCAAGCGATGATTGATGATGGCTTGTTTGAACGATTCTCGATTGATGAAGTGTATGGCGTGCATAACTTTCCCGGTTTGGCGGAAGGTGAATTGATGGTTCGCCCCGGCTCGTTAATGGCCAGTGAAAGCAGCTTTGAGATCACCATTAATGGTGTGGGTGGGCATGCTGCTCTGCCGCATCAAGGAGTCGATCCTCTCGTTGTTGGCTCGCAAGTCATTCTTGGTCTGCAAACCATAGTGTCTCGTAATCTCAGTGCGATTCACGACACGGCTGTAGTCTCTGCCACCGAATTTATTACCGATGGCACGGTCAACGTCATCCCGACTCAAGTAGTCATTAAAGGCGATTGCCGCTGCTTCACTGAAGCCTCTCTCGATCGAATCAAACAAAGTATGGAGCGAATCGTGGCGGGTATTTGTCAGGCTGCCGGCGCGACTTACGACTTCGAATTTATCAATACCTTCTACCCAACCATCAACAGCGAGCAACAAACCCAGTATTCGGTTACCGCCGCACAGAAGATACTTGGTGTCGAGAACGTTAATGACGCCTGCGATCCTCTGACAATTTCGGAAGATTTCTCAAGCATGTTGCGTGTTAAACCGGGCTGTTATGTGCTGTTGGGTAATGGTACGGAATCGGTCGGTGGCTGCGCATTGCATAACCCGAAATACGACTTTAATGACGGCATCTTAAAGCTGGGTGCGAGTTACTGGATTCAGTTGGTGAACGATCGTTTAGCACGATCAATTTAGACACACTTATTTAGAAGCAGCTCAATTAGAAGCAACTCAATTTGAAGTAACAAGTACAGAAACAGATTCAGCAGTGACGCATTTGGCACTGCAAGATGGCTGACTTTAAACGGAGTTTATTGTCTACACAGCCAAAACTGAAGCGCGTGAAGTGACCAAGGTCATCAGCGTGTAATTAGGATAATAAAAGGAAAGACAGGATGAAACGATTAGGCGTAGCACTGCTAAGTTTGAGCATGGTTTTTGGCGTTCATGCCGAAACATGGAAGTTTGCTTCAGAAGAGGACAAAACAGACGTTCAAGACATCTATGCGCAAAAATTTGCGGAAGTGATTAAGAAGGAATCTGATGGCGACATCCGTGTTCGCATCTATTACTACGGTCAACTGGGTACAGAAAACGACATCGTAGAACTGGCTGCTAAGGGCACGATTCAATTTGTGTCGGTAGGCGCGGGTCACTTAGGGTCTTATGTTCCTGAAGTACAAGCGGTGAGCTTACCGTATGTTCTGGGTACTAACGAAGCGATCACGCATAAAGTATTAACGGAAAGCCCAACTATCTACAACAAGCTGGCACCTAAGTTTGAGAGCGTAAACTTAAAGCTGTTGTCGATGATGTCTGAAGGTGAAATGGTTTGGGGCGGCAACAAACCTATCCGTACACCTGAAGATTTTGCGAACCAGAAAATCCGTACTTTCACTTCAACCATTCCTGTTGAAACCTACAAAGCGTTTGGTGCAACACCTACTCCTCTTTCTTGGGGTGAAGTGTACGGTTCACTGCAACTTAAGACCATTGATAGCATGGTTAACCCGATCTACTTCATCTACAACGCGAAGTGGCATGAGGTTCAAGACTACCTAATGTTCCCAGGTCAGCAACCCTATGTCAGCACGGTATCGACCAACAGCAAGTGGTACAACGACCTGTCGGAAGAGAAGCAAGCGATGGTCGATAAAGCGATCACAGCGGCTGATGAAGCAGCGTATGACTATCAGGTACGCATCAACAAAGAGAACATGGACAAGATCTTAAAAGAGCGTCCAGACATGCAAGTGGTTGTGTTAACTGAGGAAGAGCGTGAACGCTTCAAGGTCCTCAGTCAAAAGCTGCACACGACTTACTATGACGTGGTAGCAAATGCCTACCCTGCCGGTGAGCAAAGTGAAGCGCGTGAGGGTGCGAAAACCATTCTCGAAGAAATCCTAGATGAAGTGAAGGCTGCTTCAGCGACGCAATAGAAAGCGTTGTCAGGATGAATGCTATCCGCTGTTTATTGGCAGCGGTTAGCTTATCCCCACCTTCTCCAAATTGTGGCAATGGACCCCTGTCACTGAACGAAGTATGGAGCACTGCCTGTTATGAAAGAACTGCTACATAAAATAAGCGTCGCGACAGAAAAGCTAGAACGCTTTTTGATCACAACCGCTATTCTCGCGATGATGATCAACTCCACCGCCAATGCGATTGGGCGATATGCCTTCAATAAAAGCCTGTTCTTCTCAGAAGAGCTTAATCAATTCCTTATTGTCTCAGTGACTTTTATTGGCTTCGCCTATGCCGTCCGCCAAGGTCGAAATATCCGCATGACTGCGGTCTACGATTCACTGAGTTTCAAAGCCCAGAAGGTGCTCACCACCGTGATTGCATTGTTGACTGGGATGTTGATGTTTTACCTCGCTTATCACGCCTTCCTGTATGTCCAAGAGTTGAAGTCAATCAACCGACTTAGCCCAGCGCTGCAGTTTCCGGTGTATTGGGTCTACTCCATTATTCCAATCGGCTTTGCTATCGCAGGGCTGCAATACAGCATGAGTTTTTTGATGAACTTGCTGCATAAAGAGATCTACGTGTCATTTGACGTGATCGAAAACAGAAACACAAAAATAGGTGAGTTCGAATGAGCGATGTTGCACAATTTTTCTCGGACATTATTGCCGGCGAACTCGATATTTATGTCATCACTTTTACTTTGGTCTCTGTGATGGTGATTCTGCTGTTTTTGAGCTTCCCAATGATCGTGCCGTTAGCGGTTGGCGCGTTAATCGGCTTGATTCATTTCTCTCAGGTTGAGCCAGGAGTGCTGATTCAGCAAATGGTGACAGGCATTTCGCCGAACGCCTTGATTGCGGTGCCGATGTTCATCTTAGCTGCGGATATTATGACGCGTGGTCACACTGCGTATAACTTGCTGGGTTTAATCCAAGCTTTTGTCGGACATCTGCGTGGTGGATTACCGATTACGACCTGTATTAGCTGTACCTTATTTGGATCGGTTTCTGGATCGACTCAGGCGACCGTGGTGTCGGTTGGCCAAATCATGCGTCCGAAGTTGCTGCAAGCAGGGTACAAAGACAGCTTTGTGATGGCGCTGATCATCAATGCCAGTGACATCGCGTTTCTTATTCCGCCAAGTATTGGTTTGATTCTTTACGGCACCTTAGCCAACGCCAGTGTGGGCGAATTGTTCATTGCTGGTATTGGCCCAGGTTTAGTGCTCGCGAGCCTGTTCTCGTTATACAGCTATGCCTACAGCGTCAAACACAGCGATACCATCACTTTGGTTGAAAAAGCCAACACCGCAGAACGCATTGAAGCGATCAAGAAAGCGATTCTTCCTCTCGGTTTCCCTGCTTTAATTATCGGCGGTATCTACTCTGGGGTCGTGACGCCAACAGAAGCCGCTTCGTTTGCGGTGCTGTATGCGATCATCGTTGAGTGCATTTTCTATCGCAAACTTGGCGTGAAAGACATCTGCGATGCGGCGTTAAATACTGGCTTGATTACCGCAGTTGTATTTGTGCTGGTGGGTGTTGGTCAGGCTTTTTCTTGGTACATATCTTTCGAACAAATCCCTCAAGAACTATTAGCACCTTTGGACTTAGAGAGTGCCTCTCCAGAGTACATATTGTTTGTCATCGCACTGACTTTCTTTGTCGGCTGTATGTTTGTGGATTCGTTAGTGGTCTTGCTGATCTTGACGCCGATTTTCATGCCGATTGTTGATGCAGCAGGCATCGACCCGATATTGGTGGGTGTGATGGTGACATTGCAAATGGCCATTGGCTCAGCGACACCACCTTTTGGGTGCGACATCTTTACTGCTATCGCCATCTTTGAAAAGCCTTATATGGAAGTGATTCGCGGGACGCTGCCGTTCTTCCTGATCTTGGTGCTGATGTCTGCGTTGCTGATTTTCTTCCCAAGCATCGCTCTGTTGCCAAGAGACATCTTATTCAATTAACCCGTCGAGTTACCCTTATTCAATCAAGGATAGAGATATGAGTATATTGCCGTTAACACCTCCGCAGAGAGGGTTTGAATCAGCAGAACTCGAGCAACGTACTGTCGAGTTGCAACAACGTCTTCGCGCGCAAAACATCGATGCTGCGTTTTTCACGACCGAGCCTGAATTTCGCTATTTCAGTGGCTTTAAATCGCAGTTCTGGGAAAGCCCAACGCGTCCGTGGTTTTTGGTGGTGCCAGCGGTTGGTAAGCCCATAGCGGTAGTACCAGAGATCGGTGTGGCTGGTTTCGACGATACATGGATTGAAGATGTGCGCAGTTGGCCGTCGCCAAGGCCAGAAGATGACGGTATCTCTTTGTTAGCTTCTACGCTATCTGAAGTCTCCAAAGGTTCTCGCAGAATCGGTTCGATGATTGGTCCTGAAACACATTTGCGTATGCCAGCCACTAACTATGCATTGTTACAGCAGAAGCTGATCCAACACAGTGTGGTTGATGTGTCATTGATGGTTCGAGATTTGCGCAGTGTTAAATCTCAAGCGGAGATCGATAAAGTACGCTTCGCTTGCCAAGTCACGGCGGCGGGCTTTGAGTATCTTCGTCATCATCTCGCGATAGGGATGACAGAACGACAGGCGTGTAAAGCCATGCATTTGGAGATGCTGCGTTTGGGTGCCGATGCGTGTCCTTACTTGATTTCGGCATCCGGCCAAGGTGGCTATGACAACATCATCATGGGGCCAACCGATCGTGTGCTCTCTGAAGGAGATGTGTTGATCATCGATACGGGCGCTAACTTTGATGGCTACTTCAGTGACTTTGATCGGAACTATGCGTTTGGGCATGCGCAGCCAGATACGATAGCGGCTTATGACGCCGTTTATCAATCGACAGAAGCGGGGCTCGTGATGGCAGAGCCGGGACGAACAACCGGAGACGTGTGGCAAGCCATGTGGTCGGTGCTCGAAAAGAACGGCGCGCTTGGCAACGATGTGGGTCGTATGGGGCATGGATTAGGCATGCAGCTAACAGAGTGGCCATCACATGTACCAAATGGTGACGTGATATTAAAACCCGGCATGGTGCTAACGTTAGAGCCCGGTATGGCGTTTGCGAAAAACCGCATGATGGTACACGAGGAAAACATCGTCATCACCGAATCTGGCTGCGAAATGCTGCATCAAAGATCTTGGCAGTCGATGCCGATTATTGGCTAATTGCGCTTAGAATCTAGTCATAATGTTGAATCCTGGTAGAGGAGGGCGTTCAAGCACTTTGTTGGACGCTCGGTTTTCTTTTTCACTTCGCTATACCTCTTCATCTTTTACACTTAAATACCTCCAATTTCCGAATTCCTCTTTGTTTCAAGAATCTCTCTTTTTGTTCAAATATTGTCCTTGTTGAGCAAAAACATTTGACCAATAACTATCACACCTCAAATCTTTAATTGTTTTCGTTAGTGCTCTAAATGATATTTAATTTATTGTTTTATAATGGTTTTTGTTGCTTTGAATGCTGTATTGTTACGAGTTTGTTTTAAATAATCATTTGAACCCTAACTAAATTTCTGTCATTTTATATTTAACTGAACGTTCAATATAAAATAAAAGGACTAAGAAATGCCGAAGGTTGGGATGCCTGATATACGTAAACCACAGCTTGTTCAAGCCACCATGACGGTGATTGATCGAGTGGGTTTGCATGCCGCGAGTATTGCGTTGATCAGCAAAGAAGCGGGAGTCTCCACTGGCATTATTAATCACTATTTTGGTGGAAAGCATGGGCTGCTCGAAGAGACCATGCGTGAAATCCTTCGCCAACTTTCCAATACCATCACCACGTCACTAAAAGCACTTCCTGTTGATGCTCACCAACAGAGAATTAACGCGATCATCGATGGTAACTTCGAAGGTTACCAAGCAGAAAATAAGGTCGCGAAGGCGTGGTTGGCATTTTGGTCATATTCAATGCATGACGAGCAGCTGAAAAGACTGCAACGTGTGAATGAAAAACGTTTGATTTCACACTTACGTCTTGAGTTGAAAGGTATTTTGAATCATGAACAAGCGGATCTCGTTGCTCACGGGATTGCGTCTCTGATTGATGGTTTGTGGCTGAGAGGCACACTAAACCCAGATGGTATCGATGCTCAAAAGGCGCGAGCCATCATCAATGATTATCTAGATAAACAACTTACGTTCTACTCGTGTCACAGCCAATAGATCGCAGTGGTAGCGTTAGACCTTGAGCTAGACCTAGAGCAAGAGCTAGAACGACCACTATTCGCCCCCAATACTCACATATAGACCAGTAGAGTCTAATAACAATAATTAAGTCAGAATCTCAAATGGAAATGAACTCGTTATACATCGATGGCGCAGCGGTTAAAGCAACCTCTGGTGAAACCTTTGATAGCATTAACCCTGCAAACGGTGAACCTATCGCGACGTTAGGCCAAGCATCTTCAGCGGATGTCGACAGTGCTATTGAATCTGCGAAGCGCGGATTTGCGGTATGGTCAGCAATGACCGCTGTGGAACGCAGCCGTATTCTTTTGAAGGCAGTGGAAATACTTAGAGCTCGAAATAATGACCTTGCAAACCTTGAGGTTGTTGATACGGGCAAGCCGCTGCAAGAAGCGATTGAAGTAGATGTGGCGTCTGGCGCTGATGTTATTGAATACTTTGCTGGTTTGGCTCCAACGCTACAAGGTGACCAACAGCCGCTGAGCGAATCTCAATTTTTCTACACTCGCCGCGAACCGCTAGGCATCTGTGCGGGCATTGGTGCGTGGAACTACCCCATTCAAATCGCGATGTGGAAATCGGCTCCGGCATTGGCTGCGGGTAACGCGATGATTTTCAAACCTTCAGAAGAAACGCCGCTAACGGCGCTCAAGCTTGCTGAGATCTTTACCGAAGCTGGTCTTCCTGATGGTGTGTTCAACGTGGTTCAGGGCGATTACCGTGTTGGTCAGATGCTAACGGCGCACCCAGACATCGCGAAAGTGTCGTTCACGGGCGAAACCGGTACCGGTAAAGCGGTAATGTCGGATAGCGCTAAGACGCTGAAATCAGTCACCATGGAACTTGGCGGCAAGTCACCGATGATCGTGTTTGATGATGCGAAATTGGATGATGCAGTTTCCGCTTCGATGGTTGCTAACTTCTACACCCAAGGCGAAGTGTGTACTAACGGTACCCGTGTTTATGTACACGAAAACATCTACAACGCATTCATCGACCAACTTAAAACACGCACTGAGAAGCTGATCATTGGTGATCCAATGGACATGGATACTCAGATCGGCGCGTTGATTTCTAAAGAACACCTTTCAAAAGTCCTTGAAGCAATTGAGCTAGCTAAGCAGTCGGGCGCAACTCTGCTGACGGGCGGCTATCAAGTGACAGACAACGGCTTAGCGAACGGCAACTTTGTTATCCCAACCGTGTTTGTGGATTGCGAAGACAACATGCCTCACGTTCAACAAGAGATCTTCGGCCCTGTGATGTCAGTGTTGAAGTTTACGGACGAAGACGACGTGATTCGCCGCGCTAACGACACCAAATATGGCCTTGCGGCAGGTGTGTTCACGCAAAACCTTTCTCGTGCGCACCGTGTTATTCACCAAATGCAGGCAGGTATTTGTTGGGTGAACACGTGGGGCGACTCACCAGCAGAAATGCCAGTTGGTGGTTACAAGCTTTCGGGTGTTGGCCGTGAAAATGGACCAGAGACTCTACTTCACTATACGCAGACTAAGAGCATTCTTATTGAACTTGGCGACTACGCCAGCCCTTATGCCTAACGCGTAACACTCAATTTTATGGGCTAGTTTAACAGAGCTAGCCCCACTGACTTACCTCAGGGAAATCAAAACATGGAACAACGCTACGATTATATTATCGTCGGCGCGGGTTCGGCCGGCTGTGTGTTAGCGGATAGGCTAACGGAAAGCGGTGAACATAGCGTTTTATTACTGGAAGCTGGTGGTACGGACAAGAGTATTTTTATCCAAATGCCAACCGCGCTTTCTTACCCAATGAATACTGAAAAGTACGCTTGGCAATTTGAAACAGAGAAAGAACCGGGCCTTGATGGACGTGAACTGCACTGCCCACGTGGCAAAGTGTTAGGCGGCAGCTCATCGATCAACGGTATGGTTTATGTTCGTGGCCACGCGTGTGATTTTGACCAATGGGAAGAAGAGGGCGCTGCGGGTTGGAACTACCAAGCATGTCTGCCTTATTTCCGCCGTGCTGAATCATGGAACAAAGGCGGTGATGAATACCGTGGAGACAATGGCCCTGTCGGCACTTGTAATGGTAACGATATGGAGCTTAACCCACTTTACCAAGCGTTTATCGATGCGGGTAAAGACGCCGGTTACCCAGAAACCAACGACTACAACGGCTACCAGCAAGAAGGCTTTGGCACTATGCATATGACGGTAGACAAGGGTGTTAGAGCCTCAACCTCTAACGCTTATCTACGTCGAGCATTGAAGCGTTCAAACCTGACCTTGAAGAAAGGTATCGTGGCGCGTCGTTTCTTACTTGAAGCACAAGACGCACAAGACACAAAAGGCCAATCAGGCCTGAAAGCCGTCGGTGTCGAGTTTGAAAAGTCAGGCAATACTCAAGTGGCTGTGGCGAACAAAGAAGTGATCTCTTCTGCGGGTTCTATCGGTTCTGTTCAACTGCTGCAGCTTTCTGGTATCGGCCCGAAAGCCGTGCTTGAAAAGGCAGGCGTTGAGCTTAAACACGAACTGAGCGGTGTCGGTGAAAACCTTCAAGATCACCTAGAAGTGTACTTCCAATATCACTGCAACGAACCCATCACACTCAACAGCAAGCTTGGCTTGGTCAGCAAGGGCATGATTGGCGCGGAATGGATTCTGACTCGCAAAGGTCTTGGTGCCACTAACCACTTTGAATCGTGCGCGTTCATTCGTTCTCGCAAAGGATTGAAGTGGCCAAACATTCAATATCACTTCCTGCCAGCAGCGATGCGTTACGACGGGCAAGCGGCCTTTGATGGTCACGGCTTCCAAGTACACGTTGGGCCTAACAAGCCAGAGAGTCGCGGTACGGTTGCGATCACTTCCGCTGATCCGCATGCCAAGCCAGAGATCATTTTCAACTACATCTCGACTGAACAAGATCGCCAAGATTGGCGCGATTGTATTCGCCTGACGCGTGAGATTTTGTCTCAACCTGCGATGGATGTGTACCGAGGCAAAGAGATTCAGCCGGGTCTAAACATTACTTCTGATGAAGCGATTGATGAATGGGTTAAGCAGAACGTTGAAAGTGCATATCACCCTTCTTGTGGCTGCAAAATGGGTTCAGATGATGATCCAATGGCAGTGCTTGATAAAGAGTGTCGCGTTCGCGGTGTCGATAATTTACGTGTTGTCGACTCATCGGTTTTCCCAATCATTCCAAACGGTAATTTGAACGCCCCGACCATTATGGTTGCCGAGCGTGCTTCCGATTTGATTTTGGGTAAGCCAATGCTCAAAGCGCAGGACGTTCCAGTGTGGATTGCACCTGAGTGGCAAGACAAGCAAAGAATAAATAAACCAGTAAGAGAAGCGTAAGCCTCTGTTATTAGTTCAAAAATAGAAAATATTTCAAAAATAGAAAAAGCAAAAAGTAACAACAAAAATTAGTCAAAAGTCAAAAGTCAAAAGTCAAAAGTCAGAAGAACTGCTCCCTATCGGTGTTGATATCGAGCAGAAAAAGGAAAGATAAAAAGGAACCATTATGACGACTCTAAATATTCAGAACATGACCACGAAAACGTTAACAGCACTAGCCATTAGTTCATTTGCATTTGGTGCTAACGCTTCTATTGAACCACAGCAATGTGAAAACGTTCGCTTCGCTGATGTAGGCTGGACTGACATTACCGCAACAACCGCCGTTACTTCTGAACTATTAAAAGGCCTTGGTTACAAAACCAAAACCGACCTACTTTCAGTACCGGTGACTTACTCTTCAATGGCGAACGGCGATATTGATGTATTCCTAGGTAACTGGATGCCAACCATGGAAGGCGATATTGCTAAGTACCGTGAAGCGGGCACGGTTGAAACCGTTCGTGCCAACCTTGAAGGCGCAAAATACACACTAGCTGTACCAAAATATGTGTACGACTCTGGCGTAAAAAGCTTCGCAGACCTAGCAAAACATGCCGACAAATTTAAAGACCGCATCTACGGCATCGAGCCGGGTAACGACGGTAACCGCTTAATCCAATCAATGATTGATTCTGACGCGTTTGGCTTGAAAGATTTCAGCCTAGTGGAATCAAGTGAAGCGGGCATGGTGTCTCAAGTATCACGTGCAGCACGTCGTAGCCAATGGATTGTTTACCTTGGTTGGGCTCCGCACCCAATGAACAGCAATGTTGAAATGGAATACCTATCAGGTGGTGACGACTTCTTTGGCCCTAACTACGGCGGCGCGAATGTTTACACCAACGTTCGTTTAAACTACCTGTCTGAGTGTGCAAACGTCGGTCAACTTCTACAAAACCTAGAATTCACTCTTGAGATGGAAAACCAGTTGATGGAAGAGATTCTTAACCAAAAAGTGAAGCCAGAAAAAGCAGCTCAACAATGGTTGAACAAGAACCCTCAACAAGTGGAAGCTTGGTTAGACAATGTAAAAACGCATAAAGGTGAATCAGCGACTCAAGCCGTCACTGAATACCTAAAGCAAGTTAAAGCTTAGTTCGACCTATCTCAACAGCTACATAAATAATAAAGGTGGGCTTGCCAATTTATCGATTGGTTTGAAGTAGCCCACCCATAATAAAAGGCAATATTGTGAATTTTATTACGGAAAACAAAATCCCTGTCGGACAATGGATGGAAGCGGGTGTTGATTGGCTAACAATCAATGCAGCAGGCTTTTTTGATGCTATTTCGATTTTTCTAGAAACCGTCATTATGTTTTTAGTCGATGTATTTAAGTGGATGCCGCCTGCACTGCCAATCGTGATGACTGCTGCGATTGCATGGTACTTACACCGTAAACCTTCGCTGGTGATCTTTGTGGTCGCAGCACTGCTGACTATTCTTAACCTCGGCTACTGGCAAGAAATGCTGGAAACCTTTGTTCTCGTCTTTGCGGCGACAACGATTTCCGTATTAATTGGCGTACCGGTTGGCATCATGGCTGCTCACCGTCCTTGGCTCTATACAGTTTTGCGTCCAATCCTTGATTTGATGCAGACAGTCCCAACTTTCGTTTATCTGATTCCAACTTTGGTTCTATTCGGCTTGGGTATTGTTCCTGGCTTAATCTCTACCATTATTTTCGCGATAGCTGCACCGATTCGTTTAACCTACTTAGGCGTCACTAAAGTGCCTGAAGAGTTGATTGAAGCGGGTAAAGCGTTTGGTGCCAGCCGCATGAAATTGCTGATGAAGGTCGAATTACCGGCGGCTCTACCAAGCATCATGGCGGGTGTAACCCAATGCATTATGTTGTCGCTTTCGATGGTGGTTATCGCCGCTCTTGTCGGTGCTGACGGACTTGGTAAACCTGTTGTTCGTGCATTGAACACAGTGAACATCTCACAAGGTTTTGAAGCTGGATTAGCGATTGTATTAGTCGCAATCATCCTTGACCGCTTGTGCAAAACACCAAACCAGAAGGAAGCTTAATCATGTCTAACTCTCAGGAAAAAAAGACAATGGACGCGATTACCATTAAGAATCTCGATGTTGTGTTTGGTAATAAATCGAAACAAGCGCTTGAGCTACTCGACCAAGGTAAAACTCGCCAAGAGATCATTGATGAAACTGGTCAAGTTGTCGGCGTAGATAATGTGTCGCTGACGGTTGAAGAAGGCGAGATCTGTGTGTTGATGGGGTTGTCTGGTTCTGGTAAATCATCTTTGCTTCGCGCAGTTAACGGCCTGAATGAGATCAGCCGTGGCTCATTGGCGATCAAAGATGGAGACAAGCAGGTTGATTTAGGTGAACAGTGCGACGAAGCGACCTTGCGTCATCTTCGTACTCACCGCGTTTCTATGGTGTTCCAAAAATTTGCCCTAATGCCTTGGTTAAACGTGTTAGATAACGTGGCGTTTGGTCTAGAAATGCAAGGCGTAGCCAAAGATGTTCGTCGTGCTAAAGCGCGTGAACAACTTGAAATGGTGGGTTTGGCAGAGTGGGAAACCAAGTATCCGCATGAGCTTTCTGGCGGTATGCAGCAACGTGTTGGTCTAGCGCGTGCCTTTGCGATGGATACCGACATTCTTCTTATGGATGAACCGTTTTCAGCGCTTGATCCGCTGATTCGTGCGCAGTTGCAAGATGAGCTAATTTTATTGCAAAACAAGCTTAACAAAACGATTTTGTTCGTGAGTCATGATTTAGACGAAGCGCTGAAGATTGGTAATAACATTGCGATCATGGAGTCAGGCAAACTGATTCAACACGGTAAGCCTGAAGAGATCGTACTGACGCCAAAAACCGAATACGTAAAAGACTTCGTTGCTCACACCAATCCATTGAATGTGCTTAAAGGTCGTTCTTTAATGCAGCCTCTTGATTCACTGACGCAAGAGAATGAAAGCTGGAAGATCTGCGATTCTAAAGATCTCTGGATTGAACAGAATGAAGGTGCTTTATCGGTGAAAGGTGAATCTACCTTGGCGCTTGTTGAGTGGAGCGAGTCTGACGACCTAACCGCGATTAACGCGTCTAGTGTGGTAGTGACAAGCCCGGAGATTGGTATGCGTGATGCGATTAAGCTTAAGCAGATCAGTAACCACCCAATTCTGTTGGTTGAAAATAATCAATTGGTAGGGATTTTGGATAACAGCGAGTTTTACAACGCGCTAACGGGTAACTTTCAGATGAATACCGCTGCGTAAAATTTCGTTTTTCAGCTTAGCTATTGAGGCTGGTTTTTTATTGGGTGGAGAGGATTAAATCTCTCTACCTCTATGATTATTAAAATATATTATTCTTTGAGTTTGTATTCTCTGGTTCATTATTTTTGTCTTCATTGAAGCTTTCATTCCCCCTTCATTAAGCAAAAGTGCCGTACCACGCAAGTTTAGTGGTATAGAAAAGATTGAGAATAGTATGAACATCAGTACAATGCGGAAAAATCAATGAAGTAATTTATCAATTTACAGTGTAATTCGAGCGCGCGTGACGTAATCACTCGAGACATTTCATCGCTTCGACGCTGTAAAACCATTCACAGTATATTAGTACAAAGGTCTGCATCTTGGACAAACATGACGAAATCCTGGTCGCTATTCGCCAAATTATTCGCGCTATCGATTTACACTCGAAGAAGCTGAGTAAAGAGTATGGTTTGACTGGCCCTCAATTAATCTTAATGAGAGCAATCCAAGAAATGGGTAATGTGACGATCAAAGAATTGTCTAATCAGACCAATGTAAGCCAAGCAACGACGACGACGATCATCGACCGTCTTGAGTTAAATGGCTATGTACAACGAGTACGCAGTTCATCGGACCGCCGCAAAGTACACGCGAACCTGACTGAAAAAGGTCAAGAGTTGCTAAACAATGCGCCACCGCCGCTGCAAGATAACTTCGTGAAAAAATTCCAAAACCTAGAGACGTGGGAGCAAAGCTTACTGCTTTCTTCGATGCAGCGTGTATCAGCAATGATGAACGCAGAAGACATCGACGCTGCTCCAGTGCTTCAGCTTGAAGGCATTGCAAACGTAGCCAAAAGCTAACGTTAGTTTTAAATTATCTATTTAAAACAAAAACTTAAAGAGTTATCAAATGGTCGCATTAAGCGGCCATTTTTGATCTCACCATGTGAGATTTCTCGTTATACTGCCTGCTCGTTACGCTCTTCTATTTTAAATCTCCCTGGGTTTTAACCCTACGTTGTAATCACCCTATTTATTTGTATTCAAAAATGCACTGACGATTCTCTGACAATAAAGATGTAGACCGACCGGTCTGATTTGTATTATTGTGTGCTCATCTTAACCACGAGGTGATGTATGAAATACGAATTGACGCCAACACAAATGACCATGACGTTGAACAACATGCAGGGAGCTTTTGCACAGAACCCGATGCCAGCGGTATCGGTGAGAATTGAGCAGTTGCTTGCACTTAAATCTGCGCTTATCGACTACACAGATCGTTTGTGTTCAGCCGTGAGTGAGGACTATGGTCACCGCAGTCGACAAGACACTTTGATGGCCGACATATTGCCTTGCATCGGAAATATTGATCACAGCATTGAGTGTTTACCTCATTGGTCGACTTCTTCGATTCGTCATTCCGGCCCTTTGCTTTCAACCTCTCGTGTTGAAGTGGTTTATCAACCCAAAGGCGTTGTCGGGATCATTGCTCCGTGGAACTTCCCGATCATGTTATCCGTCGGCCCGCTTATTTCGGCGTTGGCTGCGGGCAATCGCGCCATGATCAAGATGAGTGAATTTACCCCAGCGACGAACCAAGTATTAAGAGCGCTATTGGCGGAAGTCTTCCAATCCGATGAGGTGTGCTTGGTTGAAGGTGAGGTAGAAATCGCAGCCGCATTTTCGGCGTTGCCGTTTGATCATCTTTTGTTTACGGGGTCAACCCAAGTAGGTCGCCAAGTGATGAGGTCAGCGGCTGACACGCTAACTCCAGTCACGCTAGAGCTAGGCGGTAAGTCACCGGTTATCGTTGCAGAAGACATGCCAATTGATATCGCGGTTGAGCGAATCATTTATGGTAAGAGCCTCAATAACGGGCAGGTGTGTGTGGCTCCTGACTATGTATTGCTACCTGAAGGGAAAGTTGAATCTTTCATTCAAGAGTATAAAAAACAGTACCAATTGCTGTTCGATGAAGGGGTGTATTCCGAGAGTTTGACGTCCCTAATCAATCCTCGTCAATGCGATCGTATTGTCGGCTTGTTGAATGAAGAGCAACAAGCAGGAACGCGAACCGTCGCTTGCCATGACGAAGCGATGGACTTAGATTGCCAACGACTGGTGACGCACCTAATTGTTGAACCAAGCCTGTCATCCAAGGTGATGAACGAAGAGATTTTCGGCCCACTATTACCCTTGATTACGTATCGCAATATCGAAGAGGCGTTCCAAGTCATCAATAGCAAACCAAGGCCGTTAGCGCTCTATCTAATGAGCTTTGATTTGAGCTTACAAGCTCAGGTTAAACACCAAGTTCATTCCGGCGGAATGTGTATCAATGACTGTGTTTTCCATTTAGCGGTTGATGACGCGCCGTTTGGTGGCATTGGTGAATCTGGTCAGGGCAACTATCACGGCAAAGAAGGTTTCCTTACTTTCTCCCATGCCAAAACCGTCTTGGAAACAGGCTTAGATCATCGAGTTAAGCATCTGTTTTCAAAAGAAGACAACGAATTAAAGACCGCAGTGATGAGCATGCTTGGCAAGTAAATCATTTCTGTCATTACTCAATTTATCTACAAGAAGTTATTTATAAGAAATTATTTTTACGACGTTATTTTAAGAGGTTATTTTTATGTTAGAACGATTTTTTGAACGAACGATGAAAGCGTATTTGATGGTTACAGGATTCTTAACCGCAACCGCTTTCTCTACTTTCCTTGCGCCTGATTGGAGTATGCAAACGCTGTTCTCGTACAACGATACGATGATGGTGAACAAAGAGTATCTTATGGGTACCTATCAACACTGGGGAGTCATGGTTGGCTGTATTGGTGTGTTGTTGATGTTCTCGGCGAAGTACAAATCGCTGCGTACTTCGACCATGATTTACAGTGCATTTGAGAAGTCGATGTTTGTGGGCATATTCTTATACAACGTGTGTATCAACGATTATGAGTGGTTTTATGGTTGGAGCGGTGTATTTGCGCTCGATGGATTTGTGACTGTCTACTCTTTAGTTTACCTGTATTACTACCTCACTAGAGACAAAAGCAAGGTGCCAGCTCATCTTCGTTAATAGTTAATGAGTTGCTCATGGTGAATCAATGACACTTATTCAATGATCACTCACTAGCTTACTTATCACTACAGCCCGCATTTGCGGGCTTTTTTCGTTTTGGGGCAATGATCCATAAAGATCTTAATTGACATATCTTTGACATTAACACTCTAGACCGACCGGTTTGTATTGGTTATTGTTTAGTCATCAACTAGAAATGAGGTAAATATCATGACAACCAATAATTTTAACTTTCAACTTAAAACCATTGTTCATGCTCAAGAGAATGGCATTGAAAATATCCCTTCTCTTTTTGGTCGCTTAGGTGCGCAAAGAGTCGTGCTCTTTTCTGATAAAGGCTTGGAGTCTCTTGGTTTTGTTGAGCAGTTCTCGGCGTTGTTTGTAAACGAAAAGGTGAACCAGCCAGGTAATGAACAAGCGGTTCAGCTTGTTGGTGTGTACACCGATATCGCGCCAGACGCGACTTGCGACAACATCAACGCAGCAATTGAGTTTGCAAACAGCGTCAATGCTGATGCGATCTTGTCTGTTGGCGGCGGCAGCGTAATTGATGCTTCTAAAGGTGTGAAATACGCATTTCATAAGAAGATAGATGACATTCGCACCGTGATTGCGGGTGGCGGTCATATGGATGTGTGGCCAAACAATGAAGATATTCGAGTGCCCCACATTGCGGTTCCGACAACGGCTGGTACGGGCGCAGAAGCCTCTCCGATTGCTGTTTTTTACAATGAACATGAAAACATCAAAGCAAGTCTAGTCGCGTCTGGATTGGAAGCCGATATCGCGATCCTTGATCCAACGGTGACCACTAAGCTGCCTGCTCACCTTACTCGTTCTACAGCCATGGATGCGTTAACACACGCTGTTGAAGCGATTGTGTCACCGATGAGTAATGCATTCACTGACGCTTACGGCATTCAGGCAGCAAAACTGATTATTGAAAACTTACCCTTGGCATTGAAAGAGCCAGAAAACCTAACCGCACGTGGCAATCTTCTTCAAGCAAGCACCATGGCGATCTCTGCATTTTATTCGTCTTTGGGCGGTATTCCGATTCACAACTGTGCTCATGCCTTTGGTGCGATTAGCCACATTCCACATGGCGATGCCAACACGGTGCTGATGCCGGTTGTGATTGAAGCGCTGCCTGAATTCTATATGCCGAATGCGGCGAAGTTAGCTCAAGCTTTCTCTGTCGATACTACCGGAACCGACGAGATGATTTACCAACGAGTGTTGGATTTCTTAAACAACTTCCAAACCAGTGTCGGTGCGATGAAGCGTTTCAGCAGCTGGGACTTTGATGAGCAAGAGAAGAGCAACATTGCAGAAGCGATTGAAAAAGACATCTGTTTTCAGTTCTACCCAATCTCGAAACAGACGATTGAAACCATCATAGAGAAAGCGATTTAAGTCTCTGTCTTAATCGACTGAATGTTATGACCATTTAATTCAGTCGATGATTCACTCCCTGATTCACTCAACAATCATTACTCGAGAGCCAATTATGAAAATTGAAAACGTATTGCTATCAAGCTTGTGCATCATCGCGCCATTCCTACTTTTCACCTAATTCATTCAACAGGGACGTCGTGACCTTTATTCCCGAGGAGGAAATAAATGCTCAATAAACGTTTAACTACCGTGATTTTGGCGGGTGTTTTGGTTGTTCTGTTTTTTGCCAAGGCAAGCTTTGGAAGCGAGAGCTTTGAGAATGAAGCCACCATGGATCAATCGCAGCAGCATCAAGACGTCGTGCAACTGTTGGATGAAGCTTACCAAGGGCAATTGGAAGCCCAGCTCTCTGTCGCTTACTTATATCTGAGCGGAGATGGCGTAGAACAGAATGATGAAAAAGCCGCGGAGTGGTTTGTCACCGCAGCCAATAACGGTAGCCCTGAAGCTCAAACACAGCTTGGGTTGATGTATATCTCTGGAAGTGGCGTTCAAGCCAGCCAAGCGGAAGCTGTCACCTGGATTGGCATGGCAGCAGCTCAAGAGTATGACCCTGCGCTCGACTTATTACATTGGATGTCGCAAGCCGCGCATTAATTCAAATCCTAACTCGGGTTAATCACAGAAAGGTTAATCACAGAAAAAGTTACTAACAGAAAAGTTAATTACTGAAACAAGTTAATCACAGAAATTGGAGAACGTCTTATGCAGACATTCAAGAAATCTTTAGTCTTCACTGCAATGGCTGCGGCAAGCAGTGCTGCTCTTGCGGCTGAATCAGAAAAACCGAATATTGTTGTCATTGTTGGCGATGATGTGGGCTTTGCCGATACTCAGCCTTATGGCTCAGAAGCCAATACACCAAACCTAATGGCGCTGGCTGAAGAGGGGGTTAAGTTTACTAACTTTCACGCGTCACCAACCTCATCGGTAACGCGCTCTATGATGTTAACCGGAGCAAACAGTCACGAGGTTGGTCTAGGCACCTTCGACTATGCCGTCTATCCGGGCGCGATTGGTAAGCCGGGTTATGAAGGTTACCTCACCAAGAAAGGGGTTACGGTCGCAACGCTGCTTAAAGAGAGTGGCTATAACACTTACCTCTCTGGTAAATGGCACTTGGGGCACGAGGATGGCTTCTTACCTGACGATCGAGGTTTTGAAGAGAGTTACGGTATATTAGCGGGCGGCTCTAATCACTTTAATCGAGATATGATGTTCCCGGCCAAAAATGCCGCGACAGCGGATGCGCTGCAAAAAGGGGATATTCCCGGTGTTGAAGTTGAGCCAACTTACCGCAACGGTGAAGTGGTTGAGGATAAGTACAAAGGCGAGTACTCAGACCAAGTTTACACCAACGAGATCATCAAGATGATCGACAGCAAGAAAGACGACGGCAAGCCTTTCTTTGCCTACGTCCCATTCACCGGTATTCATCTACCACTGCAAGCGCCTGAGTCTGCTTATCAAGATAAAGTCGATTACTACGTTGAACATGGTTGGGACTCGGTTCGAGAAGATCGTTTCCAACGCATGAAAGAGATGGGCGTGATTCCAAAAGACGCCGATATTTCAGATCGTAACGCATTAAGCCGCCCTTGGGACTCGCTCTCTGAAAAAGAACAAAAGTGGTACGGCAAGAAAATGGCTGTCGCGATGGGCATGATGGAAATGCAGGACCAACAAGTCGGTCAGATAGTCGATTACCTGAAAGAAATCGGGGAATACGATAATACTTACATCATGTACCTAGCGGATAACGGCCCAGAAGCGGCGGATATTACCGGTGAAAATATCAGTGATTTGATCCGAACATGGACTGCTCATCATTTCGATAATTCGACTGAAAATTTGGGTAAGGCGAACTCCAGTGTGTCACTTGGACCTGAGTGGGCAAGCGCTTCAACCGGTGGCCTATCTTGGTACAAAGCTTACACAGCAGAGGGTGGTATCCGTGTGCCATTTATCGTTAAGCCAGCCAAAGCACTTTTAGACGGTGAAGATGCGTTGCAACCGGGTACTCAGACAGACGACTTATCCCAAGTGAAGGACATTGCAGCCACGATTCTTGAGATTGCAGAGGTTGATCATCCAGGAACCGAATATCAAGGTCGAGAAGTGGCGCCGATGAGTGGTGTGAGCTTGTTGCCTTACTTCAAAGGGGAAACTGCAGACGTGCACAGTGCCAACAATGCGATTCCATTTGAATTGTTTGGTAGCGGAATTCTGCTTAAAGGTGATCATAAGATCATCCGAATTTCTACGGGAATGGGCGGCGACAGTGAGTGGCACTTATACAACACCAAGAAAGATCCAGCTGAGCAACATGACTTGAGAAACCAAATGCCAGATCTGTTCCTTGAAATGGTCGCTGAATATCAAGAATACGAAAAAGCGCAAAATATCGTCCCGGTTGACGAAGCGTGGAACCCGTTTGAAAACGTGAAATAGAGGAAAAACCACTCGGCCAACCTAATGCCATCAAGCTTGGTTGGCCGATGAACACCGTGTAAAGGAATTACGAATTGTTTTAGCTAATACAATAACTTTTACATCGAGGCACTCTTCATGACGACATTATCGCTATCAAATTTGAGTTCAATTCCGCAGTTCAATGGCAAAGCACACAGTAAGCTTCAAGCGCTAGCAAAACCGATTGGGGCGGTGTGTAATATCAGTTGCACCTACTGTTATTACCTAGAGAAACAGCAGCTGCTTGAATACCCAAAAGGCTCTCAATATACGATGGATGAAGTCCTGTTAGAGCGTTATATCAAGCAATATATAGAAGGGCAGAATACGCCTGAAATCATCTTTTCTTGGCATGGTGGAGAGCCTACCTTGTTGGGGCTTGAGTACTTTAAAAAGGTCGTTGAGCTGCAGAAAAAATATTGTCCTAGTTACAGCAAGATCAGCAATGACCTTCAAACCAACGGCACGTTATTGAATGATGCGTGGTGCGAGTTCTTCAAGAACAATGACTTTATCATCGGCGTCAGTATTGATGGACCAGAGCACCTACATAATCACTACCGAACTAACCGTGCAGGCAAAGGCACTTTTTCTCAAACAATGCGTGGCATTCGCTACTTGAAACAACATAACGTCGAGTTCGCGACTCTAAGCTGCGTGAATGATGTGACAGGAAAGTATCCATTAGAGGTCTATCGCTTTCTACGCGATGAAGTGGGTTCGAAGCAATTGCAGTTTATACCTGTGGTCGATAAGCGCGAAGCTCACACCAACAATAAATGGTTGAGCAACCAACAAGCGATCATTCCCGTATCAGGCGAGGTTGAACCGTGGAGTGTCGGTTCTGCGCAATGGGGACAATTCCTCACTACCATTTTTGACGAATGGTTCGAACATGATTTTGGTCGGGTGTTAGTGCCGTACTTTGAAAATTTTGTCGGTGTATGGATGGGCAGAGAAAGCACCATGTGCACGCTGAGTGAGATCTGCGGCAAAGGGTTAGCAGTTGAGCCCAATGGCGATGTGTACTCATGTGATCATTATGTCTTTCCTGAATTTCAGCTGGGTAATATTCAGGAACAAGCACTTTCAACTTTAGCCTTTTCGCCAAAGCAGCAGAGTTTTGGGTTCGCCAAACAGAAATCTCTGCCGAAACAATGCCAAACCTGTGAGTTTAAATTTGCATGCCATGGCGAGTGCCCAAAAAACCGCATCATCAAAAGCCGAGATGGTGAGGCTGGGTTAAATTATCTCTGTGAAGGATGGCTGAGCTTCTTCAAGCATGTCGACCCTATTATTAAGGGCCTACTCAAAGCTAATAATATTGCGTCTCGTCTGGGGTAATGGAGTAGGCGTGAATGGATTCAATCTAGATTTAAAGTTAGATAAAAGGCTCGCTAAATTGTGCGAGCCTTTTGGTATTTGGTTACGGGGGGATCTAGTCAGCTGATTCTTGTGCTGGTCTCATGGCAAGAATGGTTTCATCCATGGCATTGTTTAGAATCGAACGGTTACGCTGCATAGCGGCCATGAGCGTTGAGCCAAGCCATAAACCATAAAGCGTTCGAGATAGCGATTCTGGCTCTGCGATAGTGAAATTACCATCGGCATTACCTTCTTCAAACAGCTTTGCCATACGCAGGATGATCTTTTCAGCGCCTTCTGCCATGGTCGATTGCAACGGGTTAGCAGATCCAGCTACCTCTCCCGCCAGTTTTACGACTAGACATTGGATATTGAAATCTTCAGTCAGTTTCGATGCACACCAAAACTCGAAATAGGCTTTAACGCGATCACGACGAGAAAGCGACTCATCACTTAAAAAGTCATCCAGCTTAGCGAGATGCTCATCAAAGTAGTTAGTAAGAAGGATCTCACCAAAGTGTTCTTTGGATTTAAAGTAGTGGTAAAAAGAACCCTTCGTGCCTTCCGCTTGGTTGATGATTTTCATCAGGCCAACACCAGCAAACCCGTGTTCATTAATAAGGCTAAACCCTGCATCGAGCATAGCTTGTCGCATGTCTTTCATTGTTCTTACTCTTTATGCTGAGAATGAGGAATAGTGTAACCAGCAACATACCAACCGTCCAGTCTAGCGCGTTAGGACGCGGTCAATAATTGACTCGTTTCGTCAAAGTAACTTTTTCTCTTATTGGTACTTCTAAGCGACAAAACTTTTTTCAAGATAAGCACATCCTATAAATCGAAAATAACAACCTTAAAGGGCTTGTTTGGTGCCTTAAAATGGCTAAATTGGGGTGTTTTAAGTTGCTGTTTTTATTGGTTTTTAATTTAGTGTTTTCTTGAGATCGCAATGATAGTCTTAGCGTAATTTCTTTAGGGGGCTAAATGGACACCAATAACAGCACTTATCATCACCACAATTTTGCTCAGCAAGACTTATCAGAGCTTACATTTACAGCCTGTACGTTTATCCGTTGTGATTTCAGACGTTCGAACTTACGTGACGCAACGTTTATTAACTGTAAGTTTATTGAACAAGGCGATATTGAGGGATGCCACTTTGATATTGCCGACTTACGAGATGCAAGCTTTCAGAATTGCCAGTTGGCGATGGCGAATTTCAGTAACGCGAATTGCTATGGTATTGAGTTACGTGAATGCGACTTGAAAGGGGCTAACTTCACTCGTGCTAACTTTGCCAATCAGGTCAGCAATAGAATGTATTTTTGCTCGGCATACATCACGGGTTGCAACCTGTCTTACGCTAATTTTGAACAGGCTTGTTTAGAGAAGTGCGAGCTATTTGAGAACCGTTGGATAGGCACTTATCTTGGTGGGGCGTCTCTGAAAGAGTCTGATCTCAGCCGAGGTGTGTTTTCGGAAGACGTATGGGGGCAATTTAGTATGCAAGGTGCTAATTTATGCCATGCAGAATTAGAAGGGTTGGACCCAAGAAAAGTGGATACAACAGGAATCAAAATTGTTGCGTGGCAGCAAGAGCAACTGCTTGAAACCATGGGTATTGTGGTCATGCCTGATTGATAGCCGTAATTTCCAACGGCAGGCTATTTGGAATATGTAAGATTTCGCTATAGAAGAAAAGCCCAAAGCTAATAACTTTGGGCTTTTCCGTATTTGGTCGCATGCATTTTATAATGAAGTTTAGAAAAGAGAATGCTTGGCGAATATTAAGCTGATTAGTGCATACCTGAGCGCATTTTATCGGCAAGCGCAAAGAAGACAAACAGCACAAAACATACTAGAGCAATACCCAGTGAGACTAAGATTGTTGTTGCATCTTTTGACATCAATGGGATAACGATAGAGGCTAATGCTACTAGCATAACAAGGATATGAACGATTCGTCCGACGATTGGATTCTTATGACAAAATGAAGCCCATAGGTAACGCATTTTTAACACCAGTATAAAATTAGTGGTTTTATTCTATTTTCTTAATGAGTGTTTTGTAAATAAGTTTTGATTGCAGGTGACTGTAAATATGATCTAGGTCGTTCTAGTATAAAACTGATTAAATAACAGAGATTTATTTGTATTTTATAGAATTTTTCGCATCTAAATGACAACCATAGTATTCCGTATTCTTTAGAATAGTAAGTCAAATATTATTCGATTTTCACTTTCTTGACTGAATGTCTCATTTATTGAGCCTTCTATTAAGAGGCTGGTTGCTTACTCCTATTCCTCTTATAAATGTCATGCAAGCTACAAGCAGGTTTCTAACCTGTTATCCCTTTTTGTTATTTATCAAAGCGACCCCTCAAACTGAGAACGAAGTAATCTTTCGAATTTTTCTGTTTGATATACTCAACGCTTATTCTATAAAGATAGTGAAGATGAAATGTCGAAAACCGCGAAGATCATTAATGAAGATAAGCTGGTAAAAAAAGCAGTTGAGGTCGGTTTTAAGATGGCAAAACTACAAGGTTTTGATTTGCCACATTCATCTCAACCAATAAAGGTTAAAGCGGTGTATTTGTTCCTTGTTGAAGTAAATCAGATCACGCCGTTACCAGAAAGTAAGCTTGATGGGGCAAACATTAAAAAGCGTCTGGCGCTATGGATACACAAGGCATTGCCTGATAATGACCCCCTGAAGTAAACCTTTTCCAAGTGAATATTTCTGATCTCGTTTCATCTGAGTTCATTATTCACCGATATGTTAGATAAGAAACCTAGCGAGATCTCGTTAGGTTTTTTGTTTTTGGATACGTCATTTTTAGTTTTAGTGGATTCAATAAAGCAGAAATAGTCCTTGATACCCCCCAAGCTTAACTTCTTTCACATACTCACCAACCTTGCCATTCATATCGACGGGCCTCATTGGCTTGTTTAATGGAATACTGAGTTTCGGTGCCGAATAGAAGTCACGATTTTTACCATAAAAATCGGTTCGATAAAGTACGCGCCCATGCTCAAACTCTCTTGCGAGCACCATCTCTTCTGGGCCGCCTTCTACGATGTTTGTTTCCGAACGATAAAGAAAATAGGTATAGGTTGGTAACAGCTGAACCTTACCGTTTGGCAGATCAGCATGCACAACTTGATGCTTGGTTGAATCGCCGACAATGGTGTAGTCACTGGGTGTTGAGTGTGTGGTCGAAAGCATCAACGGAATGGGCTCTAATGCATTCGGAATCCGGTTGGCTGGAAAGCCTAGGTCGACCTTGAGCAGTTGTGTCGGTCGGTAAGCTATGTTTTTCGGCACACCACTCTTCCAAAAATTCTCTTCGGAAGTATTGCCGCTGCCATACACATAACTGCTATTCCACTGGTTAAAATAACTATGCTGTGGCTGGTAACTGAGGTAATAAATAGCGAGGGTTGAATACTGATCTTGTTGCCAGTTATCTTGGCTGTTACCTAGGTATTGAACGCGCCCATAGCGAGTAGTGGCTTGGAATATAACGTTTGAATCAGTGTTAGCTAACGCTGAGTTATCCCAAAACTTAGACAATCCGGCATAACCACTAAAGCCTGTAGAGGGGAATAAGTAGTGCTCCCTAAAGTACAGGTTTCCTGAGTCAATTAAGTGTGATTGCCCGTTTCGGCCATAAAGGTTGGCGGTTCCAATATTAAGGCCAATTGAAAGCTCATCGTCGTTAGCTGATAACCGTTTGAGAAAGGCTGCGAAGTGCGTTTTGTATTGCTTATCCGCTTTATTAGACCCTACGACAAGACCAAGCTCTTGAATGGTTCCTCCTGAATGAACCTCAAATTGATTGCTGCCAAGGAGTTTGTTGGTATCGTCGTTGTAGGCGCCATTGAGCCCCTGTTGCCCCCAATGTTTGGAATAGTAGTTTCGCATCAACATCAGTAGATCTGGGTTAGCAAGGTTGGCCAATGACCATGATGAGTTTTGGTTCCACATTCGGCCGAAAGGAATGACGCGAGACTCCCAACGAAATCGAGCCGTAGCCAATTTGTTGTTCCTATTTTTATATTCAACAGGTGATAAATAGTTGTCTTGGTCGAGATCGGCTGATTGGTCAAAACCACGGATCTTGCGCCAATGCTTGGTTTCGTTTGGTGGTTGTGAATCTGTCTTTGAAGTCTGCAGATCTTTGAGTACGATTCTCGGGAAATAGTCCTTCAATTGAACTTGATTTAAGCGAGGGCGGATATCATTTGGGTTCCCTTGCCAGCGCACCCTAACAACGTATAAACGCCCGCCATCTCGAATAAACGTAGAACCAAAATACTGACCCCCACCATAACTCTGACCACTTCCATCGTGAGTATTTGCTCTTACCCAGTTAGATGGGACTCGCCAGTTTACGGCTTGGTTTCGGGTCATGTTGTTCGTGTTATCTTCCGTTACAACGACGTTAGACCATGCCGTGACTTTGCCCTCAATGTTTATCGATGATGGATACTCAATCTGAAACTCTCCGCCCTGTGCAAAGTGTGAAAATTCGAATGCTAAGTGATTGAATTTTTCAGAGTGATAAACGTAGAGAGCGCCACCTTTGTCGAAATATTCAAACACATCAGCATCCCAAGGTGGTGGTTGATAAAGAGCAAAGCCCGCGTGCTTTTCATCAGCGGTATAGCCGATAATCATAGGTTTGCGATTTAAAGTGGTATTGGAACCGTGACTCGTATCAGGCTCTGCCAGAATCGTGTCTTCTGAAAAATGTAGGAAAAAATCTTCGTAATCAATGCCATTTCGCTCTGCGGCATTTCTAATTTCGTTTTCTAATTCTCCTGAATTCAGATCCAATTTTTGGTTGTACATATAACCAATCGCGCTGACGCTTTCGTTATCATTTTTATCGGCGTAAGCCCCAAACACTAAGTCACTATTGTTGACCTCCCAATCGATCACCTCTCTGGCTGATAAGGGGGAGCCATGTAAATTGAACCCATTCTCATGTTGGCTTGGTAGCACAATGGTATAGCTTGCCAAGCTGGTGTTTGAAGACACAAGGCATGTGAAGGGAAGGGCCAATAGTAGTCGAGTACGGTGTTTTTTCATCAAGCTTCCTAGTCACAATGGGAGCGATTTAATATCAGCCAAATTAAGCATCTCACGCTATGTCAGTGTAGCAAAGTACGGTATTGGGGTTCGGTGTACATCGGGAGGTTAGCTCGAATAGATATCAGCATATAGCTTCTAACTTGACAGTTTGGAGGTTACTAACAACTATTAAGTTGATGATTTTAAATCCGTAATCCATTGGTTCACCTAAGGTGAATGACTAAGGAAGTAGGTGCGGGTGTTTTATGATGTTCAATATGACTGAACTCGATAAATAAGGAGGGGATGCCCCTTATGATGTCTTTACTGTTTTTGTTATTACTTGTAGCGATGATATGTGCTTTTTTTGGTACAAAGACCGCTGCGTATGGCTTTTTCGCTAGCTCAGTGATCCTAGGTTTGTATTGGTTTAACCATCATGCTACCGATCCACTATCGATCTTATTGTAAGGAGTTAGCATGAATCGAAATCAATTAACTCTCTTGAATACACTTGGCTTGCTGGGTATGACAGCCGTTTTGTTGATCGGCTTTATTCTTCAGTTTGTTCTTAATGAGTTGCCTTGTCCGTTATGCTTATTACAACGTATTGGCTTTGTGATGGTGGCGTTTGGCTTCATGTTGAATGTGGTTTATGGGCCTCAATCTCGCCACTATGGCATCGTCCTAATTGGTGCTTTATATGGTGTTGCAACCTCCCTAAGACAAGTTTCCTTGCATGTAATTCCCGGAACACCGGGCTACGGCAGTCCTATTTTGGGAATGCACTATTACACATGGGCATTTGTACTGTTTGTGGCGACGATTCTTGCTGTGTCGGTTATTTTGATGCTGACCAATAAGACCGAATCTCATGAACCTTACAAGATGGGTAATTTCGGGCGGATTGTGTGTCTTCTGGCAATCGCGGTGGTGGCCTTGAATGCTATTGCTACGTTTGTGGAGTGTGGGCCATATCAGTGTCCGGATAACCCGGTGAGCTATTGGTTACTTAATCAAGGAGCGAGTTAGAAAAATGGTGCTTTGAGAGAGCGATTAAAGAACAACTGGCAAAAGAAAAGCCACAGCGTTCGCTGTGGCTTTGTCGTTAGTGTTGTGGAGTTTATTACCGTCAGCAATTAGTTAGAGTGGTGCAATCCATTCCAAACGATGTCGCGGTAACGTGTTTGGTTGGTGTCGCCTTCCGTGCTGAAGAGCATGATGGTTGCGTCTTCATTTAAGCCTAGAGTGTCACGCGTTGCTTGGTCTGCGCCCTCTCGACAAAGTTGGTAAAGAAGACCTAGTGTAATCGCACCTGACTCACCGCTGATGATTTGGCTGTCACCTTGTAGTGGGTTACCTAGAACACGCATCCCGTTTGCTGAAATACTGTCATCAACCGAGATAAAGTAGTTACTACAATCACGCAATACTGGCCATGTCACTGGGTTTGGTTCTCCACACGCAAGGCCCGCCATGATTGAGTTCAACTCACCGGTTACGTTGACCATTTCGCCTTTCTCGCCTGAGCGGAAAATACAATCTGCGGCTGCTGGCTCTGCAATGATGGTTTCAAATGTATCTGCGCCTAGCTTGTCTGCAAGGTAGCCTAATATGCCGCCTGCCATTGCACCTACGCCAGCTTGTAAGAATACGTGAGTTGGAGCGCTAAATTCTTGCTCTTGAACTTGCTCGACGGCTTCGTCTGCCATGGTCATGTAACCTTGAGAGATCCATGTTGGGATCTCTTCATAGCCATCCCATGCTGTGTCTTGAACTAGCATCCAACCGTTGTCTTGAGCGGTTTGGTTCGCCATGCGTACCGTGTCGTCGTAGTTAACTTCCGTCACGATACACTCTGCACCTAAACCTTGAATGCGGTTAACACTGGCTTGAGACGAGCCTTTTGGCATATAAACCACAGCTTTTTGGCCCATTTCACGAGCCGCCCACGCGACACCAGTGCCATGGTTACCCGCTGTTGCTGTCGTAAATACAAGTGGCTTATCCAGTTTTGAAGCAACGGTTTTAAGGTTGATCTCAGAGATGTCGATACCAAGATGTTTTGCCAGTTGACGACCTAGAGCGTAAGAGCCACCTAGCACTTTAAATGCATTCAACCCAAAACGCTTAGATTCGTCTTTTACTAGGATCGCTTTAACACCAAGGTGATTAGCAAGATTAGGAAGAGAGACAAGTGGCGTTGGTTGGTAACCTTCGATCTGACGGTGAAACTCACGCGCTTGTTGCGCTTGAGATGCAGTGAATAGCTCGCAAACTTGTCCAGTGTAAAATGAATTTTTTGATAGTTTTAACATAGGGCACACTTAGATACAGGCAGAGGAATTAAAGGCCATCAAGCGATGTTCAATGACCTTACTTTGTCGTTAATAACATTACATAGTTATTTTTTGCTATACGCAGTCACTAAAAGCAATACGTGATTACTTGATGTAAGCGATCGCTTCAACTTCGACTAGTGCGTCTTTTGGCAAACGAGCGGCTTCAACACAAGAGCGTGCTGGCGCGTTCTCTGTACCAAATACTTCCGTGTACACCTCGTTAAATGCAACGAAGTTTTCCATATCAGATAGGAAGCATGTGGTTTTAATAACGGTATCCAGTGAACCACCACTTTGTTCCAAAACTGCTTTTAGATTTTCTAGTGACATACGAGCTTGCTCTTTGATGCCACCTTCAACAAACGCCATTGTTTTTGCATCAAGCGGTAATTGACCTGAAGTGAAGATTAGGTCTTTGAATGCCATACCTTGAGAGTAAGGGCCGATTGCTGCTGGTGCTAGATCTGTATGGATTTTTGTTTTCATTTCGTTTCTCTTTATATGATTTCTATGCTCTAAACTCGCGGATGTATTTGTAAATAGCGTGGCGAGTAATACCAAGACGCTCAGATACGAATGCTGTCGCCTCTTTTAATTCGAAAATACCGTTCTCAAGCAACTGCTTGGTAATGGCTTTGTTTCGACCTTTTAAGTTGACTGACTCATCGTTGTCGACTTCAAAAATAGCGTGCTCAAGCGCTTGCTCAATCACTTCTGTTGTTGAAGCTCCAAAGTTCTCATGCACACCCACAGGGGCATGAGCCATGTCTGGCATTAAAGTTTTTATGATCTCAGGAAACGGGTGAGACAAGTTCATATTGATACAGAACAGCCCAATTGGTTTGCCATTTTCTCCAGCTAGTACACAGGTCGTAGACTTAAGTAACGATCCATCTTTGCTGGTGGTGAAGTAACTCTTTGGCGTGACCTCACCAGTGCTCTCAAACACACTCAGCATCTTCAGCCCCAGATCGGTGATAGGTGACCCTACTTCTCGACCCGTGTGGTGTCCGTTCACTATCTTCACTACCGACTTTTCAAAGCTCTCGAATGAATGAATCACAACCTCACAGTGCGGACCAATAAAGTCGGCAATGGTTTCGGCTAAGCGAAAGTTCAGTGCGAGATGCTCTCTGTCATTGTCGGTGAATTCTACGTTAAACGATTTATATGCTGATGCGTTCATTTTAGACCACTGTTGTTAACTTTAATTGCCTTTCATTATCTTTGGTTACTCGATGTATTTCAAGTTGCCAATTAACTTTATGTAACTATAAGACTATATATCCGCTTCCTACACAAGCCTAAAGTTACAAATAAGTACCTAAAATTGATCGTAATCAACAATATTTCCAGTTTTAGATGCTTTCTGGTCACTATAGTTAACCCTAAGATCTTGGTCACATTATTTAACTTAAATGTCAGTAAGATGCTCACCGTAACGTAAACAAAATTGAACTATAGGGTTGGTTACTGGTTGTGAAGAGCAGCAGAAGTGCCTACCTAAATACAATAATTAGAGGTTCCAATGACTAACTACCTAAACCGCGGCTTTGAACAAGCTGAGTTTGAACACAGAACATCACGCGCTCAAAAAGTCATGCATGAGATGAATCTGGATGCGATGATTTTCACAACCGAACCCAACGTTCGCTACTTCACTGGCTTCCACACTCAGTTTTGGCACAGCCCAACTCGTCCATGGTTTGTCATCGTTCCTGCAGAAGGAAAGCCGATTGCGATTGTTCCTGAAATAGGAGCAAGTGGTATGGCGGGAACATGGGTCGATAACATTATTACTTGGCCTTCTCCTCGTCCTGAAGATGATGGCATTAGCTTAGTAGCTAGCGCATTGAACTCTCTGCCTTGTCGTCATGGCCGAGTAGGCGCAACGCTGGGCATTGAATCTCACCTACGTATGCCTGTGAACAATTACTTGAAATTAACCACCATGGTTAAGAAAGACTTTGTTGATGTGTCTTTAGCAATGCATGAACTTCGTCAGATCAAGTCACAAGCTGAAATCGAGAAAACACGTGAAATCTGCCGCATTACCAATGTTGGGTTTAGCAAGATCCCTCAATACGCAAAAGCCGGCATGACCGAGCGTGAAATCTGTAAACAGTTCCGTATCGATATGTTGTTAGAAGGTGCGGACGAATGCCCTTACATCATCGCAGGCTCAGGGCCAGATGGTTATGACAGCATCATCATGGGCCCAACTGATCGCATCATTGAGCCAGGAGATGTGTTGATCATCGATACCGGTGCTGTACGTGATGGTTATTTCTCTGATTTCGACCGTAACTGGGCATTTGGTCATGCAAGTGAGCAAACCAAAGCGGCATACCGCGCTACTTACGAAGCGACCACGAAAGGCTTTGAGGCTGCGAAACCGGGCGCAACCACGACTGACATCTACAACGCGATGTGGGGAGTATTAGAAGCCAATGGTGCATTGGGCAACGACGTTGGTCGTCTTGGTCATGGTTTAGGTATGGAGCTGACAGAGCGCCCGTCTAACACGGCTACCGACAACACAGTACTTAAGCCGGGTATGGTGATGACATTAGAACCGGGCATGGTTTACGCACCGGGTAAGTCAATGGTTCACGAAGAGAATATCGTGATTACTGAAGACGGCGCTGAATGGTTAAGCAAACGCGCAGAGCCAGAACTGATCATTATTTAGCTCAAAACTTAACACCTTACAAATTTAACACCCTACAAAAGCTGGCTCTGGACTCCAGAGTCAGCACATAAAAATTATAAAAATACGAGTTTCTCATGCAAACAATAGAACAGTTTCGTCAATTTGAAATCCCATTACAGCACGTTCAGGCCCCAAGAATTGGTCGAGTTCATATCGGTTTAGTACAACTAAGTACTGACCACTCTTTAGAGATGGACTGGGCAAAGTTACTGGGTACACAAGCGGGTGTGTTTAGCTCCCGCGTTTATTACAGCAGCGAGATGACACCAGAAGCGCTCGACCAAATTGCGGTTGGGATCAGTGAAGCATCAGATTTGATTGCTACGGGCTTACCGATGGATGTTATGGCGTTTGGTTGCACTTCAGCTTCTATCATTATTGGTGAAGAAAAAGTAGCAAACCTTCTTACACAAAATCGCGGTGATATTCCCGCAACGAATCCATGGACAGCCGCTCAAGCTGCATTTAAGCACTTGGGTGCAAAGAAAGTTGCCGTGTTTTCCCCTTATCCAACAGAAGTGAATTTCCCTCTTTATCAACAACTGACTGCCGCTGGCTTTGAAGTTCCTGTTTTAGGTTCACTTGGCATTGAGAAAGACACTGACATTACCACGGTTTCAAAGGAATCAATGATGGAAGCATTAAGCGAAATGCTGCCTGATTCTAGTGCCGATGTTGTATTTATGTCTTGCACCAACCTTCGTGTTCTTGACCACATTCAAGAGATTGAAGATCGATTTGGTATCCCTGTCGTGTGCAGCAACTCTGCGATGTTCTGGCATTGCATGCACCTAGTCGGCAAGACAGCTCAGTGTCCAGGTTACGGACAATTGCTAAATCAATAGCAACCAATGAAAGGAATTTAAAGATGAGTAATACAGTAAAAGGTTGGATCGCGGCCATTTTCATTGGCCTGCTATGGGGTATTCCATGGATCGTTGGAACACCAATTCTAGAAGTAATGGATGCACAGGTCTTGGTATGGGTTCGCTATACCGTAGCCTTCATTACCTTATTTGTGATTATCCAAGTCAGTAATGCGATGGGTAAACCACAGAAAAAAGTCGACTTTAAGCTTAATTGGGCAAATCGACACGACATTTTCTGGGCAGCATGTTGCGGCATTATTGGTCAAGGCGCTTTCAGTTTTTTATCGTTCCTGTCTCTTGACTACATCACTGCTTCAGAAAACGGCGTAATCCAAGGGCTTATTCCAATCATTATCTTGTGTGTTGGTTTCCTTCGTCATGGTGAACGTTTTACTCCAATGCAAATTTTGGCGGCGGTTGGTGCGTTCGCTGGTGTCGCTATCTTGGTAATGGATCCATCTGTTGAAGGCAGTGGTTTCAACATTGGTCACTTGATCTGTCTTGGTAGCGCGGCGAGTTTCTCTACGATGGCTTACGCTCGTGCGAAACTTGCTGAGAAATATGGCTCAGTGGCGACGATGTACCACCAGTTCATTTTTGCGGCAATCGGCTTTGGTCTTTATCTACTCGTTGTGGGGGCGGATTTCTCTACAGCACTCGGTATTTTCAGTTCTCCACTTCGTATGGCTTGTATTGCAATTCTGGGTGTGGGTATTTCAGGTATCAGCTACCTAATCTACATCTATGCAATGGAACGAGTCGGCGTAGACGGAACGGGTATGGCACTTAACTTGATGCCTCTGTCTTCTTTCGTACTGGCTGTATTTGCCCTCGGTGAAGCGGTAACGCCAATGCGACTACTAGCGATTGCGGTCGTTATTGGCTCAATGATGCTGTTCATGAAGTTTGGTAAGGCGAAGAAAAAAGCGCCTCAGATGAAAACAGCGACAAACGCTAACTAACCGTCAACCACGATACAAATTACAAGTAATAAGGCGGTGTGCCGCACCGCCATTATCGAAAAATTATGGAAGATAGAAAGATGAACACAACAAACAGAGACACATTTTTAGGATGGACTGCCGCCATTGCCGTTGCCTGTATCTGGGGCGTAACAGGGGTGGTCTCTAAGCCGCTTTCTATGGCTGTTGATCCGATGACATTGGTATTTTTCCGCTACGTTACCGCGGTAATTGGCCTATCAATCATTTTCTTTTTTACATCACGTAGCAAAAACTTAAGTGCAGACTTAGGTTCTTCATTAAAGATCGATACCAAAGACCTTGGACGTATTGCGCTTTGCGGCATCGTGGGACAAGGGGTTTTCTCACTTTTTAATTTCCTTTCTCTTTCTCATATTGGTGCGACTGAAAACGGTGTTATCCAAGGTATGCAGCCGTTCGCGACAGTCTTCTTCGGTATGATGTTTATGAACTTCCGTATGAACAAGATTCAGTGGGGCGCTTTCATCGCATCTGCAGTTTGTATTTACGCAATGAGTGTCGGGCCAACAAACACCATTGAAGGCGGTACTCCGCTGCTGGGTTATGTTTACGTGACATGCTCGATGCTGGCTTTAGCGTGGACGGCACATTTACGTGCTAGCTTAGCGGACAAATACGGCTCAGTGGTTTCCATGCTGTACCAATACATTTCGGTTGCTGTGATGGGCATTATCGTTGTGTTGACCATGGGCTTGGACTTGTCTCAGATTTACATTATTTTCTCTAGCCCGCTGTTGATTGCACTGCTTATTTTCTTAGGTACAGGCATTTCTGGTGGTAGCTACTTGATTCAATTGTATTCTTTCAAGCGTATCGGTGTAGAAAAGGCAACGATGGCATTAAACCTCATGCCTTTGGTTGGCTACTTAGTGGCAGTTGTGACACTTGGTGAGCAGATGGCCATGGGGAAAACCATTGTCGTTTCATTGATTGTCGTAGCACTTTACGTGTTCACTAAGTTTGAAACGAAGCAAGAAGAACAGACAGCAGAAAACTTAGCTTGCGATAAGAAAGCAACGCCAGAAGCGAGCTAAGTGATGAAATCAGTGACTAAAGGTTGGATTGCAGCAATTAGCGTTGGTTTGCTATGGGGCTCTGAGGCTGCTTTAGCTACCTTGCCACTGCAAACCATTGATGCGCGATTGTTAGTGTGGCTGCGCTACATGATGGCATTCTCGGTTTTATCTTTAGTCCTGATTTTTGGTTCAATACGTCAAACCAATACTCAAACTAAACCGAAACTTTCGTTCAGTTGGGCTAATCGAAGCGATTTATTTAAGTTATTAGTGTGTGGTGTAGTAGGCCAAGGTTTATTTAGCTTCTTGTCATTTCTATCACTCGATTATATTTCGCTATCGGAAAACGGAGTCATTCAAGGTCTTGTACCGATTGCAATCTTGGCTATTGGGCAAGTTTTCTATGGTGCACGCTTTACGCGTATGCAAATTGCGTCAAGTGGGATTGCTTTGATTGGAGTGAGCATATTGGTTCTTGCTCCGCCGTTTACTTCGGAAGATAGCGGTGTGAACATTGGCCATCTGATTTGCTTATTGAGTGTGTTGAGCTTTGCATCTGTCACCCACTTACGGGCTCATTTGGCAGAGAAATACGGTGCAACTCGCACCATGCATTATCAGTTTGGTTTCGCAGCTGTTGGTTTTTTCATTTATTTATTGGTGTCAGGTATAGATGTACCCAGCCTGCTACTGGTGATGCGCCATTCTTGGTCACTTCTATGCATTATGGTGCTAGGAGGTTTGGTATCAGGTCTGGGCTATATCGCGTATATCTACGGCATAGAACGTGTGGGAGTTGAAGGCAGCAGCATGGCTTTAAACCTCATCCCTATGTCAGCATTTTTCATTGCTGTTTTGGTGTTCGGAGAGCCTATCACCCCCTTGAGGGCGATGGCGGTTGGCTTAATCATCGTAGCTATGATGCTATTTGCAACCTCCAACAAATCTCGCGAAATGACATCCAAAACAGTATCAACAAATTAATTTTAAGTATTTTATTTATTGGAGTTTCCATGACTAACACTGCCACTGTCACAGAATGGCGTCGCCATCTACATCAGTACCCTGAGTTTGGTACTGAAGAGTTCAAAACCTCTGAATTTGTTGCGAATAAACTCGAAGAGTTCGGCATTGAAGTTCACCGTGGTATTGGTGGAACCGGTGTTCTGGGAATTTTAAAAAATGGTACAAGCGATCGCTCGATTGGGTTACGTGCTGACATGGATGCCCTGCGTATTCATGAAGAGAATACGTTTTGTCATGTTTCTAAACATGATGGCGCGATGCATGCTTGTGGTCATGACGGGCATACAGCTATGTTGTTGGGTGCCGCGCAAGAGCTAGCAAACAGCAAGCAATTTGATGGCACCGTTTACTTCATTTTCCAACCCGATGAAGAGCGTGGTACAGGCGCCAAAGCGATGATCGAAGACGGCCTATTTACTCGTTGGAATATGGATGCGATTTACGCAATGCATAACCTACCGGGTATTCCTGAAGGTAAGTTTGTGACTCGCCCCAATTCATTAATGGCGAGTGAAAGTAGCTTTGAAATTGTTATCAAGGCTACGGGTGGTCATGCCGCTATGCCACACATGGGAACTGACCCGATTGTAGTTGGAGCTCAGGTTGTGACCGCCTTACAAACCATTGTTTCACGTAATTTGAGTGCAATTGATGAGACGGCGGTTATCTCAGTGACTAACTTTGTTACTAATGGCACAGTTAACGTGATTCCTTCGCAAGTGACCATTTCAGGTGATACTCGTAGCTTCACGGATCAAGCGTTACACAAGATTGAGAAAGCGATCGAGCGTGTCGTTGCGGGTCAGTGCATGTCAGCAGGCGTTGATTATCAATATCATTTTAACAATAGCTTTCTATCAACAATCAACACGCCGGAAGAGACTGCTTACGCAATCAAAGCAGCACAAGCGGTTGTTGGTGAAGAGAATGTGAATGGAGCTTGTGAACGCTTCACCATCAGTGAGGATTTCTCGTTCATGTTACGTGAAGTGAAAGGGTGCTATGTGCTAGTTGGGAATGGTGTTGGTGAATGTGGAGGCACTGCGCTTCATAACCCACACTACGATTTCAACGACAATATTCTGGAGCATGGTGTTGGGTTCTGGAAGACGCTTGTAGAGCAACAATTGTCACAATAGATAGATGAAAAAAGAGCGAGAGGCAAGCTTCTCGCTTTTTTTGTATGCGTTGTATTCTCAAATCCCGCTAATGCTTTGGGCTAGCGACTGATCTGCTTAACGATTTACTTGCTCAACAATCTCTCTTGTTAGGCGTGCAATCTCATCCCACTCTTTGTTTTCGACGAGCTTCTTATCCACCATCCAAGTGCCACCACATGCCAATACCTGAGGAACGGCTAGGTAGTTGCCAATGTTTGATGGCGTGATACCACCAGTAGGCATCAATCGAATATCGCAATAAGGTCCGACTAACGACTTAACCATATTGATACCGCCAGACGCCTCAGCAGGGAAGAACTTCAAGGTTGTTAAGCCCATCTCTAATGCCGCTTCAACGGTGCTTGGATTGTTCACTCCAGGAATGATATCGATGCCGATCTCTTGGCATGCTTTAACTGTGTTTGGATTGAATCCCGGTGATACCACAAAGGTTGCGCCTGCTTCTTTCGCGGACAGTGCTTGTTCACCATTCAAAATCGTGCCTGCGCCGATCAGCATGTCAGGCTGAGCTTGGCGAAGCAGTCGGATAGCTTCAACAGCGGCGTCTGAACGGAACGTAATTTCAGCGGCGGGAATGCCATTCTCAGCCAAGACTTTACCGAGTGGAATAATATCTTCTGCGTTATCAATTGCGATAACAGGGATGACTTTAAGTGCTTTTAGCTGTTCGTTAATTGTAGACATGTGTACTTCTTAATATCAGTTTGAAAGAGTGTCTGTGATGGATTTTGGGATGATTGCACCATGATGTTGAATCACCAATCTGGCTAATGCATTACCTTGGTGGCAAGCTTCTTCAATAGAACCTCCAGCGAGATAGCAAGATAAGAAACCACCGTTAAAAGAGTCGCCAGCAGAGGTGCTATCGACCACAGTCTCGACAGGTGTCGTTTTGATTTTTACTGGCTCATTTTCGGGGTTTTCGCTGATCAAGCAGCCTTCAGGACCAAGCTTCACAACAACGGTTTTGACGCCGAGTGCATGCAATCTTTTTATGGTGTCTTGTGGGTGTGCGTCTTGCCACAAAAGTTGCTCATCGTCGAAGGTAACCAAGGCGACATCTGTAGCTTTATAGCCCAATAGATAGCATTCTTTGGTTGCGTCTTCTGAGTCCCATAACTTTGGTCGATAGTTACTATCAAAGGCGATGGTAACGCCACGTTCATGTAGGCCTTGAATGATAGTGAGTAACTTTAACTGATCGCCATGTGGCAATATCGCGAGAGAAATACCGCTCAAAAATACCATATCAACATCGCAAAGTTGGGCGGTTATCTTGTCGAAATCTGGGTGCTGTACCATGTAGCGAGCCGCGGAGTCATTACGCCAATATAGAAATGTGCGTTCGCCAACATCGTCGAGTTGAATCAGATACAGGCCTGGCGAGCGCTGTTCGTCGATAAGCACTAAATCGGTTGATAACCTTTCATCTTGCCAACGCTTAAGCATCTCTTGGCTAATGGAATCTGCTCCAAGAGCCGTGACGTAACTGGTACGAATCCTAGGAGTATTTGTCGAACTGGAATGGCTGGTGGCACTTCGGTTCAAATACACAGCGGCATTGAGCGTATCTCCACCATAGGTTTGTTGCATGGTTCCGAATGGAGCGCCGTTCAGCTCAATCATACACTCGCCGATAATCGCAATATGGCTCATAAGTGGCCCTTACAGAAGAATGGGTATTGCTAGCTATAAATGATGGAACGTGGCTACAAGGAAGGTAGCCACGTTGATTCTGTTCCCAATAGGTTGGGAGGAAGTGTTACTTGTTGTCTAGCTTTACGAACAACAGTGTTAGTACGTAAGACAGTACAAACACACCAACCACACCCATAATCGCTTGGATAAAGTTCTGCGTACCGCCAGCAAGGTAAGCTGGCAAGCTGAAGACAGAAGAAAGAATGTAGCTCGTTAAGTGAGTATCGATCGTTACCGAGATAGCGCCGAAAACACCTGCCGCCAAACTCGCGGTCATCATCGCTTTGGTGTATTTCGTTAGTACACCAAATAGAGCCGGCTCCGTGATGCCTAAGATAGCGGTAACACTTGAGCCCATCGTGATTGAAGATTGCTCTTTAGAAACTGTTTTACGTTGCTTGTGCCAGATAGCCATTGTCGCGCCAGCAATTGCCATGTTACCTAAACACATGATCGGCATTAGTAAATCCTTACCATACAGAGCAAAGTTGTTCAGGCTAATCGGCGTCATGCTGTGGTGAATACCAAACACAATCGTAATCGGGCGAGTTAGACCAAACACAAAGCCCGTTAACGTAGGAGATATCTCCAGTAGCGAGCTCATTACCCAACCCGCGCCGTTACTTAGCCAGATACCAGCAGGGCCAACAAATGATAGCGTGATGGTCGAAGTTACCGTAAAGGCAAGCAGTGGTGTAAATACAGGCTTCGCAGAAGAAGGAACTAGACGGTCAACTAACGGAGTCACTTTAGACAATAACCAGATTGCTAGAATCGCAGGAACAATTGCGCCGCCGTAGTTAAGCAGTTCAATCGGTATAACGCCTAACACCGTCAATTCTGGTACCGCGCCAGCATCTTTGAGGAGTACTGCTTTATCGACTAGTTTGGGTGCCAACATCGCTGAAGAGACAGCCAGCGCAATATATTCGTTTACTTTAAATACTTTGGCTGCAGAGAAAGAAACCAGCATAGGTAAGAAGAAGAACACAGCAACAGAGATTGAGCGGAAGAAATAAACTGTGTCTGAGGTTTCAGAGATAACATTGGTCGCAATAAGACCAGACAACAGGCCCATCAACATACCAGCGCCAGCAATTGCAGGAACGACAGGGCCAAAGATGCCTGCGACAATACGCATCACGCCCTGGAACAGCTTGCCTTTCTCTAGCTCATCAGCCGGATTAGCGTCAGCTTGTTGAGTGTTTGATAGCGCGTTGAACCACTTCTCGACCTCAACACCGATGATGACTTGGGTTTGGCCTTGTTGAAGTACCACACCTTTCACATCAGCGATCTGCTTGATAGCCTCTTCGTCTACCAGAGACTCGTCTGCCAATTTGAATCTTAGTCTTGTCATACAGTGCGTGAGACTCACGATATTATCTTCACCACCAAGTGCAGTGACTAATAACTGTATATTTTCTCTGAAATTTTTCTTTTTAGACGATGACTTAGAGTTATTCATAACAGCATCATTATTTTCAAAAATTTGCATACTACACCTGTTACTGGGATATATTTAACTCCAGTAATCATATCGATAACTTATTTAAATCCAATGGGATAAAAAGAGACTTCAATCACACTTAAAATTCGAATAAATTATTTTCGACCGTTTTGGGCCAATTGGTATGTTTTGTTTATCAAAAAAAAACACTAAACGTACCAATTATTTTTGCATGAAATTTAACGCTTGAAATGTGCTTTTTAACACGGTTAGATAATAAGAGTTGAAGTTAGTTTAGGTTATTTAATTGTGAAAGAAACTATTATATCCGATATCCATTGTATTATTACCAAGCCAGATAGGCATAACCTCATCACGGTTGTTGTTGAAACCAATGAAGGTGTGACAGGCTTTGGTTGCGCGACCTTCCAACAACGACCGCTTGCTGTAAAAATAATGGTCGATGAGTATCTAAAACCTCTTCTAGTTGGTAAAAATGCCAATAATATTGAAGACTTATGGCAAATGATGATGGTCAACGCTTATTGGCGAAATGGCCCTGTTATCAATAATGCAATTTCCGGTGTTGATATGGCACTGTGGGATATTAAAGCCAAATTAGCGGGTATGCCGTTACATCAATTATTTGGTGGTAAGTCTCGTGATGCTATTCCTGTATACACACACGCGACTAGCGACACAATGGAAGGTATTTATGAGTTGGTGGAATCTTTCCTAGACAAAGGTTACAAGCATATTCGCTGTCAGCTTGGTTTCTATGGTGGTGTTCCAACCGATTTACATACCACTCAAAATCCGACTGAAGGCTCGTACTACGACCAAGATCAGTACATGGACAATACACTGACAATGTTTAAGTCGCTTAGAGAGAAATATGGTAATAAATTCCATATTCTTCATGATGTTCATGAGCGCCTTTTCCCAAATCAAGCAATACAATTTGCCAAAGAAGTTGAGCAATATAAGCCTTACTTCATTGAAGATATTCTTCCGCCAAACCAAACGGAATGGTTGGATAACATTCGTAGCCAAAGCTCGGTTTCATTGGGTTTAGGGGAGTTGTTTAACAACCCTGAAGAGTGGAAGTCTTTGATTGCTAACCGCCGCATTGATTTCATTCGTTGTCATGTTTCACAAATAGGTGGCATTACACCTGCGCTTAAACTCGGACATTTATGTCAGAACTTTGGTGTTCGTATTGCATGGCACTGTCCGCCAGACATGACGCCAATTGGCGCTGCGGTAAACACGCATTTGAATGTGCATTTACACAATGCCGCTATTCAAGAACATGTCGAGTACAACGAGAATACGCACAAAGTATTCCCGAATGCCGCAGAGCCTATCAACGGTTATTTGTATGCATCGGAAGTCGCCGGGATCGGCGTAGAGATGGATCGAGAGGTTGCAGCCGAGTTTCCTGTGATGTACCGCCCTCATGAGTGGACTCAAAGTCGACTACCAGATGGCTCAATTCATACGCCATAGTCTGTTGTTTCAATCAAATTTAGCCGCACTAGCGGCTATTTTTATCTCTGAAATTCATGCTCTCGTTGTTAAAAGGCGTGTGATAAGTGCATTGATAGTTGATGTCGATAATGTCACTGACGATGAACAATTCGCCAGAGGTAAGGAAGCCACGGTTGGTGATGTTCATTGCCGCGACATTCTTCTTACAGCCCAGTAAATCGGCATCATCTTTGGATACGTTGATGGCTTGATAAGTCGTTAAGTAACTGTCGATCTCTAAGCCTTGAGCGAGTGCGTGTTTTTGAAGCGAACTTTCGATGATGTCTGTGTTCATTTCATGAAAGATACTGACAGGTATTTTTGTTTCTTCAATTTGAACGACTTTATTATTAATTAACCTAAGACGTTTGATCTTCCAAATATATTCATCGTCACGTAGAGAAAATATTTGTTGTTCGTGGTTGTTTGGTAACGCCTTATTTAATTGAATCTTTTTATAAGATATTTCTTCAAAGCTGTTTTCAGTAATCGAGTTATAAACTAGAGGGGTTCCAATCAAAGATGTATTAACAAAGTACCCTGAGCCCACCTTAGATGTCACCATGCCAATCGCTTCTAGCTTGGCTAGCGCTTTTCGAATAGTAAATCGAGATAAGCCATATATTTCAGAGAGTTCCCTTTCTGCAGGAAGCTTATGATTGATACTGTTTTGACAGATCTTGCTAACAATATCTTGGACAACTAATTCATATTTTTTCATTCTAAAAACTTAAAAAAGCACTCATGGTGATTAAATTATAGTTAACTAAATCAGATACTCAGCGCATTCCGAACTAGCCGTAATTCTAACATAGAAGGCCGATTAGATGATGGGATATAGGGTGTTTTGGAGGGCGAATTCGAGGGTTACTTCTGGGTGTGTGACTTCATTCTCTTTCTTCGATATATAGCGGCTGAATGAGGATGTTGTCTACAAGATGTTAAATAAAAAAGCACGCCCAATAGGACGTGCTTCGAATGCTTGAGCTTTGTTAGTTACGAGCTACATCGCTAAGTTTTCATTTCTTAACTTGGTTAGTTCTTTTAGGCGTTTTGCATACTCTTTTTGGAACTTGTCGGGGTCTGCGCCTTCAGAAACTTGAGCGTAAACTCTCATCTTGTTACCGCCGTAGATCTTCGCAAGATCATCATTGCTGTAGCCTCGTTTCCACAGTTCATCGGTGATGGCTGCAAGGATCTTCGCCAATTCACCATTGCCCGTCGCGCCTTTGTTGAACGCCTCGATCATGTAACCACCATCGTCGTACATTTTCGCGTTCTTGGTTGCGAAATCAACCACCATGTCAGTTGAGAACATGTCATCGGTGGCGATACCTACGTGGTCAACGCCGACCAATTTTACGTAGTAGTCGATCATATCGGCAGCTTGAACTGGAGAGATATCTTCAGGCCAAACGCCGTCCATCATCCATTCCGTGAAGGTTGGAGCAACGTAGCCTCCTGATTTAGCTGCGCGTATTGCTTCATCATCAGGAATGGCACGGTAACAGCCTTTTGGTGTCGCATTCGCTTCGTTTTTGTATAAACCGGCAGGCACAGAGTGGGTGTATACAAATGGCACATCAGGGTAGTTTTCTTCCATATAACTCATGGCATCGTTAGCCGTTTTTGAGCCTGTATGGCTGAGATCTAGAATCACCTGATACTTGACCATCGAATCGATAACAGACTCTCCCCAAGATGTTAAGCCGATGTCTCTGCCATTATATGCAGCCAGTTGTCCCGAACCTGTTCTGAAAATGTCGTTATAAGACAAGATCATGCTTTTGAGACCCATGTCTTTAAGAATCGCCATCTTGGTGACATCTTCTTCCAAAATTGTCGCAGTTTGGCTATTCCATAGAACGGCAGTCTTTCTTTCTGTATGGGCTTTTTCAATATCGTGATTAGAGTGGGCAACGATGAACTTATCAGGTTGTTTTGCCATCACAGAACGATGCTTGTGATGGTGGAACAAGAAGTCATCAAAGTTGTGGTCGGCAGCAGTAATGGTGTATTCATGCCCTGTAATACCCGCGTCACGTGCACCTTGGAAGTAATCCAATAATTGTTGGTCGTCACTCCAGCCCGCTCCATATGGGCTCGCGAGCATACCAATGACGATCGTGTCTTGAACGAATGTTTTGGCTTTGTCTGATGCTGGCCAAGTTTTGCTTTCAACACTGGCGTTAGCAACACCAAAACTCATTGCTATACTCGCTGCTACTAACGTGATCTTTTTAAACATGAAAACCTCTCAATTATTGGTTTAAGTCCATTTATTCAATATCTATATTTAATAGTAGACCCTGACGGTATCTCGGGATTATTTAAAATTGATAACCCTGTCATACTTTGCAATCAAAGCTGCTCTTGTTGGCTATGTGGTTCACTTTATTAGTGAAAACTGTAAGTGAACCTTGTTAACTTGAGATAATTGTAGCTAAGCTCTGAAATGAAAATGTGCATTTTGCGTCACTAGTTAATATGGAAAAGGATAGAGTGATGGGGCTTGATATTCCTCTGATTGATAAGCGTGTGGTGAACCACTTTCAACAGTGTTTGCAAGAAGATAACTCGCTTGCTCTCGGCCGCTCATTGGTTGCAGATCTGGCGTTAGAAGTGAAACTTCCATTCAGTATGGATACGTCATCGGCTAGCTATGTTCCGTATAACGTTTTTTCCCTCTTCTTACACCATATCAGGGTTAACCTAGGCCCGAATGACTTCATTGTTGTGCTGTTAGAGAGTGCAACCCGAGCAGCTAAAGAACTTCGATTCCCTGCTCTTTCGATGCAAGATTTCCTTGATTCTTTCCCCATTGAAAAGCTATCTGTGGAACAAAGTGGGGCAAAGTTTTCTGTCTCGTTTAAGACGTCAATGCAGTCAGTTAGTCACGTTGAATCTGAGTTGTTTCTTATCGCTTATACTCACGCTTATTTGAAGGCGCAATATGCTGAGCTCGGTAACCCAATTCGATATGATTTAGTGACAACGAAGTCGCAGGCATTAAGCGAGTTAAAAATCCAAACTGAGACACCTCAATACCTTGGGCAAGAGAATATGCGTATTCAATACGATCGGTTAGAAGTGGAACATTTGCTGGAAACCAAAGTGAAGCCCATGGCCGATGCTCGCAAAGTCACTGAGGCTTTGTCGCCATATATTGGTCGAGTCGATATCGACTTAGATACATTTTGCGATTTGATCGGGATTGGAAAGCGTACTATTCAAAGAGCGTTGAATAAAGAAAATACAACCTTCAAAGCGATAAAAGAGACGCTCGCGTTTGATTTCGCTAAGCGGGTTATTTCACAGCAAACCTATACTATTTCTGATGTCGCACTTCACTTAGGTTATGCCGATTCATCGCAGTTTATAAGAGCATTTAAGCGAGTAAATGGGATTACACCTTATCAATGGAAGAAAGGCCATGTTGAGTGATAAACATGGCCTTTCTTAGATTTAGATTGTTGCTGAATTAGTCGCTCTGTTGCTCAGTATTCAAGTGTCGAATCAACTTGGCTGGCGTACCGCCGTATAAGCAGTCTGGTGGTACATCGCTGTTGACCACAGAGTTAGCTGCGATGACTGAACGAGCCCCAATCGTCACGCCTTGGTTGATCACTGAGTTACCGCCAACCCACACATCATCTTCGATTGTTATTGGTAAACAGAAGGTTTCCCATTTACGGCGGCTACGATAATCAAGGGAGTGTGATGGCGTATAGAATTGGGCACTTGGTCCAATTAAAACATTGTTACCGATCTTGATATTCGCACCATCCAACATCACCACGTTCATGTTGATGAAGGTGTCGTCACCAATCTCAATGGTTTTACCAAACTCACAATGAAAAGGGGGCTGGATTAAGCTGCTACTACCAACCTTACCGAATAGCTGCTTTTGCAATGTGTGTTGTTGATCTGGGGTTTGGTGGTTGTTGAAAGCCATTAGCGCCTTTTTTGCATTGGAACGCATGGTATCAATTTCTTGGTCTGCACCATCATACACTTGCCCAGATAGCATCTTTTCCAGTTCAGTTTTATCGCTTGTATTACTCATGCTTGCCCACTTTCCGAGAGTCTCGGTCTAAATGACGAATACTGCAAGATTAGCGATTTTTGGACATAAAAAAAGAGAAAAGCCTCAGCCTTTCTCTTCCTATTTTGTGCTTTAAGCACTAATGCTAAGTGAGCCCAGCTATTCAGCAAAAGGCGCGCTTTGCCAAATTAGATTTGCTCAACGAAACCCATTAGGTGTTGTTTCACTTCGTCTGAAGCAAAAGCGCTGTCGACTGAGTACTTGTAGATTTCTGCGTAGTCTTCTTTTGTTAGGCCGAATGTTTCACACACACGCTTCACTTCGTTGGTCATGGTTGTGTTCGACACAGTACGGTTGTCTGTGTTAATCGTAACAACGATGCCGTCTTTCTTGAATTCAGCAATTGGGTGGTCGCTGAATTTGTGAATACATTTAGTTTGAACGTTACTTGTTGGGCAAGTTTCAAGCGCAACTTGCTTCTCTTTAACGATGTTGTATGCGTCCTCGTTGCCTTGGATGTGAACACCGTGGCCGATACGCTCAGCGTCTAGCAAAGTAACTGCATCGTAAACGTTTTGACCATGCCATTGCTCACCAGCGTGCACGGTAATGCGGTAGCCTTTTTCAAGAGCGTATTGTGTGTACTCAGGGAATTCAGCGCAGAAGCCTGGCTTTTCACCGCCAGCGATATCAAATGCTACAACACCTTTACCTAGGTAAGGTTGACCTGCATCGATCACGTCTTTGATAGAGTCTTTAGGGAACATACGAAGCACAGACATGATGTAGTTGCCTTTGATGTCGTATTTCTCTTCAGCACGCTTCATGCCTTTAACTGCACTAGCGATTATTGCATCAAGAGACAGACCTTTGTTTACGTGCAGGATTGGTGCAAAGCGAACTTCTAGGTACTTAACGTTTTCTAGTGCAGCGTCTTCGTAAAGCTCGAAAGAGATACGTTCAATCGCTTCTTCAGTCTGCATTACTTGTAATGGCAGGCTGAAACAAGCCAGGTACTCATCTAAGTTTTTACAATCTTCTGGCACCGTTAGAGATTGAACAACCGCATCGCGATCTTCAGGTAGTTCGATATTGTATTGTTTTGCTAGGTCAATAATCGTATCTGGACGAACACTTCCGTCTAGGTGGCAGTGTAAATCAATCTTTGGTAGTGCTAGAAAATCCATGAGTATTCCTTAATTCTATTATTATTTGAGCGTGTTAACTCACATGCGCTAAATTTACCAAGACAATGATATGATTTAAAGTGACAATTAATCATCATTAACCTGAATTTAGGGAATATCATGGTAGATGTGAAAAGCTTACTTAAATGCGATATGAATTTGCTGCTTTGCTTACACGTTCTTATTGAAGAACGAAGTGTGAGCAAAACGGCAGATCGACTCTTTTTGAGCCAGTCAGCGGTAAGTAAACAGCTCACTAAACTCAGAGCTTTGTTTGATGATCCGCTGTTTGAGCGAGAATCAAAGGGGTTGTTCCCAACGCCCAAAGCACTCGCTTTGGCACCTAAGGTCCACCAAATCCTACTGCAAATTGAAAAGCTGACCGTTCCCGAAGTTTTTGATCCTAAAGCCAGTGAGCGTACCTTCACTATAGACCTTGTCGAAACCGCCTACACCGCGATTTATCCGCACTTTATGCCGACTGCTCTTGCGGAGGCGCCTCACATTACCATCAACAGCTCAACGTGGAGCAGCGACAGCTTCAAGCGTTTGCTAAAACGTGAAGTGGATTTTGGCATCGGTATTTTTGAGCTGGATGAGCGAGCATCTACCCATGTGCAGTGTATTCCCGATGATCTGGATTACGTAGAACTGTGCTTGGACTATTCTGTGTGTTTGATGCGAAATGACCATCCGGCGTTAAAGGAAGAGTGGAACCTCGACACCTTCTTGAAGTATCGACACATACAGTTGGTGACGGGCGGAGCGGGGGATTGGCTATTGATGGAAGTGCTGAACTCTAAGCAGTTGGAAATCAATAAAGCCGCTAACGTGTCAGACATCACCAGCGCCATTAAATTGTGTAAGCAGAGTGATTTACTGATGTGTTATCCATACAACTCGGTACGTGATTACATTGATAGCGGTGAACTGGTGATGAAGCCTGTTCCAGTCGATTTGGTGCCGGGAGGTCTATTCTTGCTATGGCACAAATACTTCGATTCAGAGCCGAGCCATAAGTGGCTTCGCGATTTGATCATCGAACAGATTCAATAATAAACGATAATATAATTAAGAGTTAGTATTAGTTACTTATTGAAAATTAAAAGAAAAATATCGAATTAGAAACTAGTTGGATATTTTTTTGTTTTTATTTCGTCTTTTTATCATGAGCCTCGTCTTAATTACGTTGCTATAGCTTTTTTAAGACGAAACAATGAAAAATAATCAAGTATTAAAAATTGAAGCCAATCTCGCTTCCTTCCTACAAAATGAACAAGTTCATGCTTCTTTGGCGGGTATCCGTCGCGGTATTGAACGTGAGCTAATTCGCACACAAGCGACCGGTGGTATCTCAGATAAAACTCATCCAGTCGAACTTGGTTCTGCGCTCACACATCCTTATATCACCACTGATTTTTCCGAGGCTCAGTTAGAGTTAGTGACTCCAGCGATGGATGACCGAACCGCGACATTCGATTCGCTCGCTTCACTGCATCATTTTGTTGCGACTCGCCTACCTGAGGGTGAAACCTTATGGGGTGCGAGCATGCCACCACAATTGCCGAATGATGAAGCAGAAAGTGAGGGCGCGATTAGAATCGCTAGCTATGGCACTTCGAATGCTGGCCTACTGAAAAAACGTTATCGAGAAGGGTTAGCCAATCGTTATGGCAAACGCATGCAGCTTATCTCTGGAATTCATTACAACTTTTCTCTGCCGGAAGCATTTTGGATTGCGCTGTACGATCACCAGAAGAGCATCGATAGCAGTGTCGCTCAAATGCCTCTGGAAGCATTCGTTTCTGAACGCTACTTTCATATGATTCGTAACGTGCTGCGTCATGGTTGGTTAGTACCTTATTTATTTGGTGCTTCCCCTGCGGTAGATAACAGTTATTTGCAAGGTAAAGCACATGCGCTTGAAGTGTTTGATGACGAGACTTGTTACTTACCGTGGGCGACATCATTGCGTCTGAGTAATCTCGGTTACAGCAGTGATGAGCAGTCATCGTACCCAATAAGTTTTAATAACTGGCAGCAGTATTTATCTGATTTGCATAACGCTTTGACTCGTCCAAGTGAGCGCTACTTGCATCTAGACATCGATCAGCAAATGAATGGTTCTGTGTTACAGCTGGAAAACGAATTGTATGGCTCGGTGCGGCCAAAAATCGTTAACGATACATTGCGTCCGTTGTATGCGATGTGTCATTACGGTGTGCAGTATGTTGAGCTGCGCAGCATGGATAACAATCCATATTTACCACTTGGTATTGCGCAAGAGCAAAGCCACTTTTTGGATCTTTTTCTGGTTTACAGTGCATTAGCGCCAAGCCCCGAGTTGACCGAAGAGGAACGCGCCATTGTCGTTCAACGTCAAGAACTCGTGGCAACACAAGGCCGAAAACCGGACTTAATACTTCCTACATTAGAAGGCGAAGTGTCATTAGAAACTTTGGGGCTTGATCTGTTGGACGCTATCCAACAAATAGCAGCGCTGTTTGATGATGCTTTTTCTACGGATTCATACCAAACCAGTATCTTCAGTGAACGTATGAAACTGCAAAACAGTGACTTAACCCCTTCGGCAAAACTGTTGGCACAAATGAAAGACCAAGGATTGAGTCATCAAGGCTTAATGCAACGTCTTTCTGATGAGCACTTGTTAGTGCATTTGCAACACCAAGTTGAGACGGAAAAAATGGACAACTTAACAGCGTTGGTTGATGAATCGCTTTCCAAGCAGCAACAAATGGAAAGGCAGCCAGACATCAGCTTTGATGATTTTTTGAAAAAGCAAAATCAACTACAGAGCGACTGCAAACAACAAGAAATGATGGTTTAACCAGTTATGGATATTCTTTGGAAATTACGTGGCTATATTAAAATGTTCAGCCGCCAATATTTGATCGCCTTTGTTGTTTTACAAGTGGTCGCATTGTTCAACCTAGTACCCTCATGGCTGATTGGTCGCATCGTTGATAGCATCAGTGATGGTGAACTGACTCTATCATTGCTCATGCTTTATGTGGGTGGTATAGCGGGTTCGGCATTTGCCATGTACGGGTTGCGTTATGTATGGCAGAGCAAACTCTATGGCGCGGCGATTGGCATTACACGAGTCATGCGTAGCGAGCTTTTCCATAAGTTCTCACGCTTATCGCCATCATTTTATTCTCGTCGCAGTACGGGAGATTTGATGGCGCATGCGACTAATGATCTTAATGCAGTGGAAGAGGCGACAGGCATGGGCATCATGACGCTGGTTGACTCTCTTATCGCTGGTTTTACCGTGATCTTCGGGATGATTTTTGTCGTCAGTGGTCACTTAACCGCTGTGGCGTTATTACCATTCCCGTTGTTGGTTTACTTTACTCGTCGTTATGGTGCTCGTTTACATACCGCCTTTGGACATGCGCAAGCGAGCTTCTCTGAACTAAGCGAAGAGACTCGTGAAACCGTTGCTGGTATTCGCGCCGTCCGTTCACATGGTATTGGTCAACGACAAGAGCAACGTTTTGGTAAGACGTTAGATGAGACGTTGGAAGCGAACCTTAAAGTGGCAAAGGTGGATTCGGCATTTGCTCCAACGATCCAATTGGTTTATGGCTTGTCGTTTGTGATTTCATTGGGTTATGGCGCTTGGTTAATTGAGCAAGGCAGCATTACGGTGGGCTTGTTCACAACGTTCACTTTGTATCTTGGTCAGTTGCTAGGGCCATTCTTACAGTTTGGTTGGCAGTTCAATGTATTCCAACGTGGTAGTAAATCATGGGAACGCCTCGACAGCCTATTGTCAGAGCCTGAAGACGTAACTGAAGGGACGAAAACCCTATCAGACGACGTGAGATCAAGCCTTGACGTCAACATTCATTCATTTACTCACCAAGGTGCAAATAGACGAACGTTAGAAGCGATCAAATTCAGCGTGAGTGAAGGCGGTTTAGTCGGCATTACGGGCCCGACTGGTGGTGGGAAGAGTACGCTATTGCAATTGTTGATGAGGCAGTTTCCGTTGGACGGGAATTCGAAGATGGCATTGGACGGTAATTCGATCGATGACCTGACGTTTGATTCGTTGCGAAGCAAAGTGACGTGGGTTCCTCAAAAACCATTTTTATTCTCAGGGACGATTGCTGAAAACATTGCGTTAGCAAAGCCGGACGCTACCGATGAAGAGATTAAGCATGTGGCGAAAATGGCTGGTATTCAAGCTGAGATTGAAGCTATGGCTGATGGGTTTGATACTGAACTACGCGAAGGTGGTAATAATTTGTCTGGAGGTCAAAAGCAAAGATTAACCCTTGCGAGAGCATTGCTTTCAGGTGCCGATATTTTATTGCTTGATGACCCGTTCAGTGCGTTGGACATGAAAACAGAAGTGGTGGTTCGCCGAAACTTAAAGGCGCATTACGGCCACAAAACGATGTTGTTGGTCACTCAACGCTTAACCAACTTGATAGAGGCTGACCATATTCTGGTATTGAACCAAGGTCAAATTGAAGAGCAAGGTTCTCACCACGAACTTGTTGCTAAGCAAGGTTGGTACTCAATGGTTTATCAACGTCAAAGCCAGCTCGGTAAAGACGATATTCAGACAACTATCGATGTTACAGAAACGGCTCACACGTTTAATTCTAAGGCTGTTGAAAGGGGAGCAAGTTATGTTTAAGCCAACACAAAAAACTCAACGGTCTCAAAGCCAAACAGATATGAAGGCCAATTCAATGTACCGTCGGTTGTTGGCTTATTCATTGCCACATAGAGCGCGTTTTATCTTGGCCTTTGCGATGTTGACCGTTGCCGTGAGTGCGGAGATGGCGATCCCATGGCTCGCTAAAATTATCTTAGACGATGTGATTGTCCCTCAGACATTTGAGTTGCAACACCTTGCTATATTAACTGGGGGAGTGATGATGTTTTACATCATTGCCGCCGTGTTTACTTACCTGCAGGCTGTCACATTCCGCCATAGTGCACTGCTGGTGGTTAATGATATTCGCCGAGAATTGTTTAGCCATGTGCTCAATTTTCCAATCAATACTTTTGATAAGTTAGCGGCGGGTAAACTGGTGTCGTACATCACCAATGATACCGAAGCGATGCGCAACATGTTTGTTTCTACGTTTCCGACTATTATCCAAGGTGCATTACGTATTACGGTGATCTTCATTGCTATTGCACTACTTGATTGGCGTTTGATGCTATTGAGTTTAGTGCTGATCCCAATTCTGCTGATGACCATGCATTTGTATCGAAAAATTTCGATGCCAGTATTTGATGGCATTCGCATTCAAGTGAGTAACATCAACGGTCGATTGAATGAATCTTTGCAGGGAATGGCGCTCATTCAAGCTTTCCGCCAGCAAAAGTCGTTTAAAGAAAAGTTTGAAAAAGAAAATCAAAGCTGGTTTGAATTTAGAGCCAAATCGATCGCAATAGACAGCTTCATGCTGATCCCGCTCACTCGTTTAGTCTCTACATTAACGGCTGCGGGCATTGTGGCTTGGTTTGCTGGTGCTTCGTTTAGCACGGTCGTTGAAGTCGGTACTTTGTATGCTTTTCTTAACTATATAGAACGATTTTTCGACCCATTCCGCCAGTTATCCATGGAACTAAGAAAGCTACAGGTGGCGACGGTTTCTTCTAAGCGTGTATTCGAGCTGCTGGATGATGAATCGGAACATCATCGATATTCTCACCGGTTGGTCGAGGTTTCAGAGCCGTATGACATTGAGTTTAAAGATGTTCAATTAAGCTATGAAGAAGGTTCGCTAGTACTCAACGACGTCAGTTTTACGGCTAAAGGTGGCCAATTCACAGCGATTGTTGGTCATAGCGGAAGTGGTAAAAGTTCGGTGATAAACCTGCTGATGCGTTTCTACGATCATCAAAAGGGTGCAATTTTGGTGGGTGGACAACCTTTATCGGCATTCCCAGAGGAGCAGCTGCGCCAACTGTTTGGTTTAGTGTCTCAAGACCCGACCATATTCAGTGGTTCAGTGCTTGAGAACATAGACCTGGCTGGAAGCTACCTAGCTGAACGTGAGCGAGCAGCAAGAACCAAGGTTATCGATGCTGCGAAACAAGTCAAAGCGCACTCATTTATTGAACGTTTAACCAATGGTTATGACCATCAACCTAGTCACGGTGGAGCTTCGTTTTCCGTTGGTGAGAAACAGCTGTTGGCGTTAGCAAGAGCGCTCTCGCATGATCCTAAAATCTTCCTGTTAGATGAGGCCACCGCTAACATTGATAGTGATACGGAAGAGGCAGTGAAGATAGCATTAGAGAAAATCCAAGAAGGCAGAACGGTTATAACGGTGGCGCACCGACTTTCAACGATCAAACACGCTGACCAAATTTTGGTGATGAACAAAGGGCGAATTGTTCAAAGCGGCACGCATCACGAATTGGTTGCTCAAGATGGCGACTACCGTGATTTATATCTAGCCCAAAAGGCGCAAGAAGAACAAGAACATCTAAGCAGCAAGCTAGGATTGTCGGCTGCCACAGCATAGTTGATGGGCGTGTTATTAGAAGAATGACACGGCTAATCATTAATACTTGAGAGTAAAAATAATGAATATCGAAAAAGCATCATTGATTTCACAACAAACGATTGAAGACGCTTGCGAATGGGCAATTATGCATGGTGTCGCTTTCCGTCAGGCCGATAATACGGCGAGGCATTGTCCTTTCAGTATCGCACCAATGACAATGGAACGTAAGGTATATGAGCACTTACGTAAGGTTACGCCTCTGATGACTAAGTTGGTGAGTAACGTCTCTGAGGATCATGACTTTTTACAGTCATCATTGAGCGACATGGCTAAAGCCGATCCGTTTTTTGGTCGCTTAATGGAATTGCATCAACAAGCCCATAGCAGTGCTGATGAACGCTTGAATCCTGCTCGTCAGCCACTGTTGTTAATGCGTACTGATTTCATGGATGACCGTCAACACGGCGCAAAAGTGATTGAGTTTAATGGTATTGCGGCAGGCATGGCTCCGTTTGGCCAAAAAGCGACAGAGTTTCATGCCTATATGCAAAATCAATGGCCTGAAACTTACCAAAAATGGTTGGAAGATAAATCGGCAACGCCGGCAAGAAACCAAGGTCTTGAGCAACTGGCTTTCGGTATTGCGACTTCTGCGAGAAAGGTGAGAGCGGACTTCAATTGTTCGGACAAGAATGCTCCTGAAAAACCAACATTCTTGATGGTGGTGCAGAAGAATGAAGACAATGTGTATGACCAACACTTACTCGAAGTGGAACTGCAAAAGCAGGGTATTCGCACGGTTCGACGTACCTTTGAGCAGCTCAGCTCTCAGCTTTCTTCAGGCGATAACAAGCGTTTATTGCTCGAAGGCATTGGCGCTATTGATGTGGTGTATCTGCGCGCCGGCTATCAGTATTCTGACTATTGGGCTCCAGAGCTAAACGAATCTATTTGTTGTCATACGCTTAGCCAAACTCGCTTGTTCATCGAGCAGCACCATGTGGCAATGAATGCGACGATAAGCCAACAACTCGCCACCAGTAAAACCATGCAAATGTTGCTGACCATGATGTCTGCGTCAGAATACGGACGTTGGGGTTTAACACTAGAAGAGGCTGAATTGGTGAAGAGTGTATTGGCGGAAATGAAACCAATCACCAGTGAATCGATTGAATGGTTTAACACGCAAGCCGACAAGCAAGAGTGGGTGCTGAAAAACCAAGGCGAGGGCGGTGGCCATTGTGTCTTTGGTGACGATATCAGTGAAAAACTGAGCCAACTTAAACCAGAAGAATACGATGCATGGGCATTGATGCAGCGCTTGTACCCACATGAGCGAGAGGTACCTACCATTGCAGTGCGTGATACTCAACAAACGCTCGTCACAGACTTAGTCAGCGAAGTCGGTTTGTTTACCGCTTACTACAAAGGTGAGCCAGTAACAGAGTTAGGCGGCTACGCAGGCTATTTGATTCGCAGCAAACCAGCCAGTGAAAACGAAGGCGGGATCCACAGTGGAAAAGGGATTTTGGACTCTTTAACACTGATTGAATCCTAATTTCACTAAGCATTAATCTAATGGTTTTGATAATTGAAATCCCGCATCTACTAATTGGATCCGGGATTTTTCGTTTTATAGGACGACAAAAAGATCTCATTGACATGGGTAGAATGATCGCTCTACTATATGTGTAGAACAATCATTCTACCTTTGGTTAGGTATAAGAGGTCAGCTTGTTAAGAGAACAGATTGCAGCAAGTCTTGAAGTGGCGTTTAGCCAACAAGGGTTTGCTGAGCCGAGTGTGGCTCAACTGAAGACGGCGTGTAACGTGAGCCTACGTACGCTCTATAAACATTTTCCATCGAAAGAAGCGATGATAGTGGGCGCCTTAGAGCACCGTCATCACCGTTACCTAAATTTCCTATTAGAAAATGTACCTGCTGGTGGCCTTGAGTCAATGCTTGATATCTTCAACAAGTTACAACAGTGGATGGAAGAGTATGCGCCGCACGGTTGTATGTCGATGAACGCAATGGCTGCTTTTCCTGACAACGTGATAATTAATCAGGCTGTTACTGAACATAAACGAGAAGTAAAAGCACTTCTGGGTAAGCAGAGTCAACGAGATGATCTGGCTTCAGAGCTTTTTCTACTTCATGAAGGCGTATCAAGTGCGTGGCCAGTATTGGGCGAAGAAGCTGTGGCATCGGCACAGAATATGGTGACAAAATTACTCAAGGAAACAGTATGAATTTTGAAGTGCCAAAAACAATGAAAGGCGCAGAGATGTTAGGGCACGGCGGTGCAGAAATGCTGGGTTACCGTGAAGATATCGCTGTTCCTCGAATTGAACCTAATGAAGTGTTAATCAAGGTGATGGCCGCAGGCGTGAACAACACCGACATCAACACGCGAATCGGTTGGTATGCAAAAAGTGATGACTCAGACGATGCTAGTTGGTCTGGCGAAGCGTTGAAATTCCCTCGCATCCAAGGTGCTGATGTGTGCGGCTTCATCGTGGCAGTCGGCAATGAAGTCTCTGCTGACCGTATTGGTGAGCGTGTTCTTATCGAACCTTGTTTAACAGAAGTGTACGGACGAGATCTGCCACAGCCATGGTATTTCGGATCTGAGTGCGATGGTGGCTTTGCTGAATACACCAAAGTGGCAGCTAAGCACGCTTACGCGGTGAACAGCACCATGTCGGATGTTGAGCTAGCGTCTTTCCCATGCTCTTACTCGACCGCAGAAAACATGCTGACGCGTGCCAATGTAGCTGAAGCTGATCGCGTGCTTATCTCTGGCGCATCGGGTGGTGTGGGCTCTGCGGCTATTCAACTAGCAAAAGCTCGCGGCGCGTATGTTATTGCCATTACTAGCCCAAGCAAGAACCAACAGTTACTTGAACTTGGCGCTGATGAAGTGATTGCTCGTGATGCTGATTTGGTTAAAGCGCTAGGCGAAAGTAGCGTCAATGTGGTTATCGATTTGGTGGCAGGTGACAAGTGGCCTGAGTTCCTTGAAGTGCTGAAACCACATGGCCGTTATGCCGTATCTGGCGCAATTGGTGGCGCTATGGTTGATCTTGATGTCCGAACTCTGTATCTCAAGGATCTTAGCTTTTTTGGTTGCACGGTTTTAGAGCAACAGGTATTCCAGAATCTAGTCGACCGTATTGAGAAGCAGCAGATTGGCGCCATCGTCGCAGAGTCTTATCCGCTAGCCGATATCCATAAAGCGCAAGATGAGTTCTTAAAGAAAAAGCATGTTGGTAAGATCGTGTTGGAAGTGGCAGAACGCTAGTTTTAGTCAGCTTCACGGTTTAGATTTATGGAAGAGCGAGCAAGTGTTATGTGCTCGCTCTTTTTGTTTCTAGCAAATACTGGCGGGCTTAGTCTCGCAACCTGTTGAGTAACAGATCCTATACAGCTGAAAAGTTAATGATTCATTTATCACTGTGTGGTTTATTAATTAACTGTGCGATAATCACCGCCGTTATATATCCCTATCTATGTTGTATTCATCTAGGAGCCGTATTGATGTTTAAAAGGGTATTGCAGGCACTATTCTCGCCTTTTGTTGATTCAAAAAACAAACCCTCTGCAGAGCCTGTCCAAAAAGAGCAACAACAAACCGTTGCTACTGATTCTGTTCAGTCTTCAATCTTTGTTCCGCCTTCGTCCGCTCAACCATCATCATTAATCGTCGATAAGACACTTAGCCTTCACGACGGTGAATTTCTTGATTATCTGTTTGGCGAGTCCCGTCTGAGAACAGAGTCAGACCCGTTTAGCGATTTTGTCGCCTGCCAAATCGAGCGCTTGATTCGCTCTCCAAAAGCCTTGCTTAATGAACTGCCAGTGATGCCAGCCTCTGTAACCACGTTAATGGCAGAATTACAGAGTGATGAATTTGATGTCGATGCATTGTTAAGAGTGATTGAGCGCGAGCCGAGTATGGCAGCCGATATGATTAAACTGGCTAACAGTGCTTTCTATAAGCGTGGTGAAAAACAGGTTACTGACCTAAAAACAGCATTCCTAAATATGGGTTCTCAAGGGCTTGTTGAAGGGGTGGTGAATAGTTACATGAAGAACTTCACGCCGGGGAACAATATTTACTGGCGTCACTTCGGTGAGAAAATTTGGAATCACAGTGTTCAGACTGCGTCTTTTTCTAAGGAGTTGATGAAAGACTCTTCATCTCAAGAAGATCAAGCGGCGGCGTACTTTGTTGGGTTGATTCGCAACTTAGGCAAGATGATCATTTTCCAGATGATGGTAGAAGCTTTCAAGCATATTGATCCTTCTGTTCCGCCTAACTCGTTAGCATTGAAGCGCCTGATGAACAGCTATTCTATTCGCCTGACTTACACCATTGCTAAGTTCTGGGAACTGCCAGAATCAGTGTTGACCGCAATTGGCTACCAAGAGTCGAGCCGATACGAATGCACACCACTTGGTCAAGCTGTGTTTGAAGCTAACTACTTGAGTGAGTTGTACTATTTATTGGAAGAACAAACGATTGAAGTCGAGCAGTTTAAGCGCAGATGCAAAGAGACACTGATGTCTCCGGCGGCATACAAAGTGGCTAACCGGATTTATAAAGAGTCTGAATTGGCGCTAGTAGGATAATAACGGCTAGCGTTGGCTAGGTTGATTCTGAAGTCGTCATAAAGCTGTATTTTCTAAATGGTCTTACTAAGCAGTAAGACCATTTTTGTTTCAATTATCGATTAAGGGATCTCAGCCAGTTCTTGTTTCAATTTATCGATTTTACGCAGTTCTTTTTCGATCTTACCCTCATACTTTCGAATTTTATCCGCTCTATCGTCTCTTTTTGCTTCTTCTAAGTCGGCTTGGTATTCAGCCAAATCTTGTTCATTGGATTCAATCTTCTCGCGGAGATCATCCTTCAAACCCTCATTGGTGCAGTTTTCTTTCGCCGCTTTCAAGGTCGTGGTTAATCGCTCTACTTTGTACTGATTGTCGTACTGCTCCGCTTTCTTTATTTGATATTCGATCTCACAGAATTTCTTTTCACAACCAGTTAGTGCGTCGCATTGGGTGCTCGCCATGCTGTTAAAAGAGAATGCGCAAAGAAACAGTAATGAGCCTTTTAGGTGTCGAGTCATGGTTTACCTTCTTATTGGGTCTAATTAGTTTGTGCTTATATTTGTTGAGTCTCACTTCGAGAGTACATTAGCACCCCATTTCTTTGCTATTGGCAGGGGAGTGTTAAAGATAAGTCGCTGTGCCTAATGACTTATCTTTGAACATGGCTAGATTTACAAATGGTTAATCCACAACTGATCGAGTTCGCACCAACCGAAACCATTCACTTGCGCGCCGTGTATCTTTTCAGAAACCTCTAAGTTGAACGCCTCTTGCTTGAGCTCAACCACAACCCCAGAGTCATTCAACCAATGCTTGAGTTCCAACAGTGTATTCATCGCTGACTTAAAGTTTGGCTGGTTTCTTATTGAGGCTAAGCCTTGTTCGATTTTCTCTAGCATCTCAGCAGGCAGCGCTAAGTCCTCAAATGGGAAGCGAGTGAAAAAGCTTAACCACGAAGTGAAGGTGTCGCTCTCATCAATAATGCTACACAACACGACGTCTTTGGTAGTTAGGTAGTGGCCATATTCCACGTTGGTTTTGCTGTCGCCGGATACTGATAATTGATCGAAAAGGGTTTGGCATTCAGAGGTGTCTTCAACGGTGAATTCACGCTCTGTTTTCGACAATACTGGGTTTTGAATCTTAAAGAAGGTTGAGCCGAATTCCGGTTTGGAAGCATGGTCGTCGCCACGCACGGTGGTCGTCTTTTCGGGCAGTTTCACGCACACCTGATTTTGAGCGCAAGCTTTACTCTGTGCCCATTCCGGGTAGACCCACAACTCGACTCGATTAAGAATCGGCGTGCTGTGTGAATACGCGCTATTGCGGCTCAATCTCAACATATTGCTTGAGAAGATGTCTAACGAGAACGCGCCAGAACCAATCAGCCTATCAGTCGGTGATGAGTGATCAAAAATGGAGGCTTCAGCTTTGGCAAGTAGGCGTGGTAAGTGCCAATCAGGTTGATTCAGTTTCACGACAACCACATTGCCTGCCGAGACAGAGACCTCATCAATATGCTGATAACAGCGACGCCATATTTTGCTTTGGCAGAGCGAGTTAAGGTTGCGTGCTATGTCTTGAGGTTCGAGTGTTCGGCCGTTATGAAAGTGAACACCATTGCTAATTTGAAAGCGCCACTGTGTAGCATCTAGATTAGCCTGCCAATGATAAGCCAGATCGCCGCTGAGTTTGCCGTGCTTAACTGAGGTTAGGCGTTGGCAAACTTGCATCACTAAGAAACGTTCGGTGCGCCTAAGCACGCGTTGAGGGTGAAGAGCCTCGAGTTCTCGGTGAAAGGGGATATACGCGATATTCTGCGCCGATGGATTGGTATTGCTTAGAAAGGCTTGTAATTCAGCGCCAGCATTGCGGCCGTTGAAGCTTAAGGTGCTAAACACCTGTTCTATGTTGCCTGCGTCAGCTTGGGTTTGTGCGTATTGGTAACACGCCTCAATGGGCTCAACCAGACACGTCAGCTGCGCTTTCTTACTTCGGCCTGAACTGGCTTGCCACTCAATCCAGCCTTGCGCTGTCATCGCTTTGAGTAAGGTCTGGACATGACGTTCACTCACGTGCAGCAGTGTGGCCAGTTGGTTAACCTGACAATGTGATACTCCAGGCCCAAAAGCCTGAAATATCTTTTCATACAGTTCAAGCTTGCGCTTAAGGTTGCCCAATTTGCTTTTCCTAACGACGAGGTTGAGTTAAGTGTGGATAGCCAGAGTCAATGAGTGCTTTTTCCATCGTGTCGAGAACACGAGAGGTTATCTCTGAGTTTAGGATATTCGAATCAGTTTTGCCTTGAAGCACCAAATATGAAAAATGGTCGATTTCAAATTCGAACCCATTGCCCGTCACTCGTTTGTTGATGGTCGACTTTTTGCCTTGATGTTCAATCTCAATAAAGGCCGGATTCCACCATTTTTCATGAATGGTGATCTTAGTATCAGGCCCACTCAAGTGCGCTGATCGGGGAAGGTTTTGCACTGTTGATGCCGATATCTTACCGTGCATATCATCAGAGAAGGTAAAGCACGCATCGGTATCAACATTTGCCCCCTCGTAAAGACACGACATCTTTACCTGAGGTTTTGAAGGGTTCACACCCAGTGTTCGGCATAGATCGTAAAAGAACCAAAGCCCATAGACCCCAACATCAAGCGTTGCTCCGCCTGACAAATCCGGATTGAAGATAAACAAATCCGGCTCATAGTCGTGATGGTTACCAAAGCTGGCTTCGATTGAATCTATTTGAATGTGGTTATCGACCAAGAATGATTGGAGCTCACGATACGCGGGAAACACCACGGTTTTCATCGCTTCTAACAGCATCACGCCATTTTGTTTCGCAAGGGCTTTCATCTCAAGCCAGTCACCAAGGTTGGTAAAAGCCGGCTTCTCGACCAATACGTGCTTATTGTTCTTTAGAAACAGTTCTGCGAGTGGCTGGTGGTATGGGTGAACCGTAGCGATGTAAACCGCTTCTACACTTGGGTCATTCGCCATCTCTTCATAAGAGCCATAAGCCTTGTCGCAACCAAACTTGTTGGCGAACGTGGCTGCGCGTGAGTGATCTCTTGCGGCAACGGCATACAGTTCACCATGCAGACAGTGCTCTGTGACTGCAGTCGCGAATCGATTAGCGATATTGCCTAGCCCTGCGATACCCCATTTAATTTTGCGTTGCGTGTCGCTCATCAGTTGCTCCAAATCGTTGTTTTGTCTCAGTGTACTCAGAGACGCCACATACAAATAGAGAACAGATTTCTCAACCTGTTCTCTATTTATTTTATTCTAGTTGAAGCTCAGGATTAGCTCTGTAGGGAGCGTTTCCAATCGGCTAGGGCTTGAATGTGTTTTGGTCCAATACCGCAGCAACCACCGATAATATTCGCTCCCAGTGCGTGCCAGCGTTTTGCGTAAACTAAATAACCTTGGCCATCCAGTTCACGTATCTCTTGAAGCATATCATTAGCTTCATGTTCGCTGCTGATAGGTGCAAAGTTATTAGCGTAGACACCAATTTCTAAATCGCTACCTAGCTCACCAATCACTTTCTTAGCATCGAAAATGGCTTGATCCATCACTTCAGGCACTGAGCAGTTAAACATTATGCCTGTCGCGTTCGATTGACAGGCAAGTTTGATGGCGTCTGTTACGCTTTCGCCAGAACGAATATTGGCACAATCGCCCTTGGTATCCTCTAAACTGAATGCGTAGTAACACGGCTTATCTGACTGCTTAAGTACCGCATGAATGGAATCGAATTCTTGCAGGCTACAGATGGTTTCTGCTATCCAAAGATCGATGTTCGGGTCTTGGGCATCGTAAAGCGTTTGAATGATTGGTGCGGCTTCTTCGACCTTAAATAAGTCTGGTCGGTAGCTGCCAAATGGCGGTGGAATCGCGCCCGCCACTTTCACTGTGTGGGTAGCATTGTCTGCAACTGCTTTAGCCAGCTCACCAGACAGTGCGGCTAGTTCAAAACCGCGTTGCTCGAATAGCTCTTTACCCAAATGAAAAGGCACACAGGCGTAGCTATTGGTGATCAAGATTTCAGCACCTGCATCGACAAAGTTTTGATGCGCTTGGCTAACAAATTCGGGTGCTTCAATCAGCGCTTGAGCACTCCAAAGCGGTTGAGAAAATGGCGCGCCAATTTCTTTGAGTTCTCGGCCCATGCCGCCATCAAGTATGGTTAGTGTTTTCATATTTAATACTATCTAAACAATTGCTGAAGTTCTGCCGTCACCATATCAGACAACCTTGTTAGACAGAAGCCATCAAGCCAAGGTTCAACTATCGATGATGGAGTTTCGTTATACGCCGTCTAGCGGGCTAGTCGTGCCACTAAAGTGTTGCCCAATAACGTGAGTGTATATCTGAGTTGTCTTAACATCACTGTGCCCCAGTAACTCTTGAACCGTTCTGATATCGGAGCCTGACTTTAGAAGTTGCGTAGCAAAACTGTGCCTGAAAGTATGACAACTAATTCGCTTGTGGCGCAATTTGTTAGAGTTAGTCGCCTTCTTCAGCGTTTTTCGGAGTGCCGAATCATGTAGGTGGTGTCGGCATACTATCCCCGACTCTGGGTGTTGAGTGACGGATTTTGATGGGAATAGGTACATCCAAGCAAGTTGTCGATAGGCACTCGGGTATTTTTTGCCTAATCGGTGAGGCAAAGATGGCCCAAACCCATTCAAGTTATCTTTAGCAAGCAGAACTGCAACTTGTGCAATTTTGTCTTGTATAGCTTCAGTGAGTGAAAAACTTAAAATTGTCACTCGGTCTTTATTTCCTTTCCCATCGTGAACAGTGAGAGACCCTTGTTTTAGGTCTATATCTTGTACTCGAAGCCTCAGGCATTCCGATACTCTCAAACCTGAACCATACAACAAGCGAAAAAACAGTTGATATTTAGGATCTATTTCATTGATCACCGAGATAGCTTCCGAATGATTGAGTACGCTAGGAATTTTTCGAGACCGAGTCGCATAGCTAAACCCTAAGTCTCCTAGAGGTTGCTTAATAAATTGATTGTATAAATAGGCTAGAGCATTGAGCGCTACCTTTTGAGTATTGATGGCGACTTTTTGTTGATTAGCTAAATGAGAAAGAAAGGAGACAACTTCAGGTGCATGCATCTGTTCAGGGTGTTTCATTTTATGAAAATGAATGTAGTACTTAATCCAATAACAGTAGGCTTTGATTGTCCTGCGACTATAGCCCCGCATCGTCATATGTTCGCAAATTGCCTGCATGAATTGACTCGCCATATATCCCCCTCACAAAATCTGTACATACAGACAGTTTATTGCTTGTTGAATAATTAATGACTTAAAAAAGAGTGGTTTTTAACTCTGATTGAGCACGAATTTAACGAGAGATTGATTTTAAGTTATTGATTAATATATAGATTGGTGAGTGGTTAAGAATGAAAGCGAGCGTTATATAGGCGGCAATGTGTACTTGCACGTTTTCACACTTAATGTTTAAACCCACTTTTATATTAAATGCATAGCATTCAGTTGGTTATGAGTGACCTTTTTGATATGTTAAGCGGATGGATTCGTGCTTGCACAATATTAAAATGTTATTTGGCTTCGCTAATTCAAGTTAAATTATTAATTGTAAAAGCAGTGTTTTCTAAATAGGTTTGGCTAGTTACGCCTCAATTTTCGCCTTAACATTTTGGTGTTCACCGCTAATAGGCTTTACGCTATTTAAGACACTTTTAGGTAAAGCCATTAACTCGGTTTTACCTTTTGTGTTTAGGCTCAAAGTTCACGTTTGGCGGGTAGCTACGCTGGGCACTTTTTAGTTCTACGGCCGGGCTGCCAAATTAGTTAAAGTTCTTGTTTTCGTTGGTAGTTTTCCGCTACCATCAAATAACAAGATAATTCAAACGGACAAGTACAGTTTGCTCGCGCTTCGCGCATTTTAGCAAAATGTACTTAGCCGCTTAATATAAGCGTTAGCCCTATGGAGATAAATTTGAAATTATCATTGATGGCAGCGGTAGCTGAAAATGGAGTAATTGGCTCTGGCCTGGATATACCTTGGATTGTTAAGGGTGAGCAGCTGTTGTTTAAGGCAATGACTTTTAATCAATGGTTGCTACTTGGCCGTAAAACTTTTGAATCAATGGGAAAACTGCCAAACCGTAAATATGCGGTTATTTCTCGTTCTCCATCTACATCGAACGATCCTGATGTTTTATATTTCAAAAGTGTTGAAGACGCCTTGGGTTATTTAGAAACAGTAACCGAGCATGCGTTTGTGTCTGGTGGTGGTCAAATATATAAGTCACTCATTACGCAAGTGGACACAATTCATATTTCAAAAATTCATAAACATATCTCTGGTGATATTTTCTTCCCTGAACTACCAAGAGATTTGACTCTAGTTTTTGAACAGCGATTTAGTTCAAATATTGATTATACGTACCAAATTTGGCAAAAGGGCTAACAAGGCGCTAAAGACTGATTCGCGAACGCGTGCCGAACTCGCTAACGCTCAAACATGGCACACGTTCACTCACAGCTTAGCTTGGCGTTATGTGCTTGCGACCCCTTGTATGTGACAAACTTTATAATTGGCTGATATTTAATGGAATTATCTATATGAAAGTCGAAGTCATTGACTATAATCCGGACTGGTCGAATCAATTTGAGAACGAGAAGCAGGCTTTGGTTAATGCGCTGGGTAGCGCTATCGAGGGTATCCATCACATAGGCAGTACTTCGGTTAATGGCTTGGCAGCAAAGCCAATAATTGACATCATTATAGAGTGCAGCTCACTGTCTGAGCTTGATGCTCACACGTCGAGGTTTGAATCTCTCGGATATGAAGTTATGGGAGAATTTGGGATCTCGGGTAGAAGGTACTATCGAAAGGGCGGCGACGATAGAACTCATCAGATTCATGCCTTTGTCAGGGGTGACAATCATGTTTACCGCCATTTAGTGTTTCGTGATTACCTTGCCGCTCATCCCGAAGTTCTCGAGTCTTATGCGCAACTAAAGATAAAGGTAGCAGCTCAATGTAATCACGATATTGAGATATATTGTCACGGCAAGGATAGTTTTATCAAAGAGCACGAGGCTAAAGCACTAGAATGGAAACTACGCACATAACAAAGCGTTTAAGAGTGATTCCAAACGCTTGCCGGTTTCGCTTCGCTCAAGTGTGGCAAACGCTTGTCACACCTTAACGCAGCGTTAGCCCTATGGAGATAAATTTGAAATTATCATTGATGGCAGCGGTAGCTGAAAATGGAGTAATTGGCTCTGGCCTGGATATACCTTGGATTGTTAAGGGTGAGCAGCTGTTGTTTAAGGCAATGACTTTTAATCAATGGTTGCTACTTGGCCGTAAAACTTTTGAATCAATGGGAAAACTGCCAAACCGTAAATATGCGGTTATTTCTCGTTCTCCATCTACATCGAACGATCCTGATGTTTTATATTTCAAAAGTGTTGAAGACGCCTTGGGTTATTTAGAAACAGTAACCGAGCATGCGTTTGTGTCTGGTGGTGGTCAAATATATAAGTCACTCATTACGCAAGTGGACACAATTCATATTTCAAAAATTCATAAACATATCTCTGGTGATATTTTCTTCCCTGAACTACCAAGAGATTTGACTCTAGTTTTTGAACAGCGATTTAGTTCAAATATTGATTATACGTACCAAATTTGGCAAAAGGGCTAACAAGGCGCTAAAGACTGATTCGCGAACGCGTGCCGAACTCGCTAACGCTCAAACATGGCACACGTTCACTCACAGCTTAGCTTGGCGTTATGTTTGAGGTATAAAAATGTACGTACGATTTGTCGTTGATCAGTTCGATGAGGATTCAAATCAGAGAACAGGCATATTTCAGGCAATCAGTTGTATGAAGAAACAAGAAGTATTCTACGACTATGAACTTGAACACATCGCCGAGGTGATGGGGTGGTTCGATGAAAACCTTGAATCTCCTCTAGACTACTTAAACAAACAGAAGTCTAAGAAATCTGATGTGTATATCAGTTGGTTTCTTGAGTCTTCCTCTGAACACATATCTAAAGTACGTGAGTTTGTTTTCTTAGTTGAAAGTAAGGGGGTCGTAGTTGATCAACTAAGAACAGAAACCCCTGGTAAAATAGTTTACGCCGATAAATATCAGGTGTTTGCTAAGCCATTCAGGCGCTTCTAAGCAAACATAACAATAAATTTAGAGTGATTCACAACGCTTGGCGCTCTCACTTCAAGTAAGTTTAGTGTTTATGACACAATGTTTTAGGTAAGGTAGTAGCGTTGTTCACACCTTAACTTGGCGTCATATGTACGGAGTGTTTTATGAATATATGGATATTTAGCTCGGGGTTATTAGCCCTGTTTACTACGTTAGTGCATGTATTTGCCGGTCAAATAGACCCGGTTAGACCTTTTCTTAAATCGAAGCTCGAAGATATACCGAAAGCGACACTTCTAGCTTGTTGGCATCTTGTCTCGGTCACTTTGTTTGTTAGCTCATTAATGCTTTTATACGTCGGTTGGTATGGTATTGATTCACTCTATTTCCTAATCCAGTTGCTAGGTTTTTTGTATATTCTGTATGCATCGGTGTTTGTGGCTGTTGGGCTGTATTTTTTTGGAGCGAAGGTTTTTGTAAAGCTTCCTCAATGGATATTGCTCCTTCCAATCGGCTTTCTAGCAAACTATGGCGCAATGTATGTATAACAAATACTATGGCGCCAATAACTAACTTTTGGCGCTGTTTCCATCCCATATAGTCTTATCTATCATCAACCATTTCAGAACGTTAAATGGTAGGTCACCACAACCTGTAGAGGAAAGTGCATTGAAGTTAACGAATAAACTCGTACGTTACCCGCACATTGATGTTGATCGTGCGTTTGAAAAAGAAGCTGAATTATTGCAGCAGATACAGGCGGGTGAGATTGGGCAAGCCTTAATGCTTTGGCAAGCAAAAACGCCGACACTCGTTTTGCCCGCAGGTAAAAAGTGGCCAGTGACCGTAGAGTCTAGAAAGCAACTCGCGGCACAAGGCTGGCAGCTCACCTCGCGTAAAACAGGTGGCGCTCCCGTTCCTCAACTGCCGGGGATCATTAACCTGTCGCACATCTACCATTGGCCTCGTGATGAAGCTTACAACATCCAAAAAGCGTATCGACATCTGTGCAATGTATTAACCCTGTTTTTCAAAGAATTGGGCATCGATGTGGATGTACACGCCACCCCCGGCTCTTATTGTGATGGTGACTACAACCTCAATATCAATAAACAAAAAATAGTGGGTACTGCGCAACGTGTATTGCTTAGACAAGGGGGCGGCCAAATTGTACTTTCGCAAGCTTGTATCTTGTTAGATGCCGACCTAGAGAACATCGTTGCGGCCGTGAATTTTTATAATCAAATTTGCGATAACCCGACCGTGGTGGATGCGCAGGTTCATACGCTGTTGTCCGCGCATTTGACGAGCCTTCCCAACGTAGATTCACTCTTTCAGCAGTTAAGCCAAGCTTTCATCAAGCATGCGTAATACCAACCTTTCGCTAACGCACAGTTCGCTTTTGGTTTAGGAAGACCAACTTCTCGCTTATCCCTTCTCTTTATAGATCGCCGGCTTGATATCCAACAGTGGTGTGTTGTTCAAGCAGTCCAAGCCTCTTACTGTCACTGTGCCATTTTCTATTTGTTCAATCGGTAGCACGGCGGCACCTATAGGGTTTGGTCTGTGCGGTGAACGCAGTGCAAAGGTGCCTTTAGTCGGCGTCTCTTCATTCCAGCTTTGTATCAGTTCGTCTCGTTTTGCGTCTTCTAACCAATACAAGATCAGGATGTGGTCTCCTGTCTTTAAACCAAGCAAACCTTGTTGGTAAACGTCATCTAAGATAATTTCACAGATCGGGCCGTTGTCCGGTTGGATGTTATTCGGACACTCCGAAACCGAGTGATAAGGCGTAGCAATTCGACCAATAAATTTCAGTTCAGCAGACATATTCAGCTCCTATTTAGTTCTTTATTTAGTTCTTTATTAATCGATTTATTTGTCATCGTTTTTCATGGTCACTAAGGTGTAGATGAAGATCGTAATCAAGATCACCACACCACCGATAATACTGGTTGTTGGCGGGATCTCGGTGAAGAAGATAAACGCCCAAACTGGTGCTAACACAGTTTCCAACATCAGAGTCATTGATACCTCTGGCGCGGTAATGTGGCGTGTTGCGACCATAGATAACACTCGGCCAACAGGTGCCGTAAACAAGCCCATCATGCCCATGATTAACCACGTTTCAACGCTGTAGCTTGATGGCGTTGCAAAGAAAAACATCACAACCGCTAGCAATAAGCCACCTAGGCCAACGCTCGCCAATCGGCTGACGTCTTGATATTTACGCAGCAAGGTAAACATCATAGATAAACAGATCACCGCGAACACAGCTAACGCATCGCCCATCCAATTGCCTGAAGAAAACGAACCTGAAACGACAATCGTAATACCAATCATCACCGCAACAATGGCAACCAAAGTCGATCGACTAGTGGCTTCTTTCAAGATCAACCAGCTGAAAATAGCGGCCACAGCAGGGGCTGCACTGAGGATCACAAAGGTATTGGCAATCGAGGTCATCTTGATGCTGAACACCAAGCCAGAGGCGCTGCCGAGCATAAGAATGCCCGCTGCTAACAATGGCCAACCGCTCTGCACTACTGCTTTTCGGATACCACGTTTGTCGTTGAACTTAAGCAAAATCGGCATCGAGATTGCGCTGAATAAGCCGAACAAAAAGGCAGTATCGAATCCACTGACACCGGCATAACGAATGAAGATTGGATCAATACTCATTAACACGGCACCTGCGATCGCGAGGGTAAAGCCGAGGGTTCGTGTGCTTCTTGCTTCAGTTTTAGGGAGGTTCATTGTCGTCATTTCTCTATCCAATTATCTGTTATCAATAAATCATACTGGTGAGTGTGATTTTAAGAATTGGTTGAGTCAACACAAATCATACTTTAAAGTATGATCTCTGTTTTGGGGTGGATGAAGTAATGAGCAAGATTGAGCAGAACAAAGAGAAGAAACGACTCGCGATTTTAAAAGCGGCGAAGGAGATATTCCTCGCGGAAGGCTATGTGCAAACCAGCATGGACCGAGTCGCTAGCGAAGCGAAAATGACGAAGCAAACGCTATATCGTTACTTCTCTTCTAAAGATGTGTTGTTTGAAGCGACGTTAAGACAAATGGGTAGCCAGACAGACGATAAGTTGGTGGTGCATTTGCAGCACACCGATACTCGACAAGCGCTATTGGGCTTCGCAAAAGACTTCGTTTTGTTTCACCTTTCGAGCGAGCATATTGCGACCTTTAAGCTGTTGATAGCAGAAGGCAGCAAGTCTCCAGAATTGGTCAGTCGCTTTATGGACGTTGGCCCAGATGATACCGATCGAGTGCTTGCTCAGTTTTTCAACGAGCGATTCGATATTGAAGAACCACAAACCAAAATTAAGCTGTGGCTTGGTATGGTGATGAGTGTCAGAGAGGGTGTGTTGATGGGAATGCCTGCACCCACAGAACAAGAGATTGCAGCTCACGTGGAAGCGAGTACTGACTTGTTGTTAGCGGCTTTGGCTTAGGTAGGGCTGTGAATCTGAAAAAGTAAGATATACGTTAGGCGCTGCTGGACTTTGATTATTCCATAATAGGGAGCTGCAACGCCTGTCGTTTAGTTTGTTTACGTTTATTCGTTAAGAGTTAAATCGAGCGACTACCAAGCAAAGGTTTTAATGACGTTTTGCTTAGTGATTGGGTTGTGAGCGATGTCTTGATTGATCTTATCAAGAAACGGCTTACGAGCCTGAGGCAACATGCCACGCATTGGTGAGATGTTATTGCCGTGGTCGCCCCAGTAGTAGCAATCGAAATCTTCTAGGTTTTCGAGTAAGTATTTTTCTTCTTCCAGGATCTGCGATGGTGTTGGTAAAACAAACTCGCCACGATTTACTTCTTTTTCCAACACCGACCCCGGTTGAACCGCTAAAGCCATCGGTGCAATTGCATCTGGCTGCATGATGTTCAGCAAGCTGGTGGTATTAATCGCATGCTCGACAGAACGTTCTTTGCCGCCAAGGCCAAAGATGAAAGAAGCCAGTACCTTGATGTCTGCTTCACGGGCTAGGTTCATACCTTCAATTGCATGCTCACGCGTCATGCGCTTTTGAATGCGTTCAAGCACAATTGGGTCACCGGACTCCAAGCCTGAATAAGCCATGCTTAAACCTGCCGACTTAATCTCTTTTAATTCAGACAAGCTCTTACGACGGAAGTCATTGAAGCCTGAATACAAAGAGATATTCTTGATCTCAGGGAAGGTGATCTTGATGTAATCCAGAATCGAAATCAGCATCTCGGTTCTAATCTCCATCACGTTACCATCGACTAAAAAGATAGACTCTACATGCGGGTAGATCTTTCTCGCTGCATCAATATCTTCAAAGATGTCTTTGATGTCTCTTAATTTGAAACGCTTATCATCAAACATCGTGCAGAAGGTACATTGGTTATTACTGCACCCCAATGTTGTCTGGATGAGTACGCTCTCTGCTTCCATCCAAGGACGATAAACTTTACCTTCAAAACGCATAAATGCTCCTCGGCCGTAGCCTGTGTTGTTTCGACGAGGGCAAGTTTAGCAATCTGCATCTTGGGTGATAATTGGGCAAAGCGGGGAATCAGTATTAAAGAAATTTTAATAATCGAAAGAGCGCGCAGTTCTTTGTCTGTATGGATAGAACTGCGGCTTGGATTGTGTGTGTGGTGGTGGGGGGGAAGTGTTAGTGGTCGTTTTTTACTAATTAATGATCAGTGCGCAACGCACAGCTTTTCTTCGAGTAATTGATCAAGCACTGTCACCAGCTTGTGGTTCTTGGTGTTGTCTAATGCGTCGGCGTGCGGGTCTTTAAATAACCCAGAATCATTATCAAAATATCGACCGGAAGCGTTGGCAAACTCATCACTGAGCGCAGCACGACAAAGAATATCGGCCCCGATAGCAAGGTCGTTACCATCAACACCATAAGCATCTTTCACCAATTTACTGCCAAGGAAAGAGGCTGGGTTTACAGGGATAATTGCGGTGCCTTTGTCTAAAAGAGTATTGGCTAATTCGATGGACCACATCGTTAGTGCGAGCTTACTTTGCGCGTAAACCGGACCATCAAGTTCACCCGCATTCGGGCTAATCAATGCATCTAAATCTACGGGTGCTTGGGCTGCTGAAGATAGGTTGACGATACGACCTGTCGCATCAAAAAGAGGAAGCAGCTTTTGTGTCAGTAGATACGGCGCAATGGTGTTTACAACAAAACGCACATCAAGATTGTCTGGAGTGGTGATGTCCGAAACTTTATACACACCTGCGTTGTTAATGAGTATATCGAGTCGTTTGTGATCGCTTTTGATTTGGGTTGTGAGCGCCTCAACTTCGGAGAGCGTCGATAGGTCTGCGATGTAGCTTTCGATGATTGCATTCTTAGACAGGCGAGACAGAGCAGTCACGACTTTATTGACCTTAGCTGGGTTGCGGCCATGAATCAGAACATGGTGCCCTTGCTGCGTCAGTGCTTTTGCGGTCTCTAAACCAATGCCATCCGTGGCCCCTGTGATCAGAATTATTTTTTGCATGTTCCGTCCTTCAAAAAATAGTTTGAACAACTTTATAACAAAGATTAATGACACATAGTTGCATTTGGCTCACAAGCTGAAGACTCAAATGTGAGTCTATGGGGCAAATAATGACCATTTTAACACTTGGTGGGTAACCGTTGGCGTTTAACCATTAAGTAAGACTATGGGTCAGTTTGTGGCTGACCCAAATTAAGAGCAGTGAACGAGTTATTTGATGTCTTGAACGTTCATAACCAGAGTTTCCCAGTTACGTTGGTTTTCCATATCGTGCTCTAGGCCTTGCTCATCGGCAATTTGGAAGCGCTTAACCGCAGGTGTTTTGCTGGTGGCTTGATACAACCAGTAGGCCTCTGCTTTGAGTGCTTCGTCGATCGGTTTATCGATAGACTCGTACACCGCTTGCTTACATGCATTGATCGATTCGGCAGGGAATTGAGCGATTCGTTTGGCAAGAGTATCAACATATTCGCCAATTTCATCCGGCTCTAGTGCCTTGTTGATGGTGCCGTATGCTTCGGCTTCGTCAGCATCAAAGTCTCGTGCACTTAAGACGATTTCGAGTGCGCGACCTAAGCCGACTTGGCGTGCCATACGTGATGCGCCGCCACCACAAGGAAGGATGCCCATACCCACTTCCATTTGCATGAATTTGTATTTACCACGAGCCGCGAATCGCATGTCACACGCCAGTGCAAATTCGTGGCCTCCACCTCGAGCGAACCCTTCAAGCTTGGCAATGGTGGCTTGTGGCAGTTTGCTGATTCTTTCTAGCACCACTTGTAGGTCGAGCAACTTCGCTTCTTCACGAGAAACGGCTTCTGTCGACATGTCTTTCAATAAATTGGTGTCGTAGTGACAGACCCAAATTTCAGGGTTTGCTGACTGAAATACCACGACCTTGATGTCACGATCGCGCTCTAGTCTCATTGCTAAACCATTGAGGTCGGCAAGCATCTCTTGCCCTTGAACATTCACAGTACCGAAGTCAAAAGTGACGGTAAGAATCCCATTCTCGGCTTGAGCTTTAAACGTTGTATAACCTTGATATGCCATTTCCATATTCCTTCTGAGAGATTTCATTTCAGCCTATTCAGTGTGAATGCGACCTAAATTCAGGCTAACGAGGAATGTTCGAACCAACAATTAACCATTAAACGAAACACTATTAACGAATTATTAAGAGTGTTGATGAGTTTAGTAATTTCATTTTATTCAATATCTTAGCTTCTTGTTCTAGCATTGAAGGTACCTTGCTAATTCGATTGTCAACGAAATCTAAAAACTCATTCCTTGTTTGGCGCTCTTATCCTTTTCATTTAGCTTCGTATACTGCTCAACTAGGTAATTCGCCCCAAAGTACAGACAAGAGTAAACCGACCTATGCAGATGAGATCCGCGACTTTGAAAACCATTATTGAGAAAACACTGCCACTGACGCTGGGTGTGTTTGCGATCATGATGGTGCAATTGGTCGATTCGATCTTTATCGGTCAGCTAGGGGTGAATGAGTTGGCGGTTCACGGTATCACCTTGCCATTCCAAGCGGCGTTTACCGGTGTTCAAGTGGGCATCGGTGTCGCGGCAACGTCCATTATTTCTCAAGCGGTAGGGGCAAAAGAACAACGAAAATCCACCTCAATTGCCTCACTATCTGTCGGGTTTGGTGTCTTGGTGATTGCTTTGATCTGCATAGGGCTGATTGTTTTTAGCGATTCTGTTTTTGCGTCGTTTGTGAATGATGTCTCTGACGCTCAATACCAATCCATGCTGTCGATTTTTAATGTGTACTGGCCGTTGTGGCTGTTCAGTGCATTGATGGTGGCGGTGCTTTATCTGGCCACCTGCGTTTATCGTGCCAATGGCGATACTAAAACAACCGGCAGCATGTTCTTGGCTGCCAGTGTGATTAACCTAATTCTCGACCCTATTCTGATCTTTGGATTGGATATGGGCATTGCAGGGGCGGCGATCGCATCGAGCATTGGCTACGCGTTCGGCGCAATCTACATGCTAATCAAGTCTCGCGGTAAAGGTTGGTTTGGCTTCAATGGCGCGTGCAGCAACCAAATCAAAGGCTACAGTTTTGAGTTATTCAAGACGGTAATGCCAACCACTGCGAATCAGATATTACCGGCGGTCAGCGCGTTCTTCTCAATGCTTTTGATTGCGAGAATTGGAACCGATGAGATGGCTTTTTGGAGCTTACTCGCCCGTGTTGAAAGTTTTATGTTGGTATTGTCTCTTGCTCTAACCATGTCCATACCACCTATGATTGGTCGTTATCTAGGGGCGCAGCAGCGATGCAAAATCTCTGAGCTATTGAATACAACAGCGAAGTTCTTATTGGTTTTCCACACTGCGTTGGCAGCATTGCTGGTACTGTTTAGTGGCTGGATTATTCCTGTTATCTCGGAAGAACAAAGCATACGCAGCTGGTTTGAAGTGACCTTGTTATTTATACCGTTCAGCTATGGGCCGCTTGGGCTTTGCATGTTGGTTGCTTCGGTCTTTAATGCCTTGGGTGTGCCTCGCAAAGCTTTGAATGTCTCTTTCTTACGCTTGTTTGTTTTCTACATTCCCGCTTTATGGCTTGGCTCGATAACCGGAGACATGATCAACGCGGTTATTGCGGTGACAGTCGCCAATGTTTTAGCGGGCGCTTTTGCATGGTTTAAGCTTAATGCCTATATTAAAACTCACATTATTCCCCGTGCCGCTGCGGCCAATAAGCAGCGTGTACTCAGCGCAGGCTAGCCATTATTGATGAACATTGAACATCTAAAATTGTTTGTGCGACTCGCGTCTACGCACAATATAAGTCAAGCAGGACAAGAGCTTGGGTTGTCACCTCCGGTAGCCAGTATTCATATCGGAAAGCTCGAAGAGAGCCTAGGTGCCCGTCTTGTGCATCGCACCACGAGAAAGGTTTCCCTGACCGAAGAAGGCATGGCATTTCTTCCTCACGCCAAGCAAATCCTTTTGAGTGTCGAAGCGGGTGTAGCCTCTGTCGGAACCGGTAATGAATTACCAAAAGGGGTGTTGCGAATATCTGCGCCTTCTTCGTTTGGTCGGATGCATGTTATGCCTGCTTTGAAAGGGTTTTTGGCTAAGTATCCAGATCTGTCGGTGGACATTTCACTCAGTGACTCAATCGTTGATCTGGTCGATGGTGGCTTTGATGTGGCGATTCGTAATGCGGAGCTACAGAACTCAAGCCTGATCGCTCGTAAGCTCTCTACTGATAAACGTATTTTGTGTGCATCGCCAGAATATTTGGCAGCTCATGGCTATCCGAAAACACCAGAAGACCTCAAGCAACATCAGTGCATCAATCAAACTGGCTTGGAGGGATGGACGTTTGATACACCAGAAGGCGATGTCACCATCAAGAAAAAAGGTGCGATCCGCGTCGATCACGGTGAAGCGGTAAGGGATGTATGTGTCGATGGCTTGGGCATTGCCATGTGTGCGAGTTGGATTGCTTATAAGCAGCTCGCGGAAGGTTCGCTGGTCGAGGTGTTGCCGGATTACCCTTTAAAAGATGAGGCTGCGATTTGGGCGGTATACCCAAGTGCTCAGTTACTTGCGCCTAAGGTACGCGTATTTATCGATTATTTTGTTCAATATTATGGTTCACCTTCTTATTGGGATTGCGAAGTAAACGGTCAAGCTCAGTAGCGATTCAGAAGCACTTATTGAGAACAAATAAGAAAGCCCCGACCATAAGGTTGGGGCTTGTTTTATGTTCTTTATAGAACGTTTCTTCTAGCTAACTGCTGTTGTTTTATCTATTTAGCGCATCGGGCGTTTAATGAGCGTGTACCGCTGAGTCTTGGTATAGCTCGGCATCAACTTCTTCGCCTTTGTTTGGACGAGGAACAATCTCAAAAGAGGTGTCAGCTTCTGTCAGTGAAGACAGCAGTTTGTTAAGCGATGTTTTGTCACCTTTCACTCCTGCTTGTCTGTCTTCTAATAGTTTTCCTAGGCTTGTTTTCTTAAGTACGATATCAGACACGTCAGACTTATTGATGATCAGTGTTGTATCCGCATCTTGCAGCTCTGATACTTGGATGTTGTTCAGGTTGCCGTTAGACATTTCAACGTAGTAGAACTCTTTTACATCAGGCAACTGAATATTCAACGTAAATGGTGTTTCTTGCGCCTTTAGCGAATCCACTTTAACTGCTAAGTAATCTAACAAGTTCTCAATAGTCATGTTAGCCAATACATCCGGAGATGCAGTTTTTGGTGCACCCGGTTGTGTGCCAATACGAAGCTCTTGAGCGCCTGTTAGATAGATGTTTCTCCAACCTGCACCTTCTGATTGATAACCCAATTGCTCATATGTATCTGCCAATAAGCCACGTGCAACTTTGTTCTCTGGCTCAGCTTGAATCACCTTATTCAGTGCTGTTGCAACGAAGCGGTATTCACCTCCTTGGAAGTCTTGTTGTGCTTTCTCAATCACAGCATCGCTGCCGCCCATGTACTCAACAAACTTCACCGATTCTGGCTCGATTGGTAATGGATTAAGGTTAGCTGGGTTCATGTCGAAGTAACCAAGATACATGTTGTACACAGCACGAGCGTTGTGAGAGTAAGTACCGTGGTAACCATTGGTGTGCCAAGACTGTTGAATGCTGTCTGGCATTACCTTGTAAATCTCGTCACCGATGTCTTGTAGAACCACACCGTTATTGGCTAAACGAAGCGTTTGGTTATGAGTAAAACCGTAAGCATCACGCTGCATTTTTAGGTAATCAGAAATCTCTTGTTCACCCCAGATTGGGGCTGAGTGAGACGCAAACAACACCTCTGTTTCTTCGCCCCAAGTGACTAACATTTCGTTGATCTTCTTAGACCATTTCAAGCCGTCACGTACTTTAGCGCCACGCAGCGTGTACAGGTTGTGCATGCCTTGGTAGGTCAGTTCGCCAGTCCAAAGTGCTTTCATGCTGGGAATATACGTCACCATTTCTGATGCCGCTTCGGTACCTGAAGCATCCATGAATTGCATTTCTAGGCCGTCGATAACCAGAGTTTCAATCTCTTCGTTATGGTTCAGCTCGTAGTCCGGCAGGACGTAAGTAATGCTACCGGTTGATAGACCTTTCGACAGTGCCGCATCCACAATACCGTGTTCGTGTCGGTTCAGGGTTGCGCCATATTGATAGGCGGTACGACGAGACATTGCGTTACCCGCCAGTACGTTTTCGTCGACGATTTCTTTGGTGATGTTTTTCGAACCGTACACTTTTACATCTGGATACGCGTCTTTGATTGCTCTTGCGCCACCAAAGTGATCAGCGTGCGAGTGAGAGTAAATCATGGCAACGACTGGCAGTTCACCGCCATCAGGCACATTGTTCTTGAAGAATTCGAGTGATTTGGCGGCTGATTCTTTGGTCAGAAGAACGTCGTAGGCGATCCAACCGTTGTCACTACGAATGAAAGAGATAGACGCTAAATCCGCGCCTCGAACTTGGTAAACTTTACCCGGAACAACTTCATATAAACCTTCCGCCGCTTGGTTCAATACCGCTTGGCGCCACAGTGAAGGGTTTACTGAATCTGGTGCTTGGTCTGCATTCGTCACACTTGGATCGATGAAGTTAAAGCTATTACGAATGATGTCGCCTGTCTCTTGATCAAAGCTAGCAATCAGACCTTTGTTGTTATTGTCGAAAGCGCGAGTGTCGGCAAAGTTCAGTGTTTTTGCGAACTCTTGGTTTGCTTTGGTCGTCATCTCGGTTGCGCTTTTGCCACCTTGATCGCCAATTTCGCTGAAGTGTGCGTGGTCATGGTTAGCTGCAATCGCCGGGAATGCCAGCGAGATAGCTAGGAACAGTGATGCATTTTTGAACGTGCGAGAAGTTTTCATAAGAGCCTCTTCATTTCAGAATTTTGTTTCGTTGAGGCGATTATAGGAATAAGACATATAGCAAAAAATAAAGTAAGCTTTATTTAATACATCACGATTGGCTATGTATTGAGTCATGCAATGGTTGAGGAGCGAAGACGAATCCTGACCTATGATTGATTAAGACCACATTGACAGGGAGAGTAACGGTGAGCGACGTGGAAAAGTTGGATTTAAATCTATTGAGCGTGTTCTTAGAAGTGTATCGATTAAAGTCGATCACGCTTGCATCAGAATCGCTTGGTATGACTCAGCCCGGGGTGAGTGGAGCCTTGAAGCGACTCCAATCTCAGCTTGATACTGACCTGTTTATTCGTGAAGGGCGAGGGATCATTCCAACCAATGCTGCGGTGCAACTAGCAAGCCGAGTGGAACCTGCACTCGAGGGAATCACCAGCGCTGTTAGTACCTTGAAGCAATTCGATAATCAGCAGCATCATGTATTCCGACTTCTGGTTAATGAGATAGGTTTAACCAAGCTTCAGCCGCTTGTCGAGCAAGATGAAACGCTGGGAAATATCTCAATCGAATTCAATATGGTGCCGAATAACGAAGAAGAACTCCTGCAGAGTTTGAGCATGCAGCAAGCGGATCTCGCCATAGATATTCACTACCCGCAGGTCAATGGTTATATGAACCAGCAAGTGCTTGAGGATAAGTTGGTATTGATTGCTCGTAAAGGGCACCCAAGAATTGATGGCTTCGTGACCGAAGAGCAGTATTACGATGAAAAGCACATCACTTTTAGAATGCGTCGTTCTCGCCTTTATACGGCTGATTATTTCGCTAAGAAGGCCATCAAACAAAGAAAAGTGAGCTCAGAATGTGACTCATTGATGATGATGTGTGTGTTGGTTTCTGGCTCTGATTGTGTCGGCAGTACTTCTCGTAGTTTTGCTAATCAATTTGCCGAGCGATTCCAGCTTCAAGTTCTTGATCAGCCGTTTGAGGTGTTGCCTGTGCAGCAATACATGATTTGGCATAAGAGAACGGAACCGAACCCTGCTCATCAGTGGTTGAGAAACAAGATTCAGCAATACATGGCCGATTAATGGCTTCTATTAGTTAACCGTCAGCGGCCTAGCTCTCCAGCGTTATTCCAACATGCATTGCTGATATTCTAAGTGCTCATTGGCATTTGATTAGCGAGCTACTCTTGCCGCTCGTTTCTGTTTAGCGCTCTCTATCATCCTAGAAGGCGTCATACCGGTTACTAACATGGTACCGGTAATAACAAGAACCGAGCCGAAAATGGTGTTAAGGCCAATCGCTTCGTCTAAGAACAGGTTGCCCCACAAGATGCCAAAAACAGGAATCAAGAAGGTGACAGACAGAGCCGAAGGCGCACCCAATTCTGAAACGAGATTGAAGTAAAGCAGGTAAGCAAGGCCAGTACAAACGGCGCCCAGTAAGAGAACTGATGTGGTGATGGTGAGATCAGGAGCCTCTCTCATCGGCATAAAGAAGACAAACGGCAACACGATTAATACCGCAGCCCACATGCTGCCATGAGCGTTATTGAATGCCTCAACTTTAGGTGCTTGTTTGGTATAGTTTGACGCTATTCCGTAGCTAAAGGCCGCCATCACCGCCGCAAATATAGGAAACACAGCCTCACGGCCAATGTTCATCGCATCCCAACCGACCAATACGCCAACTCCCGTTACCCCAATTCCAAGCCCTAATAGAACTCTTGCATCGAGTGTTGTTTTTGTCCATATCGCACCAATGATCGCCGCCCATATTGGCGCGGTAGAGTTCAAGATAGCGAGTGTCGAGGCGTTCAGTGTCTGCGCGGCATAAGCGAAAAACAAAAAGGGAAGTGCGGTATTAAACAAGCCAAGAATGAAAAAGTGTTTCGCATGGGCATTAAAAGAAAGCTTCCTTTTCAGATATAAAGAAACCAAGAGTAGAGTGACTGCAGCGCACAGAACTCGCGCTTCAATCAGCACCGCAGGGCCCAGCGGATTAGCGGCAATTCTCATGAACAGAAACGAACCGCCCCATATCGCAGCGAGAGTTATTAGTTTTATAAAGTTCACGGCTTATATCTCAGAATGTGTAAAACACCGACTATGTAGGCAAGATAACTATTACACAAACATAGATACCAATACTGTGCAGTTATGGACATAAGATCGCGTCCATTAAATAGGAACAGTTTCGATGAATTTCGTTCTGTTTATTGTTCCTTATTTGATGAGTAATCTAGCGCTAGATATCAAACTTAGGTGAACAAAATGAAGATTGAACACATCGCTATTTGGACGAAACAACTCGACGTGTTGAAGCAGTTTTATGAAAACTATTTCGGCGCAACATCCAACGTAAAATATCACAACCCAACCAAAGGGTTTTCTTCATACTTCCTCTCTTTCGAAACAGGGAGCCGTTTAGAGATCATGGAAATGGATTCGGTGCCTGAATCGAAAGATGACATCTATGATCAATTTACAGGCTTCATTCATATGGCGATTTCATTAGGCTCGGAACAAGCGGTTGATGAACTTACAAGTCGCTTGGTCGAAGACGGCTATGAGCGCTTAGATGGCCCAAGAAGAACAGGCGATGGCTATTATGAGAGCTGTGTACTCGATCCGGATGGTAATCGCTTAGAACTTACCGTTTAATGGAGGGAGCTTGAATAGCTTTTAACTCACTAACGGAACTGAGGTATTACAATGATGAAGCGTGCTTTGACTTTCCTTTTTAGTCTTGGGCTGATGGGATGTGCTACCTCAGAACCGGTATATGAACCAGAGGCTGACTCGAAGCCTGAACCATCCCAACCCATAGGTTACCTTGGCTTCAAAGCCCATCAAGAGTGGGCCATTCAATTTAACGATTGCACGGTCTACGATTTAATCGGTGCACAGCCCTACCAATGGTTTGATCGCATTTCAGCCGCTGTCAGCTGTTACACGTTTAAGCCAAACGATGCTATCGAACCTTTATCAGTCTATACCGACGCAGATTTTGCCAGCAATAAGCTAACGCCGATTAACCGCTTTCAAGAGCTGCAGGTATCAGAGTCAGGCTGGGGCAATTTTCCTGCCGTCTATAAGACCAACGGCACCAATTGGCTGAAAGTCAAAGAGGGTTGGATTCACCTCACATTAGCCGACCAGACACTCGTTCAGTTCTACCCTGGAACTCAAGACCAATCTGGCAAATCACAACACGACCAATATTTTGAGCAGCATTGATGTTGGGGTGCCATTCGTTCCTATCGAATTGGTCGGGGCAAATGGAACCGTGAATTATTGACCTTTATTTAGCTTGATTACAAAAGGCATAATGACACTGAAAACAATCACCGCGGCGCCAATCAGCGCTATGGTGTTTGGCAACTCGGCATACAACAGTAACCAAGAATCATTGAGTAGATCATCTGTGAGTACCCAATATTTGAAACTATGCTCGCTTCTCCCCATTTGTAAGCGGTGACACCAAACCATTGGCCGATAGAAGAAATAACACCGACCAACACTAACAGCACTATCTTATACCACGTCGGCCATTGCCACTCGATAAGCGACGGAATCAGCGCAACACCCCCCACGAATATGGCTTGATAAGCTAGCACTACGACCTTCTATTCTACATTCGCCATTTTCCTTACGCAGATAGCGGCAATTGTTGCGCCTAACATGGCCACTAAGCCGAGTTCCAACGTAGAACAGAGATTCGCTTTGTAGAGTGTTAAGTCTAAAGTCTACCCTGGTAGAGGGGCAAACAGGTTTTTCAAAATATTGAAAGAGATCATTAATAAGAACTCATTAACTCTTCATTAATTATATTAATAGAAATTAGATAAAAGCATATAAATTACCATCTTGTCGGTTAATAATTGAACATAGTGGTAATTTTATGGTGGTTTTTATATTTTGACGTAATTAACGAACGCGGTAGATATCTGAGGATATCAGCTTAATAATGAATATTACCATTTTATTGGTAAGGGCAATTATCTCGAATAGTTCTTCTTAATATAAAAATAATGTAAAAGCGCTGATATTATTAACAGTAAGGTGGTGTAACGATGCGAGTCACAACAAATAAATAGGCTGATTTTTATAAAAAGTAATTCCCTCTCGATCCTGAGTGTGGCTATTGCATGAATGAATTTGAAATAATGTTACACATGTAATCTTAAGTTGTTGTTTTTTATTGGTATAGTTTTTCATTGGGTTTTATGAATTGGCTAGGGCTAAGAAGACTTTGAAATTTTACATTGATGAATTGATTAATTAAATTAGCGCTGTCTGTTTAATCAATTAAATGGCGTGTAAGCAATGGCTATCAGAATGGATAATGGCACTTGTAATCGTTGATAGTGTGAATTTTAAAATAGGGCGAAGACCCTAGGGGGAATTTAACTATCAACAAAGTTGTTATATCCATAGATATCATTGTCTTTTCTTTAATTTCTTACCTAATAATATGTAGAGTTAATACTATGAAGTTGTCGATGAATAAATCATTGTTACTAGCAATGTCAGCGTGTTTTTTTTCTAGTGCAAGTTTTGCAGGAATTAATAGTGACTATCATGTGGTGGCCGATGACTTAACGGCTGATCATAATGAAAGCAACGGCGTACCCATGCCTTTTTATGGCAATGGAAGAATGCAGTCCAAACTTAGTGTGTCAGTTTCCTTCGCTGATAGTTACGGCAGACCAGTGACAGTACCTAAGAGTGACTTAGAAGGTGCGATATCTTTTTACCTTAAGAATAGTGAACAAGAGTTAGGCAAAAATAAAGACTGTACCTACGGAAGAGATTGCTGGGGGTATACATTGAACCCAAATGACTATTCTCACCAAATGGGGAACAGTTATGGATACTCTAAGGGTCTACCAACCTCTCGGGTTGCAGCATCTGATACCAAATTAACCGCTTGGGTTTATAGCAACGAGGTAGCTCAGCATCGTGAAGTTTGTATGAAAGTTAAATTCAATACTGGTAGCCAATATGACAATAACTACTACGACAGCTGCGCTTATCCAAATGAATCAAGTGCCTTCTATCAAAGCGTACAGCCTAAGTCCTATAGTGCCGCCGACTTTTCAGAGATTGGAGAAGGTGACAAGGTATGGGAAGAGAGTAACGCTGATGGGTTCTATTTCGAAAAAGCTGAGATGTATAACTTCTATGTGACGCCCAAAGATACTTCAGTGAAACTGGTCGAGGTTGCTATGGATAACTTCGACGAGTCGGACAGCGATAAGGTGTTCCTAAACGATGAGTGGTTGGGCTGCTATTCTGATTGTACTAATGGCTTTCGTTCAGTGAAAGGTTATGTGTTCGCTCCAAGTTCAGAGCGTAATGTATCTGATGAATATGTTTGGAATAGCGCCGCTGGCGAAGGTCGCAAGGCGGTATGGCGAGTTAACCAACAACTAAGATCAGTGACTCTGAGCCAATTGCTTTATTCAAATAGCGGTACATCGAACAATGATTCTCAAAAAGAGTACCGATTTACTGTATTTGACCAATACGGAAATAAGGGACCACTAAAGCTTATTTATCCTCAAAGTGAATTTACCGGTGGCGGCCAGAAATGGGATTACACCCATTGGAATCTGGTTAGCCAGTAACATTCGGATAAAACAGAGTTAGCTCAGCCATTTGGGCTAACTCATTCACTTTAGGGGAAATTTATGTCTAATTGGACTTCAAACGCTTTTAACTTTGATAGCTTTTGTTCGGGCGGCGTAGACCAAAGAACCAGAAGCTATTCATATCAAATCTTACTTGGCTCTCTTATTGGTAACTGGCTTAAGGGACCAAACCTCGATATATCCATTCAATTCTCACCTTACTCGACGGACAACCTTGGTTTCGGTAAAGGCTGGAAATTGAATCTCCCAAGATACGACATCGAGAACCAACAGCTCTATCTTGCAAATGGGCAATCCTACCGTGCTGAATTAAACGCCAATATAGAGATGAGTATTCGTTACAAGAAACTGCTCGACTTTTCGGTATCGTCTAGCGCGAATGGTTATGAAATCACGTATAAAAATGGCCGTACTGATCTTTTAGATAAAGATGGCGATATCATTAAGATCACCCAAAGCAATGGTCATGCTCTCTACTTTTCTTGGCTCAACGTGGGACAAAATAAGCGCTTAGATAGAGTTTGGGATGACAGAACAACCAAACAGACCGCACTTTTATGGGTTGAGTATATCTCGGTAGGGCGCGTTAATATTTTTACTAATATTGGCAGTACCCATGAAGCTTACTTCAGTCTTACTCTTAGCAATAACAAGCTCGTCAAATGCAATTTACCAGAACAAGCAGGTAGCTATAGTTTCGGTTATGAAAGCATTGGTTCATATACGTTAATCAATGAGGTAAACCATCCTTGTGGCTTGACCGAGCGTTTGAGATATAAGGCTGATGGTATTCGAGTCAACTCAATGACTTACTTACCAGCCGTTACTGCACACGATGTTCTTACCCTTAATTCGCCAGTTATTACCACAACCTACGACAGTGTTGGTACAGATAGCCGCAATTTCATGGGTTACGGTGTACGTGGCGGTGAATTAAGTGAAGGGCTTGATAACTTACTTGAGCGTGGTTACGAATATACTTATCGCGTACAAAAAATCGAAAATGGCTCTATTGTCACCGCTCAAACATACAATCAATTTCACTTACTCGTTGAAGAAGCCCGGCAGGTAAGCGGAGACCTTGTTCATTTGAAAAGGCTGGAATACCCAGCGATTGATAACCAGCAGTTTTCGGATCAACCTGCTCAGTATTCTTTGATCAGTAAAGAGGAACAAATCTGGTTTTCTGGATCGGATAGCCAAGCTCAAAGTCGATTATGGGATTACGACGAATATGGCAACATGCTTAAGTTCGTTGATGAGAATGACATCGCAGAACGTTACGAATACTACGCTAAAAATGGTGAGGCAGGTTGTCCCGCATCGCCAACGGGTATGGTGAATTTCGTCAAATCTCGTACGCTCAACAATGGATCAGAACAGAGAGTGATCTCTTATCAATATGCTTCTCTTGAGGGGCTGAATGGCCATCGTGATGTGGTTCTGAGTTTGGAAGAAGACGTCCAACGCTATAGAAGTCATTACGCTTATCAAACTGATACTGGTGAGACCTACTCTTTCGGCCGATTGGCTTCAGTCCAAAATGACATTCTTCATCCTAACGGCACGTATTCTGCTATTTCTCACTATCGCTATGAGTTGGATAGCGATGTCCTTGAAGAACACGAAGAGCTGACCTGTCACGACAATACGAAAACCAATCTTGCGGTTGGGCACTACCTTGATATTGGAGAACTCGCGCGTCATGTCGATTCAGACGGAGTTAGCTGTGCATTTACTTATGATTCGCTTCGTAGAACTACTGAAGAACGGATTGAAGGAAGTGCAGCCCGTTCGTATCAATACATTGTTGATACTGGTATGAGTCGACAAACCTTGTTGCTAACGGATTGCAAAGGCAACTTGTGCGAACAAAGCTGGGACGGTCAAGGACGTGAATTAGAGGCTAAAGTTGGTAGCTCGGTCGTATGGACAAAAATGTACGATGCGTTGGGCAGACTCCAAAGCAAGAGTACCTACGATGTGCTGCCTGATCGCCATTCTAGATCGGCGCCTGTGGTGTTAACAGAAAGCTATGAATACGATGAGTGGGATCAGGTTAAAGCGACTCTGTTAGCGAATGGAAAACGTCGTGTCGAGTTCAATAATCTCGCCTCACGTAAGAAAACCCAAGGTATTGAAGGTTTGACCATGACGGTCAGTTCTCTGAATAGCTGGGGGCTAGAAGAGAAAAAAGAGCAAGGCATCAACAGTTGGAATTATGAGTACGACTCATGGGGAAGATTGATTAAAGAAACGAATCCTCTCGCTCGATCCAAGCATTACCATTACGACCGTTTTGATCGTGTGATTCGCATGACTCAAGCGAACGGTGTCGATCAAGATATCACTTACGCTGAACATACCGATCAGTCACAAGTTGTAGACCTGAAAATTGGTGGGGTGACTTTAGGGCAACGCGATATTGATGGATTGGGACGACCGCGATCCCTGCGCAGAGGAGCGAGTCCCCAAGTTTCATTGGCGTGGACTTACGCGGATAGCAGCAATATCCCAGAAACTGAAACCAGCATGGCAGCCCCAACAAGGCGATTTACTCGCGATAGCCAATTGGGAGTGCTAAGTGCTAAGTCGTCTGATGGGCAGGCTTCTAGTTACAGTCATGATCCAATATCCGGCTTACCGACAGGGAGTCAGGACAGTGAAGGTAATCAAAGTACCATTACCTACTCGACTAAAGGCTTGCCTGAAGCCGAGGTGAATGATGGTCAGTCTCGTTATTACAGCTACTCCGATGGTGGGGTGATCGCTGCAATTGATAGTGACACGGACACTCGCCAGTATGGCTACGACGAACTCGGACGATTAGTGAAATTGAGTTCAAATTCAACAACGGTTTACTACGAATATGATGAGTTTGATCGAGTGATACTAGAAACATTGATATCGGGTAGTCAAACCCAAGTCACTGAACTCGAATGGGATGAATATAGTCGCGTAGTCAACCGAGCTATAGCCTTGAACGATAATTATATCTTTGAGCAATCACAAGAATATAACGCGTTAGGGCTGCTTAATTCTCGTAAAAATGAGTGTGCAACTTTAGGTAACCTGACGGAAATCTATACCTATGATGACCTTTCTCAGTTGACTAAAGTCGAGTTCTTCGGCGCGGGCCCACTGAGCGATTGGTCTCAGCCTATGACGTCTATTGATTGGAGCTATGATGAGCTAGGTAACATGCTGACGCAACGCACAGCTACTACTGAATCTGAGGATTTCGCTCGTTACTTTTATGAGTCGGATGACCCTTGCCAGTTGACTCGTATTACTCATTCCCATCCACAACTCGACGGTCAGGTAACAGTGAAATACGACTTGAATGGCAACATGATTCAAGATGCGGATGGTCGAATTCTTGAATATGACAATTTCGACCGATTACAGCGTGTGTTAGCTGATAATACCGAATGGCTCTATCAATATGACAGCAACGACCGACTGTCTACACAACAGTCCGTTTCTGAATCTCGTCACTTTAACTATCTATGGGGGGACCTCGCTTCGATCGAGGAAAATGGCAAACTCACTCAGTATATCTATCACGAAGGAGTGCCTAAATGGTCAGAGATGGACTCGGAAACCACGTTATTGGCAACGGATCAAAATGGTTCGGTAATCGCGTCAAATACTTCGGGTAAAACAGGGTCTATGTACCGTTACTCTCCATATGGGCAACGTGATCAAGCGGGGAATGCAAATGAACAATAAAGACTCGGTATTTATTACCCCACTTAATCGCCGTGAGGTCCTGATTAAAATTGGTCAAACTGCGGCGGTGGCTGGTGGTATCTCACTGCTTCCTACTTCGGTTCGTTTAGCGATGGCGCAGTCGATGAATATCTCTCATTCGGAAATTGGCTTTAATGGCGAGTGGTTGGATCCTGTCCTGCAAGGCTACCATTTAGGCCAAGGCTATCGCGTTTACCAGCCGAAGTTGATGCGCTTCAATGCACCGGACAGTTTGGCACCTTTCAATGAGGGGGTTCACAATGCTTATGTGTACTGCCATAACGATCCGATTAACTTCACAGACCCAAGCGGACATCTGAATATCAGTAAGATCTTGTTTGGTGCTTTTGGGGTTATCGCGGGTATTGTGGGTATTGCCTTAGCTGCACCAACGGGCGGATCTAGCTTGGTATTGGCGGCGGGTATTATCGGTGGTATTGCTGGGATGACCAGTGGTGCCTTACAAATTGCCTCGGGAGTTATCGATGATGGGGATATCTCTCATAAACTCGATATTGCGACCATTCCATTCGATATCATTGGTGTGGTGAGTGGCGGATATTCAGCCTACAAATCGGTTCAGAACTTACGTTGGGTAAGAGCGGGTGGGGCATTGGAAGATGTCACTCAGCCCGGTCTTGGTTCTCGTTTGATGAACAAGATTAGGCCTTCTGGTGAGTACAATCTTGCGTGGGCCTCTAAAACGAACCCAGCGATGCGAATCGGCAGCTCTAAGGGGCAGGTTATTGCAACTAGAATGACGCAGGGCGGTAAGACGATGACGTACACACCTCCTCCAATTCATGGTGGGTTTACCAAGATTCTTCTTGGACAAGTCAAAGTGGGCGCCCGAGGCTATACCATCTATCAAGGTATAATGACGGCGCGCTCGATTGGTGGTTTAGGTTGGTCATCGGTTAAAACAATACCTGGGCGATTAGATGAAGAAAAGTCTTCAGCGGATACCATGGTTACGGAAGGTCGAAGTGCCAACCCTGCAGCCAAGAAGACGCAAATGTACGCACTCGAAGAGACACGACAACGAATAAAATATGGCAATGAGGTTCAGCAGATGATCCGTCAGCTGCCATTGTCGTAGTCTGTTTTATTGGTTTACTTTAACTACTAATATAAAGCCAGTTCAACACTCGTTGAACTGGCTTTTTTGCATTCTGTGTAGGCGTTCTCGAACGTTACCCACCAACCATGAGTACTTTCCTTAGATCTCACTTCGTGATCAAAAAAAGATCAAAAAGGTATTGTTGAAACCGGTTTCAGTCTGTATCTTTACTTTTATTGAAATCGGTTTCAGAGTTGCGATTGCTTCTCTAATCCCGATCTTTTTCACGAATAACTTGTAGCGGGTAATGGTATGAACAACGAATTTCCGAACGATTTTTTATGGGGTGGTGCAGTAGCAGCGCATCAGCTAGAAGGCGGCTGGGATGCGAATGGTAAAGGTGTGAGTGTCGTTGACGTATTAACGGCAGGTGCTCATGGTGTACAACGTCGAATCACCGATGGTGTGATTGATGGTGAAAACTACCCAAACCAAGTGGCTGTTGATTTCTACCACCGCTACAAAGAAGACATTAAGTTATTTGCTGAGATGGGCTTTAAGTGTTTCCGTACCAGTATCGCTTGGACGCGTATTTTCCCAAATGGCGATGAAGCTGAGCCGTGTGAAGCGGGTTTAGCATTTTACGATGATCTGTTTGATGAGCTGCTGAAATACGACATTCAACCTGTGGTAACACTGAGCCACTTTGAAATGCCTTACCATCTAGCCAAAGAATACGGGGGCTGGATGAACCGTAAAGTGATCGATTTCTTTGTTAAGTATTCAACCACAGTGATGGAACGCTACCAGCACAAGGTTAAGTACTGGATGACGTTCAATGAGATAAATAACCAGATGAATACTTCAGCAGATATCTTTGGTTGGTTATGTTCTGGCGTGAAGTTTCCACAATGTGAAAAGCCGCAAGAAGCCATGTATCAAGCGGTTCACCATCAGTTTGTTGCCAGTGCTTTGGTGGTTAAGAAAGGTCACGAGATCAATCCAGATCTTCAAATCGGCGCAATGTGTGCGATGGTGCCTTTCTATCCTCATTCTTCAAAGCCAGAAGATATTATGGTGGCACAGCAAGCGATGCGTGATCGTTATTTCTTCTCGGACGTGATGGTGCGTGGCCATTACCCAAATTACGCTAAGCGTGACTGGGCAATCAAAGGCTTCAATATTGAGATGCAGCCCGAAGATGAGCAAATCTTGAAAGAAGGTAAAGCGGATTACCTTGGCTTTAGCTACTACATGTCTAATACCTTGGATTCTTCTTCTCATCAATCGACTGAAGAAGCGATGGACGGCGGTCATGAGAACTCGGTCGATAACCCGTTCATCCAGTCTAGCGATTGGGGCTGGCCAATTGATCCAACGGGTTTGCGTTTCTGTTTAGCATCTCTTTATGAGCGCTATGAAGTGCCATTGTTCATCGTCGAGAATGGCTTCGGTGCTGTCGACACCATAGAAGAAGATGGCAGCATTAATGACGACTACCGCATCGCTTACCTTGGCGACCACATCAAAGAGATGAAAAAATCCGTTGCGATTGATGGTGTTGACTTGATGGGTTATACCCCTTGGGGCTGTATCGACTTAGTGTCGTTCACCACCGGTGAGATGAAAAAACGCTACGGATTCATTTACGTAGATAAGCACAACGATCAATCTGGCTCACTAGAGCGCAAGCGCAAGAAGTCGTTCGAGTGGTATAAAGGCGTGATTGCATCTAACGGTGCCACTATTTAGAATGCATTTCCCAGCGCAGTTATGTGAACTGTGAACTGTCATTTTGCAATGAATTAGTCGGCCTATGTCGGCTAATTTTTTATAAAGGAAAAGAAGCGAATGGTAACCATGCTTGACGTCGCAAACCGCGCAGGTGTATCTAAATCGACTGTTTCTCGTGTCTTAAATGGCAAGAACATCGTGCGCCCAGATGTGGTGAAAAAGGTATTCGATGCGATTCAAGAAACAGGTTATCGACCGAACTTGTTGGCCCAGCAATTGGCGACCAAGAAGACCAATTTCATCGGCTTTGTAATCACTAATGAGTTGTTCAATGGCCCTTACTTTTCTTCCTTGATGTATCACGCGGCTTCTTATAGCGAAAAGTCGAATCACCAATTGGTGATCACCGATGGCAAACACAGTGCTGAAGACGAAGTAAAGGCGATCAACTTCCTGCTGGATATGAAGTGCGCGGGCATCATCATCTATCCGCAATGCTTAACCGAAAGCGAGATTGCAAAGGTCATCGAAAGCACTGACACACCGATTCTGGTACTCAACCGAGAAATGCCGTCGAAGCCTAATCATGCCATTACCACCGACCATTATCAGAGCGCTTGTTTGATGGTTGAACACATCATCGAGCAATGCCATACAGACATTGCAGTGATTCGTGGTAAAGCTGGCTCTTCGACCGATGAGCTGCGTTACCAAGCCTATCAAGATGTGCTAACTAAACAGGGTATTGCATTGGATGAGGCCAAAGTTGTTCAAGGTGATTGGACGATGGAGAGCGGTTATCACGCGGCTCAGGCTCTGGTAAAAAGCAAAGCAACATTCACCGCTATCTTGTCGGAAAATGATGACATGGCGATTGGTGCGATTAAGGCGTTAACTGAACTTGGGTACTCATTGCCTCAAGATGTTTCTATTGTCGGCTTTGATAACAGCAAAGTGGGCGCGTTTTTAACGCCAAGCTTAACGTCTGTGAGTGTGCCATTAGAGCAAATGACGCAAAAGGCGATCCTGCAAATTGTCGGTGAAACAGAGCAAGCGACCACCATCAATACCACTGGCAGTTTGGTGTTACGTGATTCGATAGCGAAGCTAAATTAGCACCGTTCGAATTTCATATTTCACCTACAAAAAGTGACGAGCTGCGCATCTCTTCAACCAAGCTCAAACACTCCTTATTCACTGTTATTTAGATGTGCGATATTGCGTTTTTGGTCGATGAATTGACCACCATTAGTTAAGTAATGCGAGAACAGGTAAGTAACGTGAAAACAGAAAAACAAAAAATGCTAGCAGGCGAACCTTATCAGGCTTGGGATAAAGAGCTTTATGCCGCTCGTATCGAATGTCGTAAGGTGCTTCAAAAACTTAATAACAGTATTCCTGACACACCCGAATGGGAAGCAGCAACGCAAGAGCTGATTCCGGGCTGTGAAAATGCGCATTTAGAACCTCCATTTCGTTGTGATTACGGCTCGAATATCAAGCTGGGCAAGAACTTCTACGCTAACTTTAACTGCGTGATTTTGGATGTGGCTGAAGTGACCATTGGTGACAATGTGCTGCTTGGCCCGAATGTTCAAATCCTTACCGCAGGTCATCCACTCGATGTGAAAGGCCGTGTAGAAGAAGGCGTTGAGTTTGGCACACCGATTAACGTCGGCGACAATGTTTGGCTTGGCGGTGGTGTAATCATTTGCCCCGGTGTCACTATTGGCGAAAACAGCGTGATTGGCGCAGGCAGTGTGGTGACCAAAGACATCCCAGCTAATGTGGTTGCTGTCGGTAATCCATGTAAAGTGCTGAAAGCGATCGATAACGAGTAATAATCAGATTGAATTGATAAAGCCCGAACCTAGGTTCGGGCTTTGTTTTGGTTCATCGCGGCTTTCCGGGGAAAGCCGCTTTTATCTTCAAGAAGAAGTAGTCTGTATCTCGATACCCATACCCCATTCGTTTGATTAGCTTTATCTTGTTGTTTATCCCTTCCAATGTGCAGGTGTTGAGCGGATAACTTGCCGATGCGAGAATG